>NZ_JBSFIA010000042.1:0-88191 GCF_053597355.1 Streptomyces sp. NPDC001443
AGCAGACTGCGCTGCCCGGCGAGGACGTCGCCGCGCAGATCGTCGCCGACCTGGCGACGCAGATCCTGGCCCTGGACGACCGGTTGAAGCGGCTCGACAAGCAGATCCGCGATACATTCCGCGCCCACCCACAGGCCGAGGTCATCGAGTCCCTGCCCGGCATGGGTCCGATACTCGGGGCGGAGTTCGTCGTTGCCGCCGGTGACCTGTCGGCCTACGCGGACGCCGGCCACCTCGCCTCTGCGGCCGGGCTCGTGCCGGTCCCGCGCGACTCCGGGCGTCGTACCGGCAACCTGCACCGGCCCAAGCGCTACAGCCGCCGTCTGCGGCGGGTGTTCTACATGTCCGCGCAGACCAGCATGATGCGCGAGGGCCCGAACCGGAATTTCTACCTCAAAAAGCGCGGCGAGGGCTGCAAGCACGTCCAAGCCGTCATCGCCCTGGCCCGGCGACGGGCGAACGTGCTGTGGGCTCTGCTGCGTGACGGACGTGTCTTCACCTCCGCCCCGCCGGTCACGCAAGCGGCTTGACTTCAACATTGAGACTCCCCGGGAGCTCGACGGGCTGGTGCGGGATGCCCTGTCACCGTAGGCTCGGCGAAGACCTGCTTTCCAGTGCAACCTTTGCAAGGGGCAATTGCGCGTGACGCAATCCATGGGATCCGGTGGTTCCGGCGGCATCGATCTGAATCTGCTGCTCGCGCTCGACATCCTCCTGGAGGAGCAGAGCGTCCAGGGCGCTGCACGCAGGCTGCATCTGTCCGAACCGGCGATGAGCCGCACCCTCGGCCGTATCCGCAAGGCACTCGGCGACCCGGTTCTGGTGCGCGCCGGGCGAGGGATGGTGCCGACCCCGCACGCCCTCGCCGTACGGGCCGAGGTGGGCGCCGTGGTCGAGCGCGCCCGCGCCCTGTTTGCACCCGGCCGGGACGCCGATCTGCGCACCGTCCAGCGGACCTTCACGATCCTCGGGCATGACGCGATCGCCGCCGCGTACGGCGCCGCGCTCTTCGCCCGTGCCGCCGAGGAGGCGCCCGGTATCCGCATCCGGTTCCTCAGCGAGAGCCACGTCGACGCGCCGTTCCTGCGCGAGGGCACCGCCGACCTGGAGGTCGGGGTGATCGACGCGGCCTCCCCCGAGGTGCACACCGAAACCCTGCACGAGGACCGCATGGTGGGTGTCGCGCGTGCCGGACACCCGCTGCTGGACGGCGAGTTGACGCCCGAGCGGTTCGCCGCCGCCGATCACCTCATCGTGTCCCGGCGCGGCAAACTGCACGGCCCCGTCGACACCGCGCTCGCCGAACTCGGCCTCGATCGACGGGTGGTGGGCACCGTCGGCACCTTCCCCGCCTCGCTGTTCGTGGTCCGCGACACCGACCTCGTGGGGCTGATCAGCTCCTGGGGCCTGTCGCTCGCGGCCACCCTGGGCCTCGCCGTCTTCGAGGTCCCGCTCGACCTGCCCCCGCTGCGCCTGGGCATCGCCTGGCACCCCCGGCACGACGCCGACCCGGCCCACGCCTGGCTGCGCGGCACGGTCAAGGACATCCTGGCCGACTGGTCGGCCGCGTCAGCAGCCCTTCGGTGATCTCCCGCAGCGCCGCGGTCGCCCGGCGCAGGATGTCGCGTTCCATCTCCAGCTCACGGACCTGCTTGCGCAGTGCGGCAATCTCGGCGTCCTTCACCGACTCGATCACCACCTCGGGACGAGCCTCCTTATCAGCGGTCTTCACCCACTGCCGCAACGTCTCGTGATTCACCCCGAGCTCGGCCGCGATCTGCGAGACCGGACGACCCGCCGAGCGCACCAGTTCGACAGCGTCAGCCCGGGACTCAGCCGGGTACTTGTAGGTCCCCACTGGGACTCCTCTCCTGGACTCAAGATCAAGTGGCGAGGTGTCCACGATCAAGGTGGAAGGCCCGTGGGGCCGAGGATCCCCTCGGCGGGACAGGCCGTGCTGGGCGTGCGAGGTGGAGACGCAACCTCGTCGGTGGTCGAGTAGTCCACCGGCACGGCACCTGTCGGCATAGATGATTTTGTTCACTTATGATGAAATCATCAGATAAGATCGCTCGGTCGTCAAGCCCCTCGAAATTGATCAAATCTCCCTATCGCTCGTTGCTGTCACGTCACGCCCGGTGGAGCCGGGGCTGGTAGGTCGGCGTAGGTGATGCGCTGCTGAATTCATCAGAGGTGCTGGCCCTGATGGAACACCCGGTGCCGGCCCCCGTATCGGGAGTGCCCGGGCGTAGTCGTGCCGGGATCGGCGGGCATTCATTCGCGCCGCGCGGCGGATCCCGGCCGAAGTGCGTGGAGCCGCTATCGGCCTTCGTGTCGTCGCGAGGTGAGCGGAGGTGGGCCTTGGTTCCGTTTGGCGGCTTCACGGGCAGCCGGTACCGCTCGACGCGACCGTGGTCGATGCGTTCACCAGGCCGCAGGCCGGTTCACGTCGTACGGCAGTCCCGGGCAGCTGCTCTGCCCGGGCGGCGACATGGTCCAAGGGTGGTGAATCCGAATGCGGCGCCGAGGGGGAAAAGTGAGTGAACGCGTGAGGAATGCTGCCCAGATGCCGGCCGGTGCGGCTGATCTTTGCGGTACGAGCCCGAGGGGGTCGTGCATGTGGGCCGAAGGCCATGCCGCTGCGGTCGTGCGTGCCCGGTGTCGTTTCCTCGACAGTTCCATACATCGTATGGTAATTCTGGAGCGACAGTTCCATACAATGTATGGAACTGCTTGCTCGGATCACGCCAGGCACCGCCGCGCGCCGCCTGGATATGGCCGAATCAATGCAGACACACCGATCGTGAAGGGAAGGTCATGAGGGCCCCGCGAAGCGCGTCGCCGTCACCACTTCCTCCCCGGCTGCCGCGATTGTCGCCGCTCTGGGCGCCGGGATCCCCGTTTCGGCTGCGGCTTCTGCGTCCGCGCGCATCCCACGCCGGTGTTCAGCGCCGACGCCGACGACGACCGGTGGGGCCGCGGTGTCGGCTAACTGACGGACCACTCCGGGGGCGAGGTTCGCGGCTGCCGCGGCTGCCGGGACGAGACCAGCGGTCGCTGACCGCCGCCGAGGCAGGAGGGAGAAGCCGATGGATTCTGTGAAGACCGTCATGCGGAGGGTGGCTATACAGCTCGTCGTCGCGCGCACGTACACGCTGCCCATGCGTATGAGTCTGCGCTACGAGCCCACCGATCCCTATGTCGTCCGTGCCGCCTTTTCCACCGACACCGACGAACTGGCCGAATGGGTCCTGGGGCGCGACCTTCTGGCCGATGGTCTGACGTGCTCCGCAGGCTCTGGTGACATCCGGATCTGGCCGACCGCAGGCCCTGGTGACCAAGCGATGTACATCGTCCTCGGCTCTCCCGCGGACACCGCCTTGCTCGAGGTTCCCGTGCAGGACGTCAAGGCCTTCCTGGAGGACACACAGGCGCTTGTGCCACGGGGCACGGAGTCCGGACACATCGACTGGGATCTCGAACTGGCGAACCTGTTCGCAACGGGCTGAGCAACGCTTCCCGGCCGCCGTGCGGCCGGAGACCTTTGGCCCGGCCGTAGAAGAGGGAAGGGGACTCATGTCAGGGCTACCGGCTTCGTGTCTGCACACTGCGCAGCCCTGAGGTGCTTGCCGCCTACCGGAAGATCTGGGTCCTCCCGGTATCGGCCGACCACGGACTCGCCACATCCGGCGCCTGGATGGTGCCCGCAGCTTCCGGGATGTGATCCACGTGCTTTGCGTACTCACTTCCTGTCGGGATGCCGACGACGTGCAGAGCGGCGCGTATCCGGGGGCACCGTCCGCAGGACTGCCGCCGCGCCTGCGGCTCGCCGACCCGGTCGTGCGCAGGGTCCCATAGGTCGTGCGCAGGGTCCCATGGTGCGACCGAGCCGCACCGTCCAGATTCCTGGCCGGGGACGGACGCTGCCGCCCTGGCGCCGCACGTGAACCACCGAAGGATGCGTACCAGTGGCCGAGGCCGTCGCGGTGCACCCGCACCGACGTCGGCTCGGCGGGCGGGTTGCGCGACCGCGCCACGGTCATCGCGATGTTGCCGACCAGGTGCAGGCGCCCGTCCTTGAGGCGCAAGCCGCGCCGCGTGTACGTCGGCGAAACCGGCGCCTCACGCCTTGCGCTTGATCCGGGGCATCCCGGCCCGCTGCCGCACCGACATCCTGGCCTTGATGTCCTTGAGCGCCTTGGCACGGGACGCGGTGAAGTCCCGGAACGTCTGCTGCTGCGGCACCGAACGGCTCTCACGCAGCCATACCGCCGCACCTCGCGCCTCGGTCAGTATCCCGTCCACGCACCGAGAGCGAAGCCTGCGCCACGGTGACAGGCGCCGGGTCGCAGGAGGGCGCTGCGGTTTTCCCTGCCCTGCTCCGCAGGAGTCCGATTCCTCCCCGGTCTGAAGGCCGAGGCGTCCTCGCAGAGCACCGGTGAAGGATGCCTCCTCAGGCCGCGGCGCTTCTGGACTGCACCATCACCGGCGGACGCCCTGGCCGCCGTCATCGGCGAGCCGGCTCTCCAGGCCCATGATGATCGTGTCCAGTGCCAGGCGGAAGACGCGGTTCTCGTCGTGGTCCGGGCGGGGGAGCCCGTCGTCGCCGACGGCGGGGGGCTTGAGGCTCGACCACTGGTGGAGCGCGCCGTTGAGCTCGGCGGTGAGGACACCGGTGATGACGGCGCACACGAGAGCGGCGACCTGCGGGAGCTCCGAGCGCGGCACCGCAGCGGCCTCCAGGATCGCGGCGAGCGCGACCCAGAACGGGTCTTCGGGCTGGATGAAGTCCGCCTGGTGGCTGAACGAGTAGGTCATGAGTTTGGGGTGGCGGTGCGCCAGCGTCCGGAAATCCGTGGCGAGCAGGCGCATGCGCTCCTGCCAGGGAGCGTCCTGCAGTGTCACCGTGCGGAACTGGGCGCCGACCATTCGCGCCACACCGCGCAGCAGGGCGTCCTTGTTCGGCACGTGGTGGTACAGCGACATCGGGTTCGCGTCGAGCTCGGTGGCGAGTTTGCGCATGGTGAGCGCCTCGACCCCGTCCGCGTCGATGAGCTGCAGGGCGGCGCCGTAGATGCCGGCCTCCGTCAGGGGTACCGCCCTCTTCCTCGTTCCCCTCGGGGGGCGCTTCGCCTTTTCCATACTCCGTACGGTATCAGTTTCGTACAGCGTATGGAAGTCGGCCCGGCCGTGCGGTGACCCACCGCCGCCTGTGCCGCCGCGGGTTGCGGTTGACTTTCCGTACGGCGTATGGTTCTAATTCCATACGGCGTATGTTTCCGTGGTGATCCGCTCTCCGCCGGCGTATGCCATCCCTTCCCCGCACAAAGGAGCAAGCCATGACCACACAGCCCGAGACCGGCCTGCGTCCCATCAGGTCTCCGCGCGGGGTCCCGATCCTCGGCCACACGCCGCAGATCCCCGGCACCAACCCGGTGGAGTACTTCGGCAGGCTGTCCAAGCAGTTCCCCGAGGGGCTCTACG
Source organism: Streptomyces sp. NPDC001443 (assembly GCF_053597355.1). NCBI lineage: Bacteria > Bacillati > Actinomycetota > Actinomycetes > Kitasatosporales > Streptomycetaceae > Streptomyces > Streptomyces sp. NPDC001443. The sequence goes on from NZ_JBSFIA010000042.1 coordinate 5,485, forward strand.
GCATGGAGATCGCCGGCATCGAGCAGGTCTTCGTCTGGGACCCGGACCTGGTGGCCGAGGTCTGCGACGAGACACGGTTCTACAAGCAGATCGAGAAGACGCCGCTGAACCATGTCCGGGACTTCACGGGTGCGGGCCTGTTCACGGCCCACCAGCACGAGGAGGAATGGGGCATGGCGCACCGGATCCTCCTCCCGGCCTTCAGCCAGCGGGCCATGAAGGCCTACTACGGGCAGATGCTCGAGATCGCCCAGAACCTGGTGGGCAAGTGGGAGGGCCAGGAGGGCCGGCCGGTCAACATCACCGACGACTACACCCGGCTCACCCTGGACACCATCGCCCTGTCGGGGTTCGGCTACCGCTTCGACTCCTTCGCCAAGGAGGATCTGCACCCCTTCCTCAACGCGCTGCTGGAAGCGCTCGTGGAGTCGCTGCGGCGCTCGCAGGAGCTGCCGATGATGACCAGGCTCCGCAAGGCGGACGACCGGAAGTACCGCGAGAACATCCAGCTGATGCGGGACCTGGTCCAAAGCGTGATCAAGGAGCGCCGTGAGGGGACGGGCACGGGTGAGGGCGACCTGCTGGGTCTGATGCTGGAGGCCACGGACCCGGACACCGGCAAGGGGCTGGACGACGGCAACGTCCGTGACCAGGTGGTGACGTTCCTGATCGCCGGTCACGAGACCACCAGTGGCCTGCTGTCGTTCGCCACCTACTCGCTGATGCGCAACCCGCACATCCTGGCCCAGGCCTACGCCGAGGTGGACCGGCTGATGCCGGGCGACACGGTCCCGGACTACGACACGATCATGCAGATGGACGTCATCCCCCGCATCCTGGAGGAGACCCTGCGCCTGTGGGCTCCCATCCCGCTGATCGGCAAGTCACCGCTGGAGGACACCGTCATCGGCGGCTGCTACGAGCTGAAGAAGGGAACCAGGGTCAACATCCTCGAAGGCCCGTTGCACACCCACCCCAAGGCGTGGGAGCGGCCGGAGGAGTTCGACATCAACCGGTGGCTGCCGGAGAACCGGATCAACCACCACCCGCATGCCTACAAGCCGTTCGGCAACGGTGTGCGTGCCTGCATCGGCCGGCAGTTCGCGCTCACCGAGGCCCGCCTGGCCCTCGCCCTGGTGCTGCAGAAGTTCAAGTTCTCCGACACCAGCGACTATCAGATGGACGTGCGGGAGGCGCTGACGCGCAAGCCCGGCGACTTCCAGCTGGTCGTGCGCTCCCGCCAGGAACACGAGCGGACCGTCTTCGGCACCGCGGACCTGCAGAGCGACGACACGCAGGCACAGGCCGCGGTCAGCGGTGTGGGGGTGAACCTGACCGTCGCCTACGGCTCCAGCCTCGGCGCGTGCGAGGACCTGGCGCGCACCATCGCCGACCGCGGGGAGCGTTCCGGGTTCGCCACCACCTTGGTCGGCCTGGACGAGCTGGGCGACAACCTGCCCACCGAGGGCCTGCTCGTCGTCGTGGCCTCCAGCTACAACGGCAAAGCCCCGGACAACGCGCAGCGTTTCGACGATCTGCTCGCCACAGGACTGCCGGAGGGCTCGCTGTCCCAAGTGCGTCTGGCGCTGCTGGGGGCCGGCAACACCCAGTGGGTGGCCACCTACCAGGCCTTCCCCAAGCGGATCGAGGAGGGTCTGCTGGCCGCCGGCGCCACCCGCGTCATCGAGCGCGGCATCGCGGATGCCGCCGGTGACTTCGACGGCATGGCCAGCCGCTGGATGGACACCCTGTGGTCCACCCTGGCGGAGGAGTACGCCGCCGACACCTCCGCCACCACCGGGCCGCGCTTCCAGGTCCAGCTGCTCACCGAGGCCGACGTGCGCCCCGCGATCGTCTCCGAGCAGGCCTACCCCCTCACGGTCGTGGCCAACGAGGAACTCGTCGACGACCCGACCGGCCTGTGGGACTTCAGCGTCGAACCGCCGCGCCCGGCCGCGAAGTCCCTCACCATCGAACTCCCCGACGGTGTCACCTACGACACCGGCAACCACTTGGCCGTCTTCGCCAAGAACGAGCCCGCGCTCGTGACCCGCACCCTCGCGCGGCTCGGTGTCGACCGCGACCAGGTCCTGCGCCTGGACCAGCCCGCCGGCGGCCGCACCCACCTCCCGGTGGGCACCCCCGTCACCGCAGGCCTGCTGTTCACCGAGTTCGTGGAACTGCAGGACGTGGCCACCCGCTCCCAGATACGGACGCTGGCCGAGCACACCCAGTGCCCGTGGACCCGGCCGCAGCTGCAGGCCTACGCGGCTGACACCACCGAGGCCGAGGGGCGCTACCAGAGCGAGATCCTGGGCAAGCGTGTCTCCGTGCTCAACCTGCTGGAACGCTTCCCCGCGGTCGAACTGCCGATGGCGGTCTTCCTGGAGATGACGGGCCCGATCCGCCCGCGGTTCTACTCCATCTCCTCCGCCCCCCTGGCCAACCCGCGCCACGTACGCCTGACCGTCGGCCTGCTGGAAGGCCCGGCCCTGTCCGGCGACGGCCGATACCGCGGCACCTGCTCCTCCTACATCGCAGGCCTCAAGCCCGCAGACGTCCTCTACGGCTACGTGCGTGTACCCTCCCCGACCTTCGCCCCGCCGGCCGACCCCGCCACGCCGCTGATCCTCATTGGCCCCGGGACCGGCATCGCGCCGCTGCGCGGCTTCCTGGAGGAGCGTGCCCACCAGCACGCGAACGGCACCCGGGTGGGCCTGTCCCAGGTCTTCGTCGGCTGCCGTCACCCGGAGCACGACTACTTCTACCGGCAGGAGATGCAGGACTGGGAGCAGGCCGGGATCGCCCAGGTGCACACCGCCTTCTCCGCAGTGGCCGGCCATCCGGCCCGGTTCGTCCAGGACGCCATCGCAGGCGCCGCCGACACGGTGTGGCAGGCCATCCAGGACGGCGCGTACATCTACGTCTGCGGGGACGGCCGCCGCATGGCCCCCGCCGTGCGCGAGGCGCTCGCTGCCGTCTACCGCCGGCACACCGGCAGCGACGACGAGGCCGCCCAGCAGTGGCTCGCCCGTCTCGAAGCCGACGAGCGCTACCAGCAGGACGTCTTCGCCTGACCCTCAGCCGCAGGGAGGGTGCGGTGCTCCCGACGCCCGCATCCTCCCGGCCACCACCCATCCCCGAATTCGACACACCACGCGGCACCCGACGGTCTGGAGCGCCGCAAGTGCCGCTGACAGAAAGCAGAGCACCATGGACACCATGCTCGCCGGACGCTTCCACCTGGACAGCAAGAAGTTCGCCGTGGAGGAGGTCGCCATCCCCGTGCCCGGCCCGGGCGAGGTCCTCATCGAGGTCAAGGCCGCGGGCGTCTGTCTCTCGGACGTCCACCTCATCGACGGCTCCCTCGTCCCGCTGTTCGCCACCTCCGACACGGTCACCGTCGGCCACGAAGTCTCCGGTGTCATCCACACCCTGGGCCCGGACCTCAAGCGCGGTCTGACCGCCGGAACCCGCGTCACCCTGGAGGCCGGCAAGACCTGCGGCCAGTGCGCCGGCTGCGTGCGCCGCCGCCCCTGCATACAGATGCGCACCGCCGGCATCGACTACGACGGCGGCTGGGCCCAGTACACCCTCGCCCGCGAGGACACCCTCATCCCCATCCCCGACAACCTCCCCTTCGACCAGGCCGCGATCATCCCCGACGCGGTCTCCACCCCCTACGCCGCCGTCGTCGCCACCGCCGCGGTGCGCCCCGCACAGTCCGTCGGAATCTGGGGCGTGGGCGGTGTCGGCGCCCACAACGTCCGCGTCGCCCGCCTGGCCGGTGCCGCGCCGATCATCGCCGTCGACCCGCTGCCCTGCGCCCGGGAGCGTGCCCTGGCCTTCGGCGCGGATCTCGCCCTGGACCCGGCCGCCGACGACTTCGCCGACCAGGTCCGCGCGGCCACCGGCGGACGGGGCCTGGACTTCGCCTTCGACTGTGCCGGCGCGCCGGCGGTCCGTGAGCAGGCCGCCGCCGCGCTCGGCCTGAACGGCGTCCTCATCCTGGTCGGCATCAGCCCCAGGCCGATCACCATCAGCGAGGGTCTGACCTTCAACTACCTGGGCAAGCAGGTACGCGGCCACTACGGCGGCACCCCCGAGTCCGTCACGGAGCTGGTCCGGCTTGCCGAGGTCGGCCGTCTCGACCTGGCCCCCTCCATCACCGACCACATCCCGCTCGCCGAAGCCGCCGACGCGGTCAATCGCCTGGAGAACAAGATCGGCGACCCGATCCGCCTCATCCTCGTCCCCTGACAACTGAACAGAAAGCTCGTCAAGACCACCCCGGGCAGGGGTGAGTGGGTGCCGACGCCAGAGGGGGCGTCGGCACCCACGGCCTTTCGTTCCCGGCCCCTGCACCCCAGCGCTCAGAGCTACGCAGGCACTGCTCCACGTCGTGGATCGGCTCGTCCGCTCGCGGGCTGAGTCCATGCGCGGCACGGGACGGAATACTGTCCGCGGTGAAGTCCAGCCGTTGACGCTACGCCGCCCTGGTGGACCGTGACGCCTCGGCGGCTGCGTCCGGCCGGCTGCGCGGTCTTCGCAAGGGGGCTGTTCTCACGGGTCGGTCGGGGTGGAGGTCCACGGTCCGTGCGGCCGGCCGCGGGCGGGGTGACGCCTGCGGTCCTTGCTGTCCGCGGGGCCGGTGCACCCGGTGCTCGGGTCAGCCGAGGCTGGGCAGGGGGCGCCGGGTGACCTCGTGGGCCTCGTCCGCAGGGATGCCGAGCATGCGCAGGACCATCTCCGCCAGGTCGGAGGCGGCTTCGTCCCCGTCGAGGTCGGGGCGGGCCAGCCGCAGCGCCACGAGGGACAGCAGGGTGCCGCCCAGTGCGGACAGGGCGGTGGTCGCGTTGCCGCACGTGAAGCGGCCCGAGACGATGCCGTTCTCCAGATCGCGCAGCGCTCTTGGGGCGAGTCCGCGGACGGAGTGGATGTAGGCCAGACCGCGGTCGCGCAGGATCCGCATGAGTTCAGGGTGGGAGTCGGCCATGCGGGCGGTGAGCCGGAAGCCTGCGGCGACGAGCTCGGCCGGGTCGTCGATCGCCTGTACGCACCTGTCTATCGCCTGTCCGAACTCCTCCAGGGCGTCTGTCACCGCGGCGTCGAACAGTTCGGTCTTGGACTCGAAGTGGTTGTAGAAGGAGCCGAAACCGACGTCCGCGCGTTCGGCGATGGCCTGGATGCTGGCGCTGGTGTCCCCGGTCTCCGCGAGGATCTGCCGGGCCGCACGGACGAGGGCCTGGCGGGTTTCGGCTCGGCGCCGCTCGAAGCGGTTCTTGGGCGGGGCTGACGTCGGCATGCCGCGAGTGTAACAACCGCAGCGATGAGGCTGCCATTACTGATGAGATCATCAATTATTTGGGTCCACCCTATTGACGATGAGTAACGCCAATGTTGATGATTTCCTCATTACAGCAGTGTTGCTTGGAGGACACCATGTCCCACACCCCCGTCGACAGGGCCGCCGCCCGGACGCCCCACGAAGGCCTCCACAGTGAGCGGGGCGCCCTGCGCGCGGAGCACCCCGGACGTTCCCGCAATCCCGTGATCAAGGTGGAGGATCTGGCCTGGCTCGAGTTCGAGAAGCCGGACCTGGACCGGGCCGAGGCCTTCGCCCGTGACTTCGGGTTCGCGATCGCCGCCCGCACCGCGGGGGAGCTGTGGCTGCGCGGCACCTTCGCAGGCTCACCCTGCATGGTCATCCGGCAAGGGCGTGCGTCCCGGTTCATCGGCCCGGCGTTCCGCGTGGCCGAGCGGGCCGACCTGGACCGGCTGGCCCGCGCCACCGGCAATACCGTCCGTGACATCGGCGTACCGGGTGGCGGGCAGTCGGTCGCCCTGCTCGATCCCTCGGGCCTGCCGGTCCAGGTCGTGCACTGCGCCGAGCAGTTGCCCGCCCTGCCCGGGCAAGAGCCGCTGATCCTCAACTCCGGTACGGATCACCGTCGTACGAACGCCCCCCAGCGTCCGCCGCGTGAGCCGTCCCGTATCCAGCGGCTGGGCCATGTGGTGCTGGAGACCCGAGTGTTCGTCCGCACCCTGGACTGGTACCTGGACACCCTCGGGTTGATCGTGTCCGACTTCCTGTTCCTGGACGGACAGCGCGAGCGCGGGCCGACGATGGCGTTCATCCGGTGCGACCAGGGGAGCGTTGCCGTCGACCACCACACACTGGCCCTGCACCTGGGGCCCGGAACCGGGTACGTCCACTCGGCCTACCAGGTCACCGACCTCGACGCGATCGCCGCCGGCGGGGAGTACCTCGCCGAGCGCGGCTACCGACGCAGCTGGGGTATCGGCCGGCACATCCAGGGCAGTCAGCTGTTCGACTACTGGCGCGACCCCGACCACTTCATGCTGGAGCACTTCGCCGACGGCGACCTCTTCACCTGCGACCTGGAGCCCGGCTGGGCACCGATGTCGGCGAGCGGCCTGGCCCAGTGGGGCCCGCCGGTCACCCGCGACTTCCTGGGCGCCAGCCCCTCTCCCGCAAAGCTGCGCGAGGTCATGACGGCCCTGCGCGGCGAGAACGAACTGGATCCCGCACGCCTGCTGGGCCTGATGAAAGCGATGAGCTCATGAGCACCAACGTTCTGCGTACCACCGACGGCTGGTGGGCCGTCCGGGGCGAACGCGCCTTCCGCATCGAGACCAAGGCCGTCACCACCGCCGAGCTGCTCGCCGACCGCGACGCGGTCCGCGAAGCCGCCGCTTCCGCCGAGAGCGGCACGCCCGTCGCCGACCTGGCGGTGCTGTCTCCGGTCACCACCCCGTGCCGGGTGGTCGCCCAGATGGTCAACTACCGCAGCCACGCCAAGGATTCAGGCTTCACCGGCGACATCCCGCCCACCTTCTTCCGTAAGGCGTCCGGCTCGGTCAGCGGCCCCCACGACACGATCATCCGCCCCGCGCATGTGAAGTTCCTCGACTACGAGGTGGAACTCGGCCTCGTCATGGGCGCGACCCTGCCCGTGGGAACCGTCGTCGAGGAACAGGACCTGCCGCGCTACGTCGCCGGCCTCGTCCTCACCAACGACGTCAGCGCCCGCGACGTCCAGCTGACCAAGACCCAGTTCTACGAGAGCAAGTCCTATCCGACCTTCACACCGACGGGGCCCCACCTGGCCCTGCTGGAGTCCGAGGACTTCGCCCATCTGCTCAACCTGCGGCTGCGGCTGTCGGTCAACGGCGTGCAGCGCCAGGACCGCACGCTGGCCGACATGATCGTCCGCCCGGCACAGGCGCTGACCCTGCTCGCCCGTTTCCAGACCCTCGATCCGGGTGACCTGCTGCTGACCGGCACCCCCGGCGGCACTGCCCTGAAGGCACCGCCCAAGCCGGCCGAGAAGATCGGTGCGCTGCTGCCGCCCGCACTGAAATGGAAGGCATTCTTCAAGAGTCAGGCCAAGAACCCCCGGTACCTGCGCGACGGGGACCTCATCACCGCCACGATCTCCACCCCGGACGGGCGGATCGACCTCGGCGATCAGCGCACCTCCGTCACGGACGCACCATGAAGGCCGCACCCCAAGGGCTGGTGGTGATCATCGGGGCGGGACCCGTCGGGGTCACAGCCGCCCTTCTGCTCGCCCGTCACGGCGTGCGCAGCGTGCTCCTCGAACGCCACGGGGACATCTACCCCCTGCCGCGCGCCGTCGTCGTGGACGACGAGATCCGCCGGATCCTGCAGAGTATCGGTGTCCACGAGGAATTCGCCGCGCTCGCGCGCCCGGCGCCCGGGCTGCGGCTCCTGGACGCCCGGCGCCGCGTGATCACCGAGTTCCCCCGGTCCATGCACGGACACCACGGCTTCCCGCAGACCAGCATGTTCGACCAGCCCGACCTGGAACGCCTGCTGCGCGACGCTCTGGCGCAGCGCCCGGAATGCGAGCTGCGCAGCGGGGTGGAGGCCGTGTCCATCACCCAGTCCGTCGTACGGGACACCCACGAACCGAGTGATCAGACGGGCCCGGTCCGGGTCACCTTCCGTCGCGACGGCAGCGACGAGGAGGAGCACCTGTGGGCCGACGCCGTCCTCGGCTGCGACGGTGCGGGCAGTCTCACCCGTGACGCCATCGGCTCCGTCTGGGAGGACCTGCGCTTCGAGGAGAGCTGGCGGGTCATCGACGTGCGCACCAGCCGCCCGGTGCGCACCTGGGAGGGAGCCGAGCAGATCTGCTCCCCCACCCGGCCGGCCACCTTCATGCGCGTCGGCGAGGACCGCTACCGCTGGGAGTTCCGGCTGGCCGACGATCAGCACCTGGACGGCCCGGACGGATGGGAGCGCCTGCGCGCGCTGGTCGCCCCCTGGGTGGACCTGCCGCCCGACGCCTCACAGGGCGACGACTTCGAGGTGCTGCGGCAGGCGCAGTACACCTTCCGGGCCCGCCTTGCCGACCGGTGGCGCCGAGGGCGCGTCTTCCTGCTGGGCGACGCCGCCCACCTCACCCCGCCCTTCGTCGGGCAGGGCCTGTGCGCGGGCCTGCGCGACGCCCACAACCTCACCTGGAAACTCGCCCGCGTGCTCCAGCAGGGCGCACACGATGGGCTCCTGGACACCTACGAACGCGAGCGCAAACCGCACGCCCGCCATGTCATCCGCGTGGCGGTCGCCGTCGGCTGGGCCATGACCGGCGGACAGGACCGCGGTGCGGCCTTGCGCCGGGCCGTCGTGGGCACGGTCTGCCGCATCCCCGGCGTGACCGCGGCGGTCAGCCGTGACCTCAGCCCCGCCCTGACCGCCGGTCCGCTCGTAAGGCGCCGCCCCAGGCTGACCGGCCGCATGCTCGCCGGAACCTTCTGCCCGCAGCCCTGGGTACGGCAACACGGCAGCCGAGTGCGCCTCGACGACGTCCTCGGGGACTCCTTCGCCGTCCTGACCGCTGTGCCGCCCACGGCGCAGATGACAGCCGTGGCCACGGCACTGGGCGCCCCGACGATCCAGGTCGACGACCTGGGCGACGACGGCACCCTGGCCGACTGGCTGGCACGCGGCCGTGCCGACGCCGTCCTGCTGCGCCCCGACCGCGTGGTGACGGACACCGTCCCGGCCGGCACCGGCGACTTCACGGACACCGTCGCCTGGGCGCCCCTGCTGCACACGGCCCGCCTGACGAGGAGCACGACACCATGACCACCCCGCACCCCGCGCCGTACCCGGAACCCTTCTTCACCCCCGACCCGACGTCCGCCGCCCACAGCCGCATCGCGGACTTCGCCCGATGGGCGGCCCGGCACCGGGGCGCCGAAGGAATCCAGGACCCCACGGACTACCGAGCCCTGTACCAGTGGTCCGTCACCGACCTCGAAGGGTTCTGGGCCGCGGTCTGGGAGTACTTCGACATCGACGCGACGACTCCGTACGAGCAGGTGCTGGCCGAGGAGACCATGCCCGGCGCCCGCTGGTTCCCCGGCGCCACCCTGAACTACACCCATCACGCGCTGCGCAACCTGCAGCCGGACGCTCCCGCGATCACCGCCCTGGACGAGAGCGGAGCCGGCTATGAGATCACGGGCCGGGAACTGCGCGCCCGGGTCGCCTCCGTCGCCGCCAGCCTGCGCGAGCTGGGCATCGGACAGGGCGACCGGGTGGTGGGCTACCTGCCCAACACACCCCACGCCGTCATCGCCTTCCTCGCCACCGCGAGCCTGGGCGCGGTGTGGTCGGTGTGCGGGCAGGACTACGCGCCCAAGGCCGCCGCCGACCGCTTCGCCCAGCTCCAGCCCACGGTTCTGTTCGCCGCTGACGGCTATCTCTTCAACGGCACCACACACGACCGCCGCGCCGCATCGCTCGAACTCGCCGCCGCCCTGCCGACGCTGAAGGCCACGGTGCTCGTGGACCACGTGGGCCTGGCCTGGCCCGAGGACAGGCACACCAGGCTGACGGTTCCCTGGGAGGACGCGGCCGGCCGCGCCGAATGCCTCGCCATCGCCCCGGTGCCGTTCGACCATCCCTTGTGGGTCGTGTTCTCCTCCGGCACCACCGGACTGCCCAAAGGCATCGTCCACGGTCACGGCGGCGTGCTGCTCGAACACCTCAAGACCCTCGGCCTGCACACCGACCTGGGCATGGGGGACCGCCTGCTGTGGTACACCACCACCCACTGGATGATGTGGAACCTGGTCGTCTCCACCCTCCTGACCGGCGCCACCACGTGCACCTACGACGGCAGCCCGGCACCGCAGGCGCGTCCGGACCTCCTGTGGGAGTTGGCGGCCCGTCACAACGTCACCGTCTTCGGCACCAGTCCCCAGTACCTGCTGGCCATGGCCAAACTCGGCATCGAACCCTCCGTGCACGACCTGTCGGCCCTCCGGGTCATCGGCTGCACCGGCTCCGCGCTGCCCGCCTCCGCCTACCCCTGGGTCCGTGACCACGTGGGCGCGGACGTCCAGCTGGCATCCACCAGCGGCGGCACGGACATCGTCTCCGGCTTCGCCGGCAGCGCTTCCACGACCCCCGTCTGGGCGGGGGAGCTGTCCGCCCCCAACCTGGGCGTCGCCCTGGCCGCCTACGACGCCGACGGCATCCCTGTCCTCGACCAGGTCGGCGAACTGGTCGTGACCCGTCCCATGCCGTCCATGCCGCTGTCCTTCTGGAACGACCCCGACGGCACCCGCTACCGCGACGCGTACTTCGCCACCTACCCCGGTGTGTGGCGCCACGGCGACTGGAGCACCCTCACCTCGCACGGCTCGGTGATCGTGCACGGCCGCTCCGACGCCACCCTCAACCGCAACGGCGTGCGCCTGGGCAGTGCCGACATCCACGACATCGTCGAACGCTTCCCGGAGATCACCGAGGCCCTCGTCATCGGCGCGGAGGAACCCGAGGGCGGCTACTGGATGCCGCTCTTCGTGGTCCTCGCCGACGGGATCGGCCTGGACGATCCCCTGCGTGACCGGATTCGCGGCGCGATCCGCGCCGGCACCTCACCCCGCCACGTGCCTGACGAGATCATCGCTGTACCGGCGCTCCCGCACACGAAGACCGGCAAGAAGCTCGAGGTCCCCGTCAAGCGCCTGCTCCAGGGTGTCCCCGCCGAGCAGGTCCTGAACCCCGCAGCGGTCGACAATCCCGACCTGATCGCCTACTTCGCCTCCCTGGGCGTGGAGCGGAACAAGCGGTATGCGCACCAGACATGAGCCAGCCACGGAACCACCGGCCCACGTGACAGTGCCGGGTCCTTGTGCCTGCCCCGCGCAGCAGACCCCGTCCCCACCGCGTGGTGCCGGGGCGGTCAACCTGCCCCGGCACCACACCAACCGCACAACCGAAATAAGAGAGAAACCATGAGCATGACCGACCGCGAACCGCAGACCCTCGACGTCCTCGACGACGCCGGACGAAAGGTGCTGTTCACCGAAGCACGCACCGCGAACACCTTCGCCGACGTAGCCGTTGCCGACGACGAACTCGCCATGATCTGGGAACTCGCCCGCTGGTCGCCGAGCGCCGCAAACGGCCAGCCTCTGCGCGTGCTCTTCGTGCGCACCCACGAAGGCAAGGAACGACTGGTCCGGCATCTCGACGAGGGCAACAGGGCCAAGACGCTCCGTGCGCCGGCCGTGGCGGTCCTGGCGTACGACGTCGACTTCCACGAGCAGATGCCGACCGTCTTCCCGGCCCGCGGCGAGATGCTGCGAGCGGCGTTCGCCGATCAGACCGACGCGCGCGAGAGCATCGCGGCTTACAACTCGGCACTGCAGACCGGAGTCTTCCTGCTCGCGGTCCGCGCGACGGGACTCGCGGCCGGCCCCATGGCGGGCTTCGACAGGACTGGCGTGGACGGGGAGTTCTTCGCCGGTTCCAGCTGGCGCTCGCACCTGGTGGTCAACATCGGTCACCCCGGTGTCGACCCGTGGTTCCCGCGGCTGCCCCGCGTGCCCGTCGAGGACGCCGTCGCCTACGCCTGAGGGCACCGCCGCCTGGTAGGGAGAGGCGTCATGCCGCGGGCGCCGGTGCTCGCCCGAGGACCGGTGCCCATTTACCGCTGAACCTTACGAGGACGCCCCAGCTAGGCCGGGGCCGTCTTCACGTGTGGCGCGTCAGTCGCCTCCTCTCGCCCCTCCCTGGCGGAAACTTCGACTCTCCGTACGTTGTAAGGAACCTCCGGGGAGAGGTTCCGTGCAACGTATGGAACCTGGGGGTGCCCAATGCACCGACGCCTCTTGCGTGTCTGCCGGCGCAGTGCAGGGCCGACCGATGCGCAGGAAGGGATGTCCCGCACTGCTGTGGCCGAACGCTGCCCCCGCGCATCACATCAGTGACCCGAGCGCCTGCGGATTCTGAGCTGAAGGGAAGACCTGTGAGCAACCGCGTGAAGTGCATGCCTGCCGCCCTCGCCATGCGACTCGGCAAAAGGGTGAGAGCACAAAAGTCGTTGCGCGCCGTGATCCGAGGGCTGCAACTGGGCCGCCAGGAGTCCGCGTCACCGAGTTAGCATGTGCAGTCTGAGGCTGGCACACTGAATTTGTGTTCCTGCCGATTTCCGCAGCAGTCCAGGATGCATTTCCATCGATTCCTGGCGCCGGCGTGGTGTCGGTCTGCGCGTTGATGTTTACCGTCGCCTCCTTCTGGTGGATCAACGCCAGACAAGGGCGCTTGAAGTCCTGGGAGCCCCATTCCTTTGCTGCGATCATCCACGCCCGCATTGCTCGCCTGAGGCTTCCGCTCGTCCTTCACAACACCGGCGCCAAGCCGATAGTCGTGCAGGATCTCAGGCTGGCTTTCCCCGATGAGCCTGCCTCTCATCTGCCACTCCTGTGGGTGTCTTCACCGTCCCGTCTCCAACCCGGTCCGGAGGACGAGCCGGAGTTGCCAGCCGGATTCGCCGTGGCAGGCAGGGAAGCGCAGCAGCTCCTCATCGAGTTCGAGGCACCATTTTCCGGATTCGCTGCGGAGCCCCGTGACTACAAGGTCCAGGTTCAGGCAAGGTTCGGCCACCGCAAGGGATGGTGCACGCTTCTGACGTTCACCTTGAGGGCCGCTAACATCATTGATCCCGATCAGTACACCGTCTACAGCAACGCACCTCTTGAACTGACGAAGGAGGACAGGCGGAAGGCGGACGCCGCGCTGCTTGAGTTGCTGGACGAACGCGAGGGTCCCTCCCCTTCGACTGAGAGGAATCGGCGGGACTCTCCGAATGATGGTGGCGGTACCGATACGAATCTTCAGTGAGAGGACGGTCCCGGGGCTTGGCCTGACGAATGCGTCCAGGCCTCGCCCGCCGCCGTCGCGGCCGATGGGCCGAGAGCCTGCTGTTGCGGCAGGCAGTCGGTCGGCAACACGAAGTGCGTACGAAACGGTTTCGTTTATTTCGAGGGTATCTGCGGAGCTGCACATGCGGAGCGGAGAGGGTGAGTGGGGTGGCTGAAGCCGCAGCGGCGCGTCGCAGCCGGATCACGCCTGAGCGAGAGGCCGAGCTGTACACGGCTGTGCTCGAATTGCTTCGGGAAGTCGGATACGACGCCCTGACGATGGACGCCGTGGCCTCCCGAACCCGGTCCAGCAAGGCAACGCTCTACCGCCATTGGGGCGGCAAGGCCGATCTTGTCGCCGGGGCGATCCGGCACCAGAAGCCACACGCCGACGGCGTCGACACCGGTTCTCTCAGAGGCGACCTCTACGCGGCGGTGACACGCGAGGGCGACTTCCGCATGGAGCAGAACTCCGCGCTTGTGCGAGGTCTGGCCACGGTGATGCATGAAAACCCAGGTGTCCTGCGCGCCTTCCGTGAGCTGATCATCGAGCCAGAGACCGAGGAACTGCGCGAGATACTGGGACGCGCCGTCGCGCGCGGAGAAATCACTCCGGACAACCTGGCGCAGGGGTATCTGCTGCACACGCTGATCGGCGCCTTCACCGTCCGCAGTGTCATCGACCAGCTGCCGGCCACCCAGGAATTTCTCACCTCGTACATCGACGCCGTGGCGATTCCTGCTCTCGGCGCCTGACGCACGGGTTGGTCGAGCATGTCGCCTGGCTGCTTCACGAACACCGGCGTGCGCACAGCACGCTTTGGCGAAAGCTCGGTTGCTTCGAGCAGGCGCTTTTCACGACGGTGCGTTACCGGCGCCGTAGCCCGTCGCTGCAGCATCTGCCTGACATCACGGAAATCTTGCAGGGTCGTGAACATGCGCCGGGAGTGAATTTAACGGCCCTGTCTCACATTCGGCCCTGTCTCACATTCGGTGGTGACGCAGAGTCGTGAGGGTCGTTGTCATCCGCGTGAGGGACGTCAACGAGCTTGTGCAGACGTGTTTTCGGTGCTGTCCCCACTGATCACCGAGGATGTGGTCGACGAGGGCGAGCGGGTCGTGGTGCGGGCACGAACTCCGCAGGACACTGCGGTCTGTCCGGTGTGCGGGGCGCCGTCGGGACGGGTGCACGGTTATCACTGGAGGAGACGGGGGTCCATCTTGGCCCGGCCCGGCCGACCGTGCCAGAGATGCTGCGGGCTTCGTTGCGGATCTCCACCTCGGCCGACAGGTCGGCGAACACCTCCTGACCGCCTTGATCACGGCGTCCTCTGCTTCCCAGGAGAGGTCGCCGCTTTCGAAGCAGAAGACGTCGCAGTCCTTGATGCCGTTGGTCGGGAGCCTGTCGGTGACCCCGTTCCACAGCGTCTGAAACCGGCAGCCCGCCGTCACCTACCAGCCGGGACCGGTCGCAGCGGGCAGCGGGCCCGCACCGCCCCCTATCATGCAGAGGAGGCGCACGAATCCGCGAAGCGAGCGCAGCGGATGGCCAATGGCAAGGACCTGCAGCCCGCTGCCGTCCAGGAGCTGCTGGATCAGATAGTGGCCCGGACGGTGGCTGGTACGGGTGCGCACGCGGGAGTGTTCTTCCTGCTCGAGCCCGGCGGGGGAGTCCTAGTCCTGGATGCGAGCCTCGGGATGCCCACCGGGTTTGTCGGTCTGCTGCGACGTCTACGGGTGGCTGCCGTAACCGACGGCCCCTTTGCAGAGGCGCTACTCCAGCGGCATCTGGTGTGGGTCGCTTCCGGCGAAGAGTTCGCCCGCCGCTATCCCCAGCTGGCCCTGGCCTTCCCCTTCGTGGGCGCCGTTGCGGCGACGCCGATCGTGGCAGGCTCCCGCGTGTGGGGTGCCATGCTGCTGCTGTTCTCTCAGAAATCGTCCGCTCTGGATGCGCGGGCACGGGGCCGGTTCACCACCGCAGCCCGTCGCATCGCCATGCTCCTGCAGGACGCCGCCGCCGGCTGGGAACTGCTTGCAGCCCGGTCTCACGGCGCGTCTGCTGCCGCCGACACCCACGCATCCCTCGGCATTGGCTGCCCCTCAGGCCGCAGCTGACTTCATGGCCGCCCTTCCTGAAGGGGTCTGCCGGCTTGACGTGCGGGGGCGGGTCACCTTCGCCGACCACACTGCGGCCGACCTTCTGGGTGAGAGCATCCCGCGCCTGCTGGGTGCCCGCGTGTGGGAAGCCGTGCCGTGGCTGGCTCCCGCGCCTTACCGACTGCGGTACAAGGCCGCACTCGCGAGCCAGCTCCCGACGTCCTACACGGTGAAACAGCCCCGCACCGGCAGAGAACTGCTGCTCCAGCTATACCCCGACCGGACCGGTGTCAGCCTGCGTATCTCCGCTCCTGCCGGCGCTCCCGACAGCCGGGACGAACTGGCCCTCGGTACCGTGGCGGCGCCGGCCCCCGCCGGCCCCCGCCGCCCAGCGGCGCCCCCTGTTCCACCGTCCGCACCCCCAGCACTGATCTCCGGAGCTGGAGCGGCCGGCCAGCGGCGAACAGCGAAAAGCCGCACGGCCGCGGCAACGCTCGCTCCGGCGTCGCCGCCCGTTCGGCATCACTCCCAGATCACCGTCGTCCGCCACGATCGCGGCAGATCCCGCAACTCCCCGTTCTGTCTGGGACGTGCTGCGCTGCGCGGAGCGTCGCCAGCAGGGCCGCGCGCCGTGTGCACACGTGGTGACCGGGGAGGTCCGCGCTCTGCCCGGTTCGGCTTCGGTCAGCCGGTATGACGGCCGTGAACAGTTCGCGCGACAGCCGAGGCCACCCGCCGGACGGTGCCCCAGCCCGGCGGCCGCTCGGCGGGCGCGGCGCCCGGCCGATGGCGGGGAACCCGTACCCGTAGCGTTCGGGGACTGATCCGGCATCGCACGGGAGTCGCCAGGTTGACGGCTTCACCGTCCAGCCCGACGGGGACGAACGGGATGTCGGCATCGACGACAACCTCTTCAGAGGTGGCCAGATTGGTCAGGCCTTGCGTCTGTCCACCTCGCAGCCGGGCGGCCGTCTCGGCGGGCGTCTCCGCCCTGGCGGCCAGTACCCCCAGGAGCCCGGAGTCCAGCTGCGCACGCCTGGCAAGCCCGGCCGGGTCATCGACCCGGTAGGGGTTGTTGCTCACCAGCACTGCATCAGGCCGGTCCACTGTGAGCAGCCCGGCGCGTACCACCAGCTCCGGGCCCTCGTGGCGGGCCAGGAATTGCGGGAGGATCCGCACCACGGTGCCGATCTTGTCCTCCCGATAGGCCGGGTCCTGCACCAGGGCGGCATAGGCACCGAACGACACGTTGTTGACGAACACCCGCCCGTCGGCGAACCCGAGATCCACGCGCAGATCGACGCCGTCCGTGAGGGCCTCCAACGCGGCCGAAGGGTCGTCACGGTCCAGGCCGAGGTCCATCGCGAAGTGGTTGCGCGTACCGGCCGGAATGACCAGGAAAGGAAGACCCGCCTCTGCGGCAACCCCGGCGACAAGTGCCTGCGTGCCGTCTCCGCCGGCCACGCCCAGCAGATCCGCACCGTCATCCACCGCGCGTCGGGCGACGGTCGCGAGGTCCTGGGGCCGGGAAGGATCGAGCAGGAGAACCTGAGCCCCCAACGCACGGGCCTTTTCCGCGATCCGGAACCGGCTCGCCTTCCCTCCTCCCGAACGGGGATTCACGATCAGATACGGCCGCCGCGCAGCCGTCACCGGTCGGAACGCGTTCTCCATCACGGCAAGCACCGACAGGCCGCTTTCATCAGCCCGGCGCCCGTCGCAGCCACAGGCGCCGACACAGCTGCCGTTCCCACGCCCGCTGCCGGCTGTGCCGTCCGCCACCGGCCCGGTCCAGCGATCGCACCGGCCACCGCCTCCATGACGTTTCCTCCGACAGTTGCGGTCTACGGCACCAGCCCGGTCGCCTTGATGACAGTACTCACGGGTGGGGGGTGATGACGGCGCGTCCTTGGATCTTGCCGTCGTGCAGGAGCTGGTATGCCTCGTGGGCGCGTTCCAAGGGGAAGCGGTCGACCAGCATCTTGATCTTTTGCTGCTGGGCGAGGGTGATCACTTCCATCAGTTCGGGAAGGGAGCCCCAATAGGGCGAGGCGACCGAGCACTCGTGCGGCGGGCTCGAGAAGTTGACGGGCAGGGCTCCACCGCCGAGACCGACGATGGTCAGGTGGCCAAGCGCCCTGGCCACCTGAGCAGCCATGCGCAGAGTCGGGTCTGTGCCGACCATGTCCAGCACGAGCTGAGCGCCCTGCTGCTCCGTCATGTCCTTGATGCGCGTGACCGCCTCCTCGCCCGAGAGCAGCACCTCGTCCGCGCCCATGCGCTTGGCGGTTTCCAGCTTGCCGGGATCGGTGTCCACGGCGACGACAGTGGTTGCCGCGCTGAGCGCTCGCACGATCTGGATGGCCATCTGGCCCAGGCCGCCCGCCCCGATCACCACCGCGGTTGAGCCCGGCCCCAGCAGGCGCAGCGACCGTTTGGCGGCGTGATAGCTGGTCAGCCCCGCGTCGCTGAGCGGGGCGACCTGGCGGGGGTCGAGGGTGCCCAGCGGAATCAGGAATCGCGCCGCCGGGACCAGCAGGTACTCAGCCATTCCGCCGTCGTGACCGCCTCCCAGGCCCCCGCCCTGACCACTGCCCTTCTGGCAGTAGTTCTCCCGGCCCTCCCGGCAGTTGGCGCACACCCCGCAGCCCCAGGGACCGTAGACCATCACAGGGTCCCCAGGCGCGAATCCTGTGACACCCGCTCCCAGCCTCTCCACCCATCCCGCATTCTCATGGCCGAGCGTGAAGGGCAGTTCCGTGGCGAACCCGGGTGGTGGTCCGGGTGCCTCCATGATGTGCAGATCGGAGTGGCACGCACCGGCGCCCCCGACCTTCACCAGGATCTGCCCCGGCCCGGGCTCGGGCACCGGCGCCTCGCGCAGCTCGGGCGGTTGCTGCCATCCGACCAGTTGAAAAGCCCGCATAGCGATCCTTCACGCATGCCGATTCAGTCGCGGATCCCGTCGATGTCGACCAGGACGTGGCGCGGGCCGCGGAAAATCTGGTTGTGGCGGTACGGCGGCGGGTCCTCCACGAGCCGGGGGTTTTCCACCCGGCGGACGAACTCGCCGACCGCGACCTGGACCTCGAGCCGCGCGAGCGGAGCGCCGAAGCAGAAGTGGATGCCCTGGCTGAACCCGAGGTGCTGGTTGTCCCGGCGTTCGAGGTCAAGCTCATCGGGGTTGGCGAACCGCTTCGGGTCGCGGTTCGCCGAGCCGTATGCCAGGAAGATCGGCGCGCCCTTCGGGATGGTGGTGCCTGCGATGTCGATGTCTTCCACGGCGGAGCGGGTGTGCCAGAACTGAACCGACGACTCGAAGCGCAGCAACTCCTCGACCCCGGGCACGATCAGCTCGGGCCGGCGGCGCAGCTTCTCGAGCGCGTCCGGGTGCCGCAACAGGGTGAGCACGCTGTGGGCGATGAGATTGACCGTGGTTTCATGCCCGGCGAAGATCAGCAGCAGGGCATTGCTCGCGAGCACGCCCTTGGACATCCCTCCCTCCGAGCCGTCCTCGTTCACCATCGCCGAGAGCATGCCCGGGCCGGGCTGCTGCGCGTACCGGTCGAGCAGCTCAGTTGCGAACTGCCCGAACTCGTCCACGGCCCGGCGACCCCCGGCCAGTCGGCTCTGCATCTCCTCGGAGGCGGCCTCGGGGCCGAAGTCCAAAGCGTCCAGGGCCGTCTCGATCCAGCTGTGGAAACGTGGCTCGTCTTCCAGCGGCACGCCCAGGACCTTGCAGATCACGGTCACCGGCAGGGGGTAGGCGAACTCATCGACGGCATCGAACCGGGTCTTGCCCTGCATGTTGTCCAGGAGGCCGTCCACAATGCGGCGGATCTCGGGTTCGAGGTCGGAGATCAGGTGAGGTGAATGGGGCGGACCGACGAAATGCGGCGTCATCATCCGGCGATCTCGATCGTGCTCGGGTGGATCCTGGGTGATGATGTTCGGCTCCAAAGAGATGACCGCCTCCGCGATCGGCTCGGTCTCCGCCGAGCCCTCGGCCGGGGCCGCAACCGGGACGGGGAGCTTCCTGACATCCGAACTGACCCGTGGGTCGTGCAGCAGCGCGACGATCTCTTGGTAGGTACTGACGACGTAGGTGCCGTCCGGCTGCCGCGCCACCGGTGTCCTGCGGAGTTCCTCGTAGAACGGGTACGGATTGGCGCGGTTGGCGTAGCGGAGGGCCTGCTGCCAGGGGGTTTCCTCGACCACGAGGCTCCCCTCCTTCTTCCTGTCGATGCTGTCCGCTTGCACGCCCGACCCGGCGGGCGCGTCAACGAGGGCGAGACCGGAACTCGGCGCTCCGCTCGCTCGGGTCGTGGCCGGTCAGGACGACGTCGGGGACCGCCGTGGGGACGCCGGGTTGTGGGAACTCGGCCGGGATCGGCTTCATGTCGGGCGGCTGGTCCCAGCCCGGCGGCGGAGGCGGGAACGGACCCGACTGCTCGATCAGCTTCCCGTAGTACTCCAGCCACTTGCCGTGATCGAAGGTGACGGCGGCGACGATGCGGCCCCGGCGACCGTAGGCGGCGGCGAAGTGGCGCTCCTTGACGGATCCCTGCGTGAAGAGGATCTCGTCGCCGAAAGGAGGCACGCCGACGGACTTGATGTTGACGCCGAACTGACCGGACCAGAAGCCGGGCAGCAACAGATGCGGGCGATAGTGGGGCTCGAGGTTCACCATGTTGTGGGCCGCGACCTCGGCGCCGAGAACGGCATTGTCCCAGTGCTCCATCGCGAGGAACTGGTACTCGTACAGCACGTGAGGCGCGCGCGCCACGTCCCCTGCCACGTAGATGCTGTCGGTGATCACGCCGTTGATGTCGAAGGCGCGGCCGCCGGCGTCGCAACCGACGCCCCAGAAACCGGACGCCAGCCCGGCGCCCTCCAGCCATTCCACGTTGCGGATAGACCCCAGCGAGGCCACCACCACGTCGGCGTCGACGGTGGTTCCGTCCGAGAGGTGGGCACGCCGCACGTGTCCGCCGGAGTCGCCTTCCAGTGACGACACGCCCAGCCCACAGCGCAGGTCCACGCCGTGGTCGCGCTGCATCTCCGCGGCGATCTCTCCGATCACCCCGCCGAGCGCGCCGACCAGCGGCGCCGAGCCCCGCTCGACGACGGTCACCGGGAGATCGAGTTCCCGGCAGACGGAGGCCACTTCCGAGCCGATGAACCCAGCGCCGATGACCAGGACCCGCGACGGCGTCGCGGCCAGCGCCTTCTGCAACTGTGCGGCGTCATCACGCGAGCGCAGCGTGCAGACCCCCTCCAGGGCGGCCTCGTCCGGGTTCGGCCACTGTCGCGCCCGGGTGCCCGTGGAGATCAGCAACCGGTCGTACGGGATCTGCTTGCCGTCGGCCAGGCGCACCTGCTTGGCGGCACGGTCCAATCCGGTGGCGGCCACCCCGAGCCGCCACTCCGCATTCACTTCTCGCAGGCGGGGCAGCTTGGTGTGCTCGGCCGGCACCCAGCCTTTGAGCACCTGCTTGGACAGCGGAGGACGGTCGTAGGGCTCGTACGGCTCGTCCCCGATGATGGTCAGAGAGCCGGTGAAGCCCTCCTCACGCAGGGCTTCGGCGGCCCGCAGTCCGG
Source organism: Streptomyces sp. NPDC001443 (assembly GCF_053597355.1). Taxonomy (NCBI): domain Bacteria; kingdom Bacillati; phylum Actinomycetota; class Actinomycetes; order Kitasatosporales; family Streptomycetaceae; genus Streptomyces; species Streptomyces sp. NPDC001443. The sequence goes on from NZ_JBSFIA010000042.1 coordinate 26,395, forward strand.
CCAGGGACGCACCGACGATGACGATCCGGCCGTTGGCTCTGAACTCCCGCACCAGCTCTGCGACCGTTGCCCGCACGGTCATGACGTCGCGCTCCCCTCCGCGCCGTCCAAGCGGTCGATCACGATCGCCTGCACCGGACACGCCGCAGCGGCTCGCTCAACCTGCAGGCGCCGCTCGTCATCGGGGTTCGGCTCGTAGGTGAGCGCCTCCTGGCCAGTCAATCTGAAGACCTCGTGTGCCAGATACACGCATTGTGCGTATCCCTGGCACCGATTCAGGTCCACGGCGATCCGCATGGGCAGACTCCTTCCGATCTGCCGCCCAGCTGGACAGCCCACCCGTCGCCCCCGCCGACGCCACCGCTGAGCACCGGTATGTTCGATTTTCTTCGCCACGGCGGTACCTTCGCGGTGACACTCACTGCCGGTGAGCCTCACGGTCCCGAGATTTCGGTATGCATCCGATGGTGTCGGCATCAAGGTCTGCCCCGGCCGTTCTGCCCTGAAAAAATCCTCGCCCCGTTTTTCGGCGACCGCAAATCCGCTATTACGGAAGACATCTCTCAGGGCAGCTGTCATTCCAGGGCATGTCCCATCTGCGCCGACCACACATCCGAGCGGAGAATGGTCTCGAAGTCCAGGTCGGCTCCTTCCTGACCGCTACCCACCGGAGGTCACAGTCAGCGTATGTACCGGAGGCGGGTCCCGCTCTTCCGCCATTCGACCGCGCCCTCCGGCTGAACTGCCGCGCCTGGCATCGGAGCCGGGTTGTCGAATAAACGACCCGATCCCAGAGCTATCCCGACCTGTCTGGCTGCAGCGGGAGAGGTTGTTCGGTCCAGACGGTCTTGCCGTCGGAGGTGTAGCGGACGCCCCAGGTCTGTGCGAGCTGCGCGGAGATGAACAGGCCCCGTCCGCCTTCGTCGACCGTCCGGGCATGGCGCAGGCGTGGTGCGAGGGCACCGGTGTCTTGGACCTCGCAGGTAAGGACGCGGTGCTTGATGATGCGCAGTCGCACGGGCGGAGAGCCATAGCGGACGGCATTGGTCACCAGTTCGCTGACGATCACTTCGGTGGCATACGCGGTCTCGTCGGCCACTCCCCATGTGGCCAGCTGCTCTCGGGCATGAGCGCGCGCCGTGCCGGCGGCCGAGGGATGGTGGTCCAGATGCCAGGTGGCGATCTCGTCAGAGGGAATGGCACGGGTCCGGGCCAGGAGAAGGATGGTATCGGTGGGACGGCTATTCCCGCGCAACCGGTACAGGGCGTCATCGCATATCTCCTGCACGGGGCGCTCAGGGCGGTCCCCCAGCACCTCCCGGAGGGAGTCCACCTTGCCCGGGTGGCCCGATGGGCAGGAGGACAGGAGGGAGACGGTGTAGAGGGCGAGGATGCTGCCCTCGGCGACGCCAACCGTGGTGGCGGCAAAAGGCGGTCCTTCGGTACTGCCCAGCGGAGGTCCACTGGGGTAATCGAAGATCTCGGTGGTGCCGTCCGGGTGGGTGATCACCGGTGGGGGATGGTCAGCCCGGGCGATGGTGCAGGTGCGGGCAATGGGGTCGTAGACCGCATACGCGCAGCTTGCGGTGAGCGGCTGATGGCGCAAGGGATCACCGGGGGGAAGCGCAGCCCGTTCACTGGCCAGGCGCGTTGCGGTGTCGTTGAGGCGAGCGAGGAGTTCGTCGGGGTCCACGTCGAGTGCGGCCAGGGTGTGGATGGCGGTCCGCAGCTGGCCCATCGTGGCCGCGGTGTGGATGCCTTCTCCGGCAACCTCGCCGACCACCAGCGCGGTACGGGCGTTCGGCAGAGCGAAGATGTCCACCCAGCCGCCCGCTCCCTGGCTGCCGGGCACGAGCAACGAGGCGGTTTCGAGGGTAGGGTCCGAGGGCCGCCATGGTGACAGCAGATGGCGCTGGATGGTTGTGGCGATCGTATGCTCGCGGGTGTAATGCCTGGCGTCATTGATGCACAGGGCCGTGTAGTCAGCCACTTCCTTGGCGATGGCGACATCCTTTTCGTCGAAGGCACCAGCGTGCTCCGTTCGATACAGGCTGATCAGTCCGATCACGGTGCCGTACAGCGTCAGAGGCATCACGAGAAGTGAGCGGACCCCGGAGGCGCGGATCGCGCGGGCACGCAGGGGGTCGGCCGCCAGCCAGGGCGTGTCAGGACCTAGGGGGACAACGCGAGGCTTGAGGTCGGCCAGAGTTTGTGCGTAGGGGGTCGGAAACGGCAGGGCGCGCACGTCATCCACCGGATGCGCCTGCACCTGCTGCTCGACATCCCCCTGCCGAAAGGCCACGCGGCGCAAGGGGACACCCTGATCGAGAGGAGCGAGCGGGGGTTGCTCACCCCGCACCACGGCATCCACCACTTCCACCACGGCGGCGTCTGCGAAGCCTGGTACGAGGGCCTCGACCAAGTCGCGGCAGGTGGCCACCACGTCGAGGGTCTGTCCCACCCGCTCCCGTACCGAGTCCCAGACACAAAGACTGGCAAGCGCCCGCTCACGGTCGCCGGCAGCAACCAGCACTGCCGCCACCCCCAGAATCGCACCGTGCCGGTCCTCCAGGCGGAATGCCGAGACGTCCATGATGTGCGGTGGGTCCGAAACACCCCTGGGAGACACGTACACCACGCGCTCCGGGGAGGGCACCCCGCTGTCCAGCACCGCGCGGAGCATCGCCTCCACCTCGCCGGGGGGCGAGAACTCGTAAGCGTCGGTGAGCCGGCGCCCAAGGATCCGTTCCAGGGTCCCGCCGCACATCGTCCGTGCGACGACGTTCGCTGCCGCTATTTGCAACCCCGCGTCCAGAACGTACAGGCCAACCGGTACCTGGGTGAACAAGGCCTCAAGCACCACAGAGCCTCCATCAGGCGCCGGTGCTCCGTAAGCTGGCGCCTGGAAGAGGCCCCAGACCAAAGAGCCGTCCTGACGTGGCAGGGGCCGCACCCGCAAGTCTTTGGCGACAACGTGGCCGCTCGCGTCGTGCAGCGCCACTTCATCTCGGTTCGGTTCCGCTCGGTTCGGTTCCGCTTGCTGGTCAGCCACAGCTGCTGCGCGGGCCAGCCAAGGAGTGATGGACCGCCCGAGCATCTCATCCGCTCCACGTCCCAGTAGTGCCTTCGCCTGGCGACTCCACTGCACCACGATGCCCGAGCCGTCCACGACCATCAGCGGATCATCGCCTGCCACGGAAATCACCTCCGTCCCCTCCCAGCCTGCCCTCGCTCTTCCTGCGGCGCGCCTCGGCCAAAGCCGCAACCCGCAACCCGACCCCCGTAGGCCGACCGAAGGTGGTTCCTCCAGATCCCGCGGACCTGCGCCCGCACCAGCGGAGATGGTGTCCCGCCGGGTGGACACTGGCCGAGCTGCATGGCCCTGGTCTTGGTGACGGGAGCCTCCGGCGGGCTCGGCCGCGCAACGGTCACCGAGCTGGCCACGCAGGGGCATGACGTGGTCGTCCACGCCCGTCCCTCGGCACGGGTCGCCGCGTCGGCGAGTGGAGGCCAGTGCGCGGGCGTGGTCGTCGGGGATCTCGCCGAGACGGGGGAGATCCCCGATGTCGCCCGGCAGGCCGCCGCGTTCGGCCGTGTACGCAGAGGCGAGCAGGGCACGTTGGATGTGGCCATGAGTGGCGAGCACGTGGGGTCGTTCGCCTCGTTCGCATCAGCCCCTGGCACTCAGTGGACCTTCATTGAGATCTGTGAGAGCTTCGGCCAGCCTATGGCGAACAGCAGAGAGCTGCCAAGCCACGGTGACGCTCCCCAGCAGGAGCCGTGCCGCCTCCGGCTGCAGCGCGGTGAGTGTCCAACTGCGTGACAGTGCCAACGAACACCGGCGGACAAGCGCGAATGTTTGCGGACCATCGGCGCAGGTGAGAACCACATCAGTCCAAGGCGGCACCCTCGCCCAACTTGCTTCGGGACGAGGACGCGCCCGGCGGGCCCCGTTCCGCGGCTCCCGCATTCCTCACATGCAACGGTCTCGCCTTGTGCCTACGATTTTGGTGGGGATCGCATGAACGAGGCCGGAAGGTGGGCCCGATGGCGACTGTGCTTTTCATCGTGAGCGGTGCGACGTACTGGGTGCTCAAGGACGGCACCCGGTATGCGACCGGGTACTGGGCCGAGGAGTTCGCGGTGCCGTACAAGAAGGTCACGGAAGCCGGCCACGCGGTGGTCGTGGCGACGCCGGGCGGTGTCGTCCCGAACGTCGACATGATGAGCCTGCGCCCCTCCATGGCGGGTGGCGAGGACGGCGCCCTGGAACTGGAGGAGATCATCCGTTCCGCGGAGGTGATGCGGCGGCCGCTGGCGCTGTCGGACGTCCGGCTGGAGGACTACGACGCGGTGTACCTGCCGGGCGGCCACGGCCCGATGGCGGACCTGGCCTGGGACGCCGACACCGGCCGGCTGCTGACGGCGCAACTCGCCTCCGGCAAACCGCTCTTCATCGTGTGCCACGCTCCCGCCTCGCTGCTGGCCACCCGCATCCACGGCGAATCGCCCTTCAAGGGCTACCGGGTCACCGGCTTCACCAACGAGGAGGAGGAAGCCGTCGGATTGGCCCCCAGGGCGACGTGGCTGCTGGAGACGGCCCTCAAGGAGCAGATCGGCGTCGAGTACAGCCGGGGCCCGATCTGGGAGCCCTACATGGTCGAGGACCGTAACCTGGTCACCGGCCAGAACCCGCACTCCGCCGGGGTACTGGCCGACCGGCTCCTGGAAGTCCTCAAACGATGAACTCCAAGCGGTTCAGGACATGACTGGGCCGTTTCGTTTAGATCATCGGATCGTTGGTCCGGATGTGCCGTCAACTGACGCGCAGTGGACGCGGATCGAGCCGTTGCTTCCGGACCGGACGCCGGTGCCGGGTGGCCGCCCGCGGGATCATCGGGAGGTGATCGACGCGATCGCCTTCAAGTTCCAGACGGGCACCCAGTGGGTGCACCTGCCGGAGAAGTACGGCAACTGGCGAGGCGTCTACGACCGGCTGCGGATGTGGGCCGTCGACGGCACCTGGGAGCGCGTTTTCACCGCGCTGATGGCCCAGGCCGACGCCGGCGAGGGCCTCGACTGGGCAGTCTCGGTGGACTCCACGATCGTGCGGGCCCACCAGCATGCGGCCGGGGCCCGCAAGAAGGGGCCCCGGCCGGCGGACCCGACGACCACGCCATCGGCCGCTCCCGCGGCGGACCGACCACCAAGATCCACCTCGCTGCCGATGCCCGCTGCCGGCCCCTGGCATCCGTCCTCACCGCCGGACAGGCGGGCGATGCACCGGCCTTCACCGATGTCATGGCCCGCCTGCGTGTTCCCCGACGACGCGGTCGGCCGCGCACCAGACCGGACGTGATCCTGGCCGACAGGGCGTAGTCCTCCCGCGCGATCCGCGATCACCTGCGCCGGCGCGGCATCCGTGCCGTGATCCCCGTCCCGGCCGACCGGCGCGGCCACCGGTTTCGGCGCGGCAGCCGAGGCGGCAGACCACCGGCCTTCGACCGCGAGACCTACAAGCAGCGCAACACCGTCGAACGGTGTATCAACCGACTCAAGCCATGGCGAGGCATCGCCACCCGCTACGAGAAGACCGCCACCATCTACCTGGCCGGACTCCACATCGCCGGCATCTTCCTCCGGTCCGCACGATGATCCAAACGAAACCGCCTAGTCGGCCGCCGCCAGCCGGTTGAGGACTTCTTCGGGAGTGAAGCTCCAGCCGACCAGGCGAGGCCCACTCCAGTTGATGCCGATCGCGAGTCCATCCCGGGCGGCATCGGGCAGTACGAGATCACACCAGGTACCCAAGGGCATCGACTCGACGCGGAGTCCATGCCCCCAGATCTTCGCTGCCCTCTGGGCGCGGGGCGAGGTCGACCAGAAGGGGAGACTTCGCGTGCCGTCCGCGGAGAGGTGAGTCGGGCTTCCGTCGTCGTCCCGGACAAGCCAGACCAGTCTGCTTCGGCGGATGTCTCGGAAGAATGCCGCCGCTTGCGAACCGCTCTGACTCATGGACACCGAGCCTACCGTTCCCCCCACACGCATATCGTCAGGAGTTCTCAAGGCAGAGATTCCCAGGTCAGACCCAGGGTCCCCCTTCATCTGTCTTCTGCCCACGGAAGCGTCGCCAAGCTTCTCGGAGCCGGCCTCTCGCCGTTGCCGTCTGCTCGCCGGCCTGAGTCAGCCATTTGAGAACCCGTAGAGCAGCATCGCCAGGCCGACGAGCACTGCCGCGGATCCTTGCCGGACGGCCGCCCGCGCGGACCGCGGACCCTCCTCGTCGAGCTTCCACCGCCTCCAGCGAGCACACATGCCGAAAGCCAGACTCAGCGCGCCGATCAAGGTGAATCCGAGTCCACCCGCAATAGGGTCGTCGTTGGTCTGGGGATGTCAGCGGACATGCGGCTGACCCGGTCCGATGGCAGGATCGCGGGGGTCTGTCCTGGGTGATCGTGCAGGGATCCTTCTCGTGATGGTGCCGGCCACGGTCCGGCGTCTGCCCCATTGCGTAGTGTCGGCCAAGTGACGATCAATGTGCGCAGGTCCCGTCCCGAAGATCACGCAGCGATCCTGTCTTTGATGGACAAGGCCCGCGGAGTGGGGCTCAGCGATGAGGAACGGGCGCGTCGAGGCTTTGTGCAGGGCAACCTGACGGGCGAACTCCTCAACCGTTTCCAGGATGGCCCAGGCGTCTTCGTCGCCGTCGCTGCGGGGGAACTCGCCGGGTTTGCGATCACGAGCGAACCGGGCTGGCTCCCGCCACAACACCCGGCCGCAGCAGCCGTCGAGGCGGTCACCACGGCAGCGGACGGGCGCGGCCTGGGCAGGCTCTTCCTTTACGGCCCCGTCGCGGTCGACGACCGTTTCCAGGGGCGTGGGGTGCTGACGAAGCTGCTCACGGCGCTCAGTCGCGCTCTGAAGGATGACTTCGACCTTGCTGTTGCGTTCGTCGAGACAGCCAACGAGCGTTCCTTGGCCGTGCACCGGCACTACAAGATGGCCGAGGAGGCCCAGTTCGAGGCGGGCGGACGTACCTACGTGGCCTTCACCTTCTCGCCGGCGGCGTTCGCACAAGGACACTCCTGACGCGTGGCGTGGGCGGACACAAGGCCACTGGTTCACACAGAGGGCCCCGAGTGGAGTGAGCGCGATGGCCTGGAGGAGTGGCGACCGGTGGTGACACTCGGCCCGCGGCGGCCATCGCAGTGACTGTCGATGGCCCGGAACGAGGCCGCGGCATGCGGAACTGCCTTATCCAGCTCACTGGCCAGCGAAGGTATTGCTGCATGAACAGCGCTTGACCGGGCCGAAGCGAAGAGCATGCCGCACAGGCCAGGACTGCTCGGTCACCGCCTCACAGTCAGGGTGAGCTCGCTCGGCTTTGATCTTCCCGAGCCGGAAGCACCGGACGCCCGTCTCGGTTCCCGCACTTGCAGGGACATTTTCAGTAGACGGTGACTCTCCAGCGCTCGGTCCACAGCGGCCGGTCGCCTCCCGTGGCCCGCACCTGTACACGGTCGGCTTCCACCTGCCGGACGGTGCCGTAGAGCGTGGCGTCGAGGAGGTCCACCCTGACGACGTCGTGGACGTCCAGGTCATCCTCGACCGGCCGGGTCCACGCATGCGCACAGTGCTCACAGGCGTACTCGACCACACAGCGTCCCGCAACACTGACCGGCCCACCAGGACGGACGGCTTCGACGAGGCATCGAGGGCACGGGTCGGCAGTGTGCGCGCCGATTGACCTGGACATCATCCGATCCTGCTGTACAGCGGCGAAGTACAGCAACCCCAGCAACCGCCATCGCCCAACACCATCCTCCAGGACCTTCCCTGAGGCGAGCAATGGTCAAGAGTCGTGGGTGAGCTGAGTCCGACCACGGGCCGGGCCGGGCTCCGGGCGGCCCGCAGGATGTCCCCATGAGCATGCGCTACGAGATGGTCTTCACCTGTTTCCTGAAGGACGACACACCTGAGTCGGTTCTGGACTCCCTCCGCTGGCACATGGGCCTGCGCGCCGACCCGCCCGGATCTGTCGGAACCGATGCGTACCCGCATCCCCTGCTGACTCCAAAATCGGGCAGCGACACTCACCTGGCCGGTGGTGAACTCGCGCGCCTGGTGCACCAGTCCCGGGGCTCTCGTGATGTCTGGGGACTCTTCGTCCGCGTCCTCTGGCCGGACGACATTTTGGAGGAGGCTGTATCGATCCTCGAACTGCTGGCTCCGCACGTGGACGAGCCGGGCTACGGCGGCTACTTCCATGCGGAAGCAGACGCCTGGCCCTCCGTCTACATGTTCCGCGAAGGAACGTACGACGTGACCGGGCCCATGTCGGACTTCCGACAGGACGGCGATGCCGGCGCTGGTGGCCGGCGCCCCCCTGAGTTCTGAACTGCATCGACACGCAGGTGCCGCAGTACGCCTGCTCGACTGGGACGCAGCCTCGGATCTGCTCTCGGGCGACTCCGGTGACGGGATGGTCTCGCTGTTGTGGTCCGGGAAGATCGGTGAATGGGCCTTCTGCGTCGAAAAGGAAGGCGGCATCGGCTTCGGGGAAGAGGCGCTCATCGCGCACAACGGTGGGGAAGTCGGGATGGCACCTGTGGTGGCCCTCGTACTGGACCACCTCGGCATCACCCTGGACGGCGCCACCCTCGCCGGGCCCCGGCCCAGCGTGACGCTCGCCGAGAACGACGCGCCACCGGGGTCACTGCGCGACACCTCCGCAGGCGAGGGACCGGTTCCGCCCGGGACTGTCGAGATCTTGTAAGGCCCCGCCACGGTCCGATCACGACGCTCGGGTTTTAAAGATCGACGATCTTGAAACTCGAGTGTCAGTGGCCACCCTCCACGTTCGCTCCCGAAGGTCCTTGTCAGAACCGAGTTTTGACATCACCGGGCCCCTTGCCGGAGTGCCATCGGGTTGCTCCTGGTGAAGTGCACTGTCGAGGTCTTCTGCCAACGGGTTCGGCGCGCGGCCTCGGAGTAATTCCTTGCCGGGAAGGGGCCCTTGTGCGGACACTGATTCCATGGTCAGGGCAACGAGGGAACCTCTACCGGGCGGCGGTGTCGTCCTGGCCGTGCCGGACGGCCTGACAGGCCCGCCGCTGCTGCGCTTTGAGCGGGCCACAGACCGCGAGTGGATCCTGCGGCAGGGTGCACGGCCGCTGATCCAAGCCCGGTCGGAAGGCGACGGCTGCTGCCGCGACCTTCACCTGCGCCGCCTTCCCGGCCACCGCTCCCCGCTGCCGCCTCTCACCGCCGCCGCGATGCGGACCGGGGCCGACTGGCGGCACCGATACGCGCTGTGGCTGGAGGACACGGAGCTCGGCCCACTGCACTTCGGGCGCTGGCTGCTGGCTCCGCGCTCAACTTTCGCTCCGGGTATCTGGGACGGCGACCTCGTTCAGGACTGGCCGGACGCCACCCTCGAACTGCTCTGCGGGGGCGGCTGGCACGGTGTCCTGCCGCTGCGTCCGCTGCCGACACCAAACGCCTCGCGCGTGAAGGCGTACCGCAAGCACGCCCGGGAGGGCACCCTCGCCCCGGTCCTGCTGTGGTGGGTGTCCTTTCTGGACGGCTGGCTGCTCCTCGACGGTCATGACCGGGCAGCTGCCGCTCTGGCTGAAGGCATGCAACCGGCCTGCGTGGAGCTGGTCCGCGTACCGGACGACACCGACTGGCGGGCGACCGCCGAGAAGATCACCGAGGCACACGAGGAACAAGTGACGCAACTGGCCCGACACCCCGCGAGCCCCCACACCGCACATGAACGGCACGTGCTGGACCGCGGCTACGCCGACGTGATGTCCCACCTGGCGTACGACGCGAAGGCCACTGCCGTGTTTGAACGCCTCCGCGACTGACCACGTCGTACTGTGCCGATCGTCGTTGTCACTCACGACGCCGCGGCTACGGACCCGCTCGAACTCGCAGACGCCGGCAAGGAGTCCTTCATCCTCGTCCCCGACGCCCGCGGCCTGATCACCTTCACCACACAGCTCGTCGCCTTCCAGATGCGGACGCCGATCCGGTGCCGCGGCCAAGCCTCGCAGGCCGGTGACGCCTGCCGGGAGGTGATCGACCAGCTGCTGGAGGCCAACGCTCTCCAGCGGCTCCGCGCGGCCCAAGGGGTCCTCGGCTGCGGAGGAAGTACGACGACGCCCGTCTGGAAGCCGTCGACCACCGGGCCTGCGGCCCAGTGCGAGCAGTACCGCTGCCAGGTGCAGTTCTCGACCACCACGTACTGCGCTCGTGCTCCCATGGGCAGCGAGGCCGACGCCGTTGGACGACCGACGCCGAACGCTTGTCAGGCGACCGACTCGGGGTGGACGCCTGCGACTCGACGAGTGCTTTGCCGGCTCACTGACGACCGGGTGCCACGCGCTGCCGACAGGCGCGTCACACCGGGGGAGTGATGATGTCCCACCACAAATATGGCCTGATCGGGCGTCAAATCCACGGCCCCGGTCACTCGGAACCGCCGCGCACAGCGTGTGCGGGTTCCGGGAGAACGGCCGTGGACGGGAACCTGCGGAAACGGGCCACGTTCCGCGTCTCTCGCAACCGGTCCCTGCCGAGGCGGTGGCTCTTGGCGCTGCCGCACGCCACGCGGCACTGTTCAGAGGACTCGTAGCGCCACCTGCGATGACGCTGTCCGACGAACCCGGTCGCCGCTGATCCGAGCGCGACAGCCGAGCAGGGCCCCTGCACGGCACGGACGGGCGGCGTCGGCAACCGGACCTGCCGGGAGGACGTCTCATCAAGGGCACCGGCAGTCGACCAGGGGCATGTCTGCCAGGTGCTCTGTCCGGCGGGTGTTCTCACCCGACGCCGTCCGTCTCGGTGTCGTACTCGGGTACGTACGCCGGATGACGGTACCGAGGGTACGGCTGTCGCGCAGCCGCCTCACTACCGCTGTCCGAGGAGGACTTCGCGATGTGGTCCAGCGTCATTGCCGTCGTCGGCACCTTGCTCGGGGGCGTGCTCACCGGGGTGTTGCAGATCAAGAGTGCGCGGATCGCCCGGAGTGCCGCCCGTGCCGAGCAGAGGGAAGAGGCGCTGCGCAGGGCGTTGGGTGAACTGGTGGCCGCCCTGGGCGACCACCGGCGGGCTCTGTGGCATCGCGAAGTCCTGCGCCTGGACGGCCTGGGCGAGGAAGCCGTCGAGGCAGCCCGCACGGCCTCGCGCGCCACGCGCTCGGCCGTGACCGGCCCGCTGGTCGCGGTATCCGTCCTCGAACAGTCCCTGGCCGAGCCGGCCCGGCAGGCGGCCCTGGCCGCGTTCGGCCTGCGCGACGCCGTCGACCACTCCGACCTTGCCTCCCGCCGTGAGGCCGCCATCACAGCGACGGACGACCTGGTCGCGGCTGCCGCCCGGGCGATGTCCTGACCTCCAGGACGCCGTGAACGGCGCTGCGGGGCGATACACCGGACGGGGGCCACCTGCCCGACCGTGAGCATGGACGGCGCGATCACACCGACCGCGGTGCTCACTCCCGCCGCAGCGGTGTCACCCCCTCGCCGGAGGGCCTGCCCGGTCTGTACGGGTGGCCTCCAGCCCGGTGAGGACATCCTGCGTGGTCCCGGCCATCCGGACTGCGGCACCTGCGCCGGAGCTCGTCACCGTGCACCGCGTGGGTGCGGTCGGTGTCGGTCGGGGGACCGCCGTGGAGGAGCCGTGCCGCGGGGCCCCTCGGCCGCGCCGGTGTCCCCGGGGTGGCGCGCCGGCCGTCATCCGGTGGGGGAACCCGGCGGGGCTCCGCCTGCGTCCGGATCGGTTTCCGGCGGGATGGGCGCGCATCTGCGGGGGTGTACGCGTCACAGCAGCGCAGACCTACCGGCTCGGGCAGGGGCGGCAGCGCCGACACCTCCCCGTCGTAGATCACCGCGGTGAGCCGTTCGAAGGCTGACAGGAACGAGGCGGCAAGCCTGCTTCGAGGCCGAGGACCACAAGCCCGAACAAGCCAGGACCCACCGGCTGGTGGGCACGGTCCAGGCGTTGTCGGTCGTCGACGATGTCGGGGCTCGTCCGAGGTCCTTGTGTCACCGGCGGACGCTGTCCAGGCCGCGACCTGTTGGTGGCCGACGTGGACCGGTGCCCTTCGATGCAGGTCCGGACCCTGCGCCTGGGCGGGCTCTGCGAAGACGCCGCACTGGACCTCCCCGCGCGCGAGCTACGTCGTATGCCCGAGGCGTCGGGCGTGTCGCGGCCCGCGAACTGATCGCCACGGTCGGCGGACACCCGCTCACGTGGTGCCGCCGGGCCCGCTCGACGTGTTCGAGATCTGGCGGTGGCCCGAGTGCGCGGGTTCCGGCGATACGGCCGGCAGGCGCAGTCGTCCGTCGTGCACTTCGGCGATCCGGTCGACAGCGGTGAGGTGGGCGCGGTCGTGTGTGACCAGGACGGTGGCGGTGGCCTGCTGGTGGGTGAGGCGGGTGATCAGGTCGATGACGGCGGCACCTCGTTCGTGGTCGAGGGCGCTGGTGGGTTCGTCGACCAGGAGGACGGCGGGGTCGTTCATCAGGGCCCGGGCGATGTTGACGCGCTGGCGCTGGCCGCCGGAGAGCTGATGGGGCCGCCGCGCGGCCTGGGCGGCCAGGCCGACGGCGTCGAGGAGCTCCATCGCCCGGGTGTGGGCCGTACGGGGTCTGCGGCCGCCGATCCGGGCCATGACCTGGAGTTGTTCGGCGGCGGTGAGGGAGGGCAGCAGGTTGGGCTGCTGGAAGACGATGCCGATCTTGTGGCGGCGCAGCTCGGTGAGTTCACCGCGGGTCAGGCCGGTGGTGTTCCGGCCGTCGATGGTGACGGTGCCGGTGTCGGGGGTGGTCAGGGTGGCGGCGACCGCGAGAAGGCTGGACTTGCCGGAACCGGAGGGGCCCACCACGGCGGTCAGGCTGCCCTGGGGCACATCGAGCGTGACCTGGTCGAGGGCGGTCAGGCGGGTGTCGCCGTCGGGGTAGGTGAGGGTGATGCCGGTCAGGTTCAGGCTCATCGGGCGCTCCCCAGGGCGGTCAGCGGATCGACGGAGGTGATGCGGCGGATGGACAGGGCGGCGCCGAGCGCGCCGAGGAGGATGATCACGGCGGCCGGGACCAGGACGGTGGCGGGGGTGAGGAGGAAGGGCACGGCGCTGCCGGACACCAGGGCGCCGACGGCGGTGGCGATGCCCGTGCCGACCAGGGTGCCGCCGGTGAGCAGGACGACGGCCTGTCCGAGGGCGTCCTTGAGGAGGTCGGCGGTGGAGGCACCCAGGGCCTTGAGGACGGCGACATCGCCGCTGCGCTGGATGGTCCAGACGGTGAAGAAGGCCCCGATGACGAGGGCGGAGATGGCGAAGAGGAAACCGCGCATCAGTTGCAGGGAGCCGTTCTCGGAGGTGTAGGAGCCGATCGCGGACAGTGAGGCATCGATGGAGACCGTCCTGGTGCCGGCCTGACGGTCGACGGCGACCACGTCGGCCCGGGACGTGGTGCTCAGGGCGATGACGGTGGCGGTCGGGCCCGTCCTGCCGCCGGCGGGCGGCGCGGTCTTCTGCCAGGTGTCCCGGCTGGTCCAGACGACCGGGGTGTGACTGAAGTGGGCGTCGCCCTTGACGGAGGCCACCGTCAGCTTCCGGCCTGCCAGCGTGAGGGAGTCGCCCGCCCGCACACCGAGGCCGTCGGCGGCTGCGGTGGACAGCACCACCGCGCTGTCACCGATCTTGCCGCTGTCCGGGGCGAGGCGGGAGCCGGGCTCGACGCCGAAGACCGAGACACCGGTGCTCCTGTTCCCGGCGGTGGCCTTGGTCGTGGTGATCCCCAGCGGCTCGGCGCTTTCGACGCCGGGCGCCTTGGACCACCGCTGCCACTGGCACCGGGTCACGGTGGAGTCGGTGTACGACAGGCCCTGCCCGCCGGTGGGCGCCTGGAAGGCGATCCTGTCGGCGGGCAGCCCCGTGATGGCGGAGATGTTCTGCCGGCCCAACCCGGCGGTCAGTCCGGACAGCAGTCCGACCAACAGGGTGATCAGCACGATGACGGTCCCCATCAGGGCGAAGCGCCCCTTGGCGAACTTCAGGTCTCTCCAGGCGAGAAACACGGCGTTGGCCTTTCCTTTCCAGCGGCGGAAGCGGTACGACCCCACCGTCGCGGCCACCCCCCTGTCCGCGCGTCTGGCGCAGGACCGCACTTGGCGGGCCGAAAGACGCCACACGGGTTCCAACTTTCGACAGAGGCCCCGCGGCGTCGGTCTCCGTAACCTGGGACGCACTGTGAACACCGCTGCCCCCGCCCTGACCCCGACCACCCGGGCCCTGGCCTGGTGCCTGCACCTGCTGGTCATCGGCCTGCTCGCGCTGGCCGCCGGCCGGGCCGTGGCCGACAGCCGGCCCCACGCCGCAACGATCGTCGCCGCATCGGCCGCGTGCGCTCTGGTCTACGCGGTCGGGCCCGTGCTGCCGGGCGTACGCCGCTCGCGGCGGGCCGCCGCGCTCTGGCTGGCCGCCGTGGGTGCCTGCTGGCTGGTGCTGCTCGTCCTGTCCCCCGACGCCGTATGGGTGGCCTTCCCGCTGTACTTCCTCCAGTTGCATCTGCTGCCCCGCCGCGCCGGACTGGTGGCGGTGGCCGCCACCGCCGCGGCCGCCGTCGCGGGCTTCGCCGCCCACCAGCACTCCTTCGGCCCCGCCATGGCCATCGGCCCCGCGCTCGGCGCCGCCGTGGCGGTCGCGGTGGTATGGGGGTATCAGGCCCTGTACCGCGAGAGCGAGCGCCGCCGCAGACTGATCGAGGAACTCACCGCCACCCGCGCCGATCTGGCCGCCGCCCAGCACACCGCCGGTGTGCTGGCCGAACGCGACCGCCTGGCCCGCGAGATCCACGACACCCTCGCGCAGGGCCTCTCCAGCATCCAACTGCTGCTGCGCGCCGCCGAACGAGCACTGCCCCAGGCACCGCGGAACGCGGCCCGCTACGTCGACCAGGCACGGCAGGCCGCCGTCGACAACCTCGCCGAAGCCCGCCGTTTCGTCGCCGCGCTCACCCCGCCCACGTTGGAAGGCACCACCCTGGCCGACGCCCTGGAACGCCTGTGCACCACCACGTCCGCCCGGCACCGGCTCACCGCACGCTTCCACCTCACCGGCGACCCCGCCCCGCTCGCGACCGCGCACGAGGTCGCGCTGCTGCGTATCGCCCAGTCCGCCCTGGCCAACACGGTTCGCCACGCCGAGGCCACCACCGCCGAAGTCACCCTCGGCTATCTCGGTGACCGCGTCGCCCTGGACGTCGTCGACGACGGGCGCGGCTTCGAACCCGCCCGCCTGCCCGCCCCCGACCCCGAGACCGGCGGGTTCGGACTGGCCGCCATGCGCGCCCGCGCCCACGCGCTCGGCGGCACCCTCACCATCGAGTCCGCCCCCGGCCACGGCACCGCCCTGGCCGCCCGGCTGCCCCTCACCCCACCGTCCGAGACCCAGCCCGAGGCCCGCCCGTGACCGACACCCCCATCCGCCTGCTCCTGGCCGACGACCACCCCGTCGTACGGGCCGGGCTGCGCGCCGTACTGGAAACCGAACCCGGCCTCGTCGTCATGGCCGAAGCCGCCACCGCCGAGGAAGCCGTCACCCGCGCCGCCGAAGGCGACATCGACGTCGTGCTGATGGACCTGCAGTTCGGCAAGGGCATGGGCGGCGCCGAAGCCACCGCCCGGATCACCGCCCGGCCGGGAGCCCCGCGCGTGCTGATCGTCACCACCTACGACTCCGACGCCGACACCCTGCCCGCCATCGAAGCCGGCGCCACCGGCTACCTCCTGAAGGACGCCCCGCCCGAGGACCTGGCCGCCGCCGTACGCACCGCTGCCGCCGGACGCACCACGCTGGCGCCCACGGTCGCCGACCGGCTGATGAACCGGCTCCGCACCCCCGGCACCGCCCTGACCCGGCGAGAGACGGAAGTCCTCAGCCTGGTCGCCGACGGCCTGTCCAACCAGGCCATCGGTCAGCGGCTCCACCTGACCGAGGGAACCGTCAAGTCCCACCTGGCCCGCGTCTACGCCAAACTCGACGTCGACTCCCGCACCGCCGCCGTCGCCACCGCCACCGACCTCGGCCTCATCCGCCGCTGACCGCGCCGGCCGACGCCTCACCGCGCCTCGTCCCGGAGATGCTCGCCGGGTCCCTGCCCGGCATCTACGACCCCGACGGCAAGCGCAAGGTGCAGGACCCCGGCGTTCGGGCTCGGCCGCCGACCCGATCGGCGGGAGCACCCCAGGAGGTGTAATTCCAGGACGCCGGCGGCAGCGCCGGGAGCCTGGCTGAGGCGCGACAGGTGTCACCAAGGCAGGCAACGGCGGTGCAGGCCGGTCACCTCGTACCGCACGACGTGTCGGGAGCTGAGGGCAGACCGGACGCCGTCCCCGAAATCCGGCACGGTGTCCCGGCGCTCACCGTCGTCGGTCACAGGGCGGTGGCGGCGCGGACCAGCCCCGCGACCGCCGTCGAGCGACTGTGCGGGGGCCAGGCGATGACCGTGGTGACGCGGGGGGCGTCGGGGACCGGTACGGCGGTGAGGCCCTCGCGCAGGCCGGTGCGGCCCGACTCCGGCACGACCGCGCAGGCGCGACCGAGGGCGATGAGCTGGGCGAGTTGCGTGGAGTCGCGCACCTGCGGTCCGGGTCCGTCCGGGAAGGTGCCGTCAGGGCGGGGCCAGCGGGGCAGGGGCAGGTCGGGAAGGCCGGTGACCTCGGCGAGCCGCACGTGGGGGCGGGCGCCGAGAGGGTGGCCCGCCGGGAGGACCGCGACCTGACCCTCGGAGTGCAGGTCCTCGGTGTCGAAGCCGGTCGTGTCGTCGAACGGCCGGTGCAGCAGGGCCACGTCGGCCCGGCCGTCGTGCAGCAACCGTGTCTGCTCGCCCGGCCCGCACAGCACGACGTCCACGGTGACGGCGCCGGGCTCGGCGGCGTAGACGTCGAGGAGTTTCGCCAGCAGCTCACCGGACGCGCCCGCCTTCGCGGCCAGGACCACGGCGGGGTGCCCGGTCGCCGCGAGGGCGGCCCGGCGGGTGCGCCGTTCGGCGGCCTCGACGGCGTCCAGCGCCGCCCGCGCCTCCCGCAGCAGCACCGCCCCTGCCCCGGTCAGGGCGACACCCCGGCTGCCGCGCTCCAACAGGAGGGTGCCCAGGCGCCGTTCGAGCCCGCCGATCGCCCGCGACAACGGGGGCTGGGCGATCCCGAGCCGCTGCGCGGCCCGGCCGAAGTGCAGCTCCTCGGCGACCGCGACGAAGTACCGCAGCTCACGTGTCTCCACCCCGCCAGCCTAACCGGGACGGCCTGGAGTGATACCCGGGCGGTATCGCCGTCCACCCAGTCGGTCTTGGACGCCGTGCCCGGCGGGGGAGAAGTATCGATGTCATGAGTGAGACGAACACCGTGAACCACCACAAGGTCGCCCTGGTCACCGGGGCCAACAAGGGCATCGGATACGAGATCGCCGCCGGGCTCGGCGCCCTCGGCTGGTCCGTCGGCATCGGCGCGCGCAACGAGGAGCGGCGCGAGGCCGCCGTGGACAAGCTGCGCGCGGCCGGAGCCGACGCGTTCGGCGTGCCGCTGGACGTGACCGACGACGCCAGCGTGAGCGCTGCGGCTCGGCTGATGGAGGAGCGGGTCGGGCGGCTCGACGCGCTCGTCAACAACGCGGGGATCACCGGCGGCGGACCGCAGGAGCCCACCACGGTCGACGTGAACCGGGTACGGGCGGCCGTGGAGACCAACGTGATCGGCGTCATCCGCGTCACCAACGCCCTGCTCCCTCTGCTGCGCCGCTCGCCGTCGCCGCGGATCGTGAACGTCTCCAGCAGCGTCGGCTCCCTCACGCGCCAGACCGCGCCCGGCGCCGAGATGGGCCCCATCGCCATCGCCTACGCCCCGTCGAAGACGTTCCTCAACGCCGTCACCGTGCAGTACGCCAGGGAACTGGCCGGCACCCACATCCTGATCAACGCCGTCTGCCCCGGCTACACGGCGACCGACCTCAACGGCTTCCAGGGAGTGCGCACCCCCCAGCAGGGCGCAGCCGTCGCGATCCGGCTGGCCACCGTACCGGCCGACGGACCGACGGGCCGCTTCTTCGACGACGAGGGAGAGGTGCCCTGGTGACGCGCTTCCGGTTCGCGCCACCCCGGGGAGACGGCGCATGCGCGTCCTCGTGACCGGCGCCGTCACGCCATGCCGGTACGGTCCTTCGGCGACCCGGCCGCGGGCCGACGGTCGCGTAAAACGAAGTGATCGGGCTGCTCGGTGGCCGTTAGGCTGCCCGCGGAGGTCGCCCGTGGGGATGTCGCTGCTGTACGAGGTTCTGGAACCGCTGCCGGACCCGGAGAGCGCTCTGCGTCGTGCCCGCGAACTCCTGAGAGACTTCGCCGACTGGGTGGACGACCCGGACATCCCCGAGATCGGCCAGGTCGTCACGGCGGAGCAGTACGCTCACGCGCTCACGTTCTTTCGCGAGGGCCGGTTCACGACCCTGGCCGGCAGGCGCTTTCCGGAGACGGGTCTCGAGGACTTCTGGAGGCGGCTGCACGCGCTGGGCGTGCCGCGCGGCGAGGATCCGTACGAGGTGCAGGTGGAGCTGCTGCCCGAGCTCGAGGAGCTCTGGCCGCTTCCCCCGGAGATATGTCTGGAACCGTGGCGGGACGCCTGGCCGCCACTCGTGCTCACCCGCTTGGAGGAGACCTGCAGGGAAGCCGACATCGACGCGCTGGTCGCGGACGTCGGCCCACTGTCCTTCGACGTGGGCTGGCACGCCGCGCTGCGCGGACTGCCCTCCGGCAAGCTGTGCGGTGTCCAACTGTGCCTCAACAGCGTCTGGACCTCCCAGAGCGCCGAACCGGCGCAGGGCACCCACGGTGTCTACCTCTCCATCGGGACCAGGAACCGAGACGTGCAGGAGGAGTGGCTGGCCGCCACTGGCCTGGCTCTCGGCGAGCCACTGCTGGGCTGGTAGACGTCGGCTCGTTTTTGCTCGCGCACGCCACGGACCTGTGTCCTGGCTCCCCGGCGCGGCGGTCCTGCCGAGGCTGCCGCACTGCTGCTTCCGCAGGAAGGAAGCGGCCGGTCTGTACGCTGACCGGGACGGAGACCCGCGCCCTCACCCCGCCCCGAACCGGTCGGTGAGTGCTCCTGGCCTTACGCGGCGATGGAGTTGTGGCTGAGCGCGGTGGTCGGCCCGTCCGGCCAAGTCCGCGCTCAGTGGGGTCGCCCGCCGTCACAGGGCCGGTCTGTCGGTGACGTGCGCAGGTCGGGCGAGGCGAGCCACGACGCCGCGGCAGGTGTCCTGCAGGTCTTCGTCGTTCGCGGTGCTTCTGAAGCGGCCGCTGCGGCGGGTCAGCGCGAGTTCTGTCCGGATGCGGGGGAGGGCCGGTGCGGCAGCGTGGCCCATGCGGTTCAGGCAGGCCAGGACGTGGTTGGAGGTCGCGTCGTTGTTCTCCCAGGCTCCGAGCAGTGTCCGGACGACGGCAGGGGTCTCGGCATCACCGCCGATGTCCCACAGCGCGGCTGCGGCGTGGACGCGGGTCCATTCGTAGGTGGCAGTCAGCATCTGCCGGAGTCGTGGAAGCACTGTCGCGGCGGGCGGACCGATCCGACCGAGAACCTCGGCCGCCTCATGACAGCGATGGGTGTCGAGCAGGTCGTGGAGCCGAGGCACCACGTTCTCCGGGTCGGCTTCGAGTTCCCACAGAGCGGCCGTGGCAGCCATGCGGAGATCGACGTCCTGCGCGTCGGCCAGAGGGCGCACCACCTTCAGGGCGGATGCGGCCGCGACACCGAAGGAGGCGAGAGCGTCCAGGGCGGACGCGGCGATCCGCCACTCCTCGTGACGGACCGCGGCGGTGACGGCGTCCGTGATCGCGGGGACGGCTGCCGGGTCCCGTAGTTCGGCAAGGGCGGACACCAGGGTGCCGACGCCCGTCCCGGCCCACGGCCGGGAGAAGTCGACGTCGGCGAGACGCCGGGTCAGCCGCGGTACGAGTTCACCGGCGGCCGGGCGCATGCAACCGGCGACCTGCACGGCACGCCAGGCGTCGACATCGCCGTCCAGAGCCGTCAGCAGGCCGGGCAGGGCCCGCGGGTCACCCAGGCGTGCCAATGGCCAGCACGGCTTCCTGGTGGGCGCGACGCAGGAGCGGCTTCGGCGTCGCCCACACATCCGGACCGTGCGCCGCGCGGTGTTCGGCCACGTAGGAGGCGAGGACTTCGCGGGCGGGCTCGGCGACAGGCGCCAAGGTTCCGAGGCTCTCGGCCGCCGCGGCGGCGGTGTACGGATCCTCGGGAAGGAGGCATTGCGCGAGAGCCGTGACGAGTTCGCGGTGGTCACCGCGCCAGGCCAGGATCAGGTCCTGGGCCATGCGGATCGCGTCGTAGCGGGTGGCGGGGTCAGGGCTGCGGAGCTGCGCGGTGAGCAGGGTCGTGCGTTCGGGCACGCGGGAATCGAGCACCGCGTGGAAGGCGCGGAGCAGGGACGTGGTCGGAGCATGGATACGGTTGCGCCGCTCGAGGTCCTCGAAGGCAGCGGCCACGTGCGGCGGGACATCCTGGGCCGCCGGGGGTTCGGCGGCTGTCGTGCACGCGCATTCTCCGGAATCGGACCGGCATGCTCCGTCGCTGGGCACATTCTCTGGCGGCGCCGTCAGCCGGCGCAGGAGGGCGATCGCCGTGGGTACGACGTCGCCTCCCATGTCCTGCGGGGCGCAGCGGGCCCGGTGGACGAGAGCGGCGAGCGGGATGTCGGGGGACAGCGTCGGATCGTCGGCCAGGGTGTCGAGCCAGGCCATGGCGGCGGCCTGCGCGGCAGGCAACCGGAGCGCGAGGTCAGCCATCGTCCGGACGACCAGCAGCCGTTCCACGATCCCGCTCTCGGCCGGCAGGCGGCCGCGCAGTATCCCCACCGCGCGGTCGCCGCCTCGCGTACGTGACGGTCGGCGTCGTCGGCGTACGCGAAAGCGGCCTTGAACAGCAGCGGTCTCATCCGGCGCACGGCCAGTGCGGACGGATCGTCGTCGAGAGGAAGCCCGTGCTGTCGGCGCACGGTGGCGACCTCATCGGTCACTTCCCACGCGACCGAGCCGACCCGGGCCGGCAGTTCGGTCCTCGTGCAGCCGGGGTAGTCAAGGCGGTTCTTGTCGACCGGATGCCGTTCTCGGGTCGGTCAGGATCGCGGCCACGTACAGCGCCGTCGGGACCATTACCCCGTAGATCGTGTTCTGGCGGTGCAGGATGTTGTGGACGTCGCGAAGCGCCTTCGTCCTCGTGGCCCAGTCGGTGTCCGGCAGCGCCATCAGGGGCGGGTGGGAAGGCCACAGCCGGTCCCGCCCTCGAACGATCAGGCCGGCCTTGGGGTCTTTCTTCGGCTACGGCTGTGCGAACGGACCGAGGTCGTGGACGCACTCGCGTCACCGAGCGCCGGGGGCTCAGGCGTGCATCGGCCCTTCCGCGACGAGTTCGGCCAGCCGACTGGTGAGCCCCGGGACGAGCGTGGACGAGTCGGATTCGGTCCGCCACACGAGTCCCAGCTCGACGCCCGGTCCGGTGTCCCTCATCGGCACCACGGCCAGTCCGGGTTGCGCGAAAATCTGCTTGGCCACGCCGGTCGTTCCGCTGAGTGTCACCCCTCTTCCGTGGCGGACCAGCTGTGCGAGGCGTACCAGATCCGGATCGGGGAGCTGTTCGACGATTGCCCCGGCTCCGGTCAGCCATCGCGTCATCCGCTCCAGCGTGGCCGGCTGGACGGCGGACGTGACCATGAGGACGCGGCGGGCCGCCAAGTCGTCCACGGTGACGGCGGCCTGCTGTGCCAGCTCGTCGTCGGCCGGAACCACGACGCCGAACTCATAGCGGGCCAGAGGCATCACCCGCAGGCCCGGTTCGTCCACCGGCAGGTGGGCCACGGTCAGGTCGAGGTCCTTGGCCCGCAGCGCTGCGAGCAGGTCCACCGACGCGGCGAACTCCATCTCCACGCGCACGTTCGGGTGCTGCTCGGCGATCAGGGAGGCGACCTGGTCGACGATCTCCGAGGGCGCCAGGCTGGGCGATCCCAAGCGGATCCGGGGGAGCGCGGAGTCCTGGGCGAGCGCGTGGCCGCGCGCGGTGAAGGCGCTCCAGGAGTCCAGCAATTGACGCGCCGCCGGGAGCAGGGACGTGCCGGCTTCCGTGAGCTGCACCTGGTGGTGACTGCGGAGGAAGAGTTCCACGCCGAGTTCGCGTTCGAGTTCGAGCACGGTCCGGCTGACGGGGGACGGCGACAGCTGGAGTCGTGCTGCCGCACGACCGAAATGCAGCTCTTCGGCGACGGCGACGAAGGCTTTGAGGTGCCGGACTTCCACGACTGCGGAGCCTGCCATGCCCGCTCATACGGGTCAACCTGCAACGTTGCGTGCCGCGCAATGTGGTCTTGTGAAAGAAACGCTGGTCAGCGACCTGCGCGCCGACGGACGGTGTGGGCACCGCCAACCGTCTTCGCCCAGGAGTGTCGTATGTCCAGCTCTTTGCCCGCCGACGGCCCTGACCTGCTCGGTGATCTTCGTGTGGTGGATCTCAGCACGGGAGCGGGCCGGCTTACCGCCCGGCTGCTGGCCGACCTGGGGGCCGACGTGGTCCGGGTGGATCAGGACGGCGAGGGACCTCGCGCCGACCTGCACCGGGTCGCCTACGACGCCAACAAGCGCAGCGTCCGCCTTGACCTGACCGACGAGTCGGACCGGCGGCGGCTTCTCGGTCTGGTCGCCACTGCCGGGATCCTCGTCGAGGACGGACACCCCGGGGAGCTGGCCGCGCTGGGGCTGAGCGAGCAGGCGTTTCGGCAGGCCAACCCCGAGTTGGTCGTGGTGTCGTTGTCCGCGTTCGGGCAGGACGGGCCGTATCGGGACTGGGCGGGGACGGAATGGGTGCAGCTGGCGCTCGCCGGCGTGCTCTCCCGGTCGGGCCTGCCGGGCAGTGCGCCGCTGCTGCCGCCCGGAGAGCTCGCCACGCAGTCGGCCGCCGTTCAGGCGGCCTGGGCGGCCCTGGTCGGCTGGTTCCACTCCGCTGCGACGGGTGTCGGCGAGCGGGTGGACGTCTCGATCCTGGAGGCGACGGCGAGCGTGCTCGACCCGGGATACGGCATCGGCGGCAGCGCCACCGGCGGCGTTCCGGCGAAGGACGGTCCGCGGGACCGCCCGGACGCGCGCCACCTCTACCCGATCTTCGCCTGTGCGGACGGGCACGTACGGATCTGCCTGCTGGCGCCCCGCCAGTGGCGGGGGATGAGGGCATGGCTGGGCGAGCCCGAGGAATTCGCCGACCCGGCCCTGGACAACCTCGGCAAGCGCTTCGCCGCGGCCGGGCGGCTCTACCCCTTCATCGGCGAACGCTTCGCCACCCGCACCCGCGACGAGCTGATGGCCGCCGGGGCCGAGTTCGGATTCCCGATCGCAGCCCTTCTCTCTCCTTCCGAGGTGCTGGCCGCCGAGCACTTCACACAGACCGGTGTGCTGGTCGACATGCCCGTGCCGGGCGTCGGCACGGTGCGACTGCCCAACGGTTTCGTGACCGTCGACGGTGCACGGGCCGCCCTGCGCACCCCGGCCCCGCTGCCGGGCGCCGACGACGCACTGCTGACCGAACGTGCCGACGCCGCTGCTCCGGTTCCCGCGCCCGCGGTTGCAGAGAGTGTCCCCGATGAGCGGGCTGCGGAAGGCGCTCGGCCTCTGGAGGGCCTGCGCGTGCTGGACCTGGGGGTCATCGTGGTGGGCGCGGAGACCGGCCGGCTCCTCGCCGACCTTGGCGCGGAAGTCATCAAGATCGAGTCCGCCACCTTCCCCGACGGCTCCCGTCAGTCCTTCGTTCCCGGCCCGATCTCGGCGTCCTTCGCCTACGGCCAGCGCGGCAAGCTCAGCCTGGGACTGGACCTGCGATCGCCCGAGGGCAAGGAACTGTTCCGGCGGCTGGTCGCCGCCTCCGACGTCGTGCTGTCCAACTTCAAGCCGGGGACGCTGGACTCGCTCGGCTTCTCGCGCGCCGAACTGGCCGCGATCAACCCCGGGATCATCACCGCGGAGTCCAGTGCCTTCGGCCCGCGCGGACCGTGGAGCCGTCGCATGGGCTACGGGCCGCTCGTGCGGGCCAGCGCCGGGCTGACCGGCCTGTGGGCCTACCCCGACCGGCCGGACAGCTGGAGCGACGCCTCCACCATCTACCCCGACCACCTCGCCGCCCGGGTGCAGGCGCTCGCCGTGCTCGCGGCCCTCGCCCGTCGCCGACGTACCGGGGCTGGTGCCCACATCGAATCCAGCCAGGCCGACAGCATCCTCAACCAGATGGCTCCCGCCCTGGCCCTTGAATCGGTGGCCCCCGGCGCAGTACGGAGCATCGGCAACGTGGGCGACGGTGACGCACCCCGCGGCTTGTACCCGTGTGCCGGTGACGACGAGTGGGTCGTGGTCGACGCACGAGGCGCCGCCGACTGGGCCCGGCTCACCGACGTCCTGGGCCGCCCCGAACTGGCAACCGATCCGCGCTTCGCGACCGCGCCCGACCGCGTGGCCAACCGGGCAGCCGTGGACGAACTGATCAGCGGCTGGACGGCACAGCGCCCGCCGCGCGAGGCGATGACCGTGCTGCAGGAGGCCGGGGTCGCGGCCGGCGCGATGCTGCGCGTGGCGGACCTGCCGGACGATCCGCACCTGACGGCCCGCGGATTCCTGGCTGTCCAGCCGCAGCCGCAGATCGACGAGGCGCTGTGGGCCGAGGCCCGGCACGCCCACTTCGCCGTCGTACCGGACCCGGTGCTGCGACCCGGACCGCTTCAGTTCGAACACACCCTCGACATAGCTGGGCGGGTCCTGGGCCTCCGGCCCGCCGAGATCAACGCGCTCGTGGCCGAGGGCGTCCTGCAGTTGCCCGACGCCACGACCACGCCAGTGCGCTGACGGCACGGCCTGGTCGGCTCCGCCACGGCGATCCACGAGACAACCACCGTGGCGGAGCCGCGCCGCCGGCCTTGACAGCGCAAGTCACCCCACCATCTGTTTCGCCCGACCCCTGGAGCATCCGGTGACCACCACCGCACTTGACCCCCGAACCCCCGTCCTCGTCGGCGTGGGCCAGTCCGCCGAACGCATCGACCAGCCCGGCTACCGCGGCCTGTCCGCCGTCGAGCTCGCCGCGGCCGCCGCCCGCGAGGCCCTCGCCGACGCAGGGGCCGACGCCGCGGCGATCGCCGCGGCCGTGGACACCGTCGCCGCAGTACGCCAGTTCGAGATCTCCACGCCGGGCGCGCCGGCCCCGCTCGGCAAGTCGGACAACTATCCCCGTTCGGTGGCCGACCGTATCGGCGCCACCCCTCGCCGGGCGGTGCTCGAAGTCGGGGGCGGCCAGTCCCCTCAGCACCTGGTGAACGAAATCGCCGCCACCATCGCCGACGGCGGCGCCGAGGTCGTGCTGCTGTTCGGCTCGGAGGCCATCTCCACCACCCGCCACCTGGCCGGCGCCGAGGAGCGGCCCGACTTCACCGAGCACGCCGACGGCGATCTGGAAGACCGCGGCTACGGCCTCAAGGGCCTGGTCTCCCGCTACGCCGCCGAGCACGGCCTGGTCGGCGCCCCCGAGATGTACGCCCTGTTCGAGAACGCACGGCGCGCCCGGCTCGGCCTGTCCCGCGAGGCGTACACCCGCGCGATGGGGGAGCTGTTCGCGCCGTTCACCCGCGTCGCCGCCAAGAACCCCTACGCGTCCGCGCCCGTGGAACGGGACGCGGCAGAGCTGGTCACGCCGACGGAGGCCAACCGGCCGATCGCCGACCCCTATCCCCGGTACGTCGTCGCCCGTGACCAGGTCAACCAGGGCGCCGCGGTCCTGCTCATGTCGCTGGCCGCCGCCCGGCGGCTGGGCGTACCGCAGGAAAGGTGGGTGTTCCTGCACGGTCACGCCGACCTGCGCGAGCGCGACCTGCTGGAGCGTGCCGACCTCAGCACCGCTCCCGCTTCCGCGATGGCAGCGCGTCATGCGCTGGAGGTGGCGAGCATCGGCGTGGACGAGGTGGCCACCTTCGACTTCTACAGCTGCTTCCCCATCGCCGTGACCAACACCGCCGTCGACGGTCTCGGTCTGGCGACGGACGACCCGCGCGGCCTGACCCTCACCGGCGGCCTGCCCTTCTTCGGGGGTGCTGGTAACAACTACTCCATGCACGCCATCGCGGAGACCGTCCAGCGGGCCCGCACCAAGCCCGGCACCTTCGGCTTCGTCGGCGCCAACGGCGGGATGCTCAGCAAGTACTCGGTGGGCGTGTACTCCACCACGCCGACCCCGTGGCAGGACGACAACAGCGCCGTCTTGCAGGCACGGATCAACTCCTGGCCCGCGCCGGCGCAGACACACAAGGCGGACGGCTGGGCCACGATCGAGACCTACACCGTCAAGCACGATCGCGCAGGCCGCCGCACGGGAATCGTCGTCGGCCGCCTCGAGGGCGACGGCAGCCGCTTCCTGGCCACGACGACCAAGGGCGACGACGGCATCCTCGCCCTGCTCAGCGGCGAACAGCCGATCGGCCGGCGCGTCTTCGCGCAGTGGACGCCCCGCGGCAACCGCGTGACCACTACCGAGGCGCGCATGGCCGAGCTGTACCCGCCCCGGGTGCCCGGCTTCCGCAGCGAATACGAGAACATCCTCGTCCGTCGCGATGGACACGTCCTCGAGGTCACCATCAACCGGCCCGAACAGCGCAACGCGCTCACCCCGCCGGCCAACGACGAACTCGACGAGGTCTTCGACGCCTTCTTCGCCGACCCCGACCTGTGGGTGGCCATCCTCACCGGCGCCGGTGACAAGGCGTTCTCGGCCGGCAACGACCTCCTGTGGTCGGCCGGCGGCAAGCCGATGTGGGTCCCCGGCAACGGCTTCGCCGGCCTGACCAGCCGCCGCTCCCTGCCCAAGCCCGTGATCGCCGCCGTGAACGGCTTCGCCATGGGCGGCGGTTGCGAGATCGCGCTGGCCTGCCACCTTGTCGTCGCCGACCAGAGCGCGCAGTTCGCCCTCAGCGAGGTCAAGGTCGGTCTCATCGCCGGGGCGGGCGGTCTGATCCGGCTGCCCTGCGCGGTCCCGCAGAAGCTGGCCAACGAGATGATCCTCACCGGCCGCCGGCTCAACGCCGAGGAAGCCCTGCACCACGGCCTCGTCAACCGTGTCGTCCCCACCGGGACGGCTCTGGACGCCGCCCGCGCCCTGGCCGCGGACATCCTTGCCGCGTCCCCCACCTCGGTCCGGATCTCCCTGCGGATCATGGAAGAGACCCAGGGAGTCGCCGACACCGTCGACGCCGTCAATCATCTCAGCGAGGCCATCGATGACCTCATGCTCAGCGACGACATGATCGAAGGCCTCACCGCCTTCGCGAAGAAGCGTCCGCCACAGTGGAAGAACCGCTGAGCTTGTTGTTTATGGTCTGATCTGGTCACGTTCAGCGATGGTCTCGGGCCTCCTGGTCGTTTTGCCCACGTCGTAACGGGTGGCGGGATGACGGTTCTTCGAGCTGAGCGGTCTGCCCGGGCCGGGCGGAGCAAGTTCGGGCGGAGGCCCGCGGCCGGCGGCCGGGTGAGGCGAAGCTGGGTGTGAGCCACGACTGACACGGATGGAGCCGGCCGAAGGCGTGAGCAGCGCCTGGCCGGACGTGAGCACCATTCAGGTCGAGGCCCGGCGGACGACTGTGAGTCCCTGATCGGCAGGCCGTGTCTCCGGTCCCCCGGAGTCCAGTGTCTGCAGGACGACGGCTGAGGAGAACTGGGCCCACGCCGTCAGGTCGGGCTTGATCGTCGTCAGCGGGGGTGCCGAGACCAGGCCGTTCTTCTCTCCGTCCATGCCGATGACGGCCATGTCGTGCGGGCAGGTCAGTCCCGCGGTCCTGATCCCGTGCAGGACGACGAAGGCGACGTCGTCGTTGTAGGCCGCTACGGCCGTCACGCCTTCGCGATGCCAGCGCTGGACGATCGCGGCGGCGTCGGATCCGTCGGCGGCGAGCCTCGCCTCCTGCGGCTCGGGCAGGCCGAGCTCGCGGGCGGTCGCGCGCACCCCGGCTTCCCGCCCGGCGCGGAAGGGTTCGAGGCCGGTCTCGTCGGTGCCGGCGAAGGCGATGGTGCGGTGTCCGAGATCGTGGAGGTGGCGGAGCTGCATCGCCCCGATCGTGTTCTGATACCCGAACCCAGCGGCGCCGGGGTCGTTCAGCGGGGACAGGACGCGGATGCCGGCGGCCGCGAGGAGCTCGGATTCCCCGTCCGGCAGCGGCGCCATCGCTACGACGGCCGATGCGTCCAGGCGCTGCGCGACCTCGGTGATCGAGGCGCCGCCGCTGGACTGGAAGTGCGTCGAGAGCGTCAGGCCGCGCATCGCCAGCTCGCTCGTCAGGGTCGCGGCCAGTTCGACGATCATCTCGCCGAGCCGCGCGTGCGGAAGCACGAGGAGGACGAGCCGGCTCTGTCCGGAGGCCAGACGTCGGGCGGCCTCATTGGGCCGGTACCCGAGTTCCTCGGCGGCTCTGCGGACGGCCTCACGGGTCTGATCGGAGATCTTCTGCCCGGTCTTGTTGTTGAGGACGTAACTCACTGTGGCGCGCGACACCTTGGCCAGCCGAGCGACGTCGGAGCTGGTCACACGCGGTATCTCGGCGGGTTCCACAGCTCTCCTTGCTGCATCTTGACAGGTGCGTTCCTGCGGCTACCCTACCGCTTACGCGCGTCACTTACGCGCGTAAGCGCAGGGAGGCGCAGTGGGGAGAACAATGATGTCCGCACCACAGAACCTGGCCGATGAGCAGCTCCGCGATGAGAACTCCGCGCAGGCCGTGGCTGACGACAGGCCGCTGCGGGGCTCCGTGGGCCATGTCCGGCTCATCACCGCGATGGCCGTCGGCGCACTGGCGTGGACGGTGCCGTTCATGGCGTCGATCATCGTGCTGCTGCCCGCGCGCCTCGATCAGCTGGACGCCGGGCACAAGGTCGCGGACTTCGCCACGGTGACCGTCGTCGGGTCGGTCGTCGCGCTGGTGGCCAACGTCGTCTTCGGGGCGCTCTCGGACCGGACACGCTCACGCTTCGGCGCCCGCTCGCCCTGGATCGTCGCCGGTGGCGTCGGCCTCGGACTGTCGTTGGTCGCTCTCGGAGCCGCGCAGACGTTCACGGTCCTGCTGCTGGTGTGGTGTGTGCTCCAGCTCTTCCTGAACATGTTCCTCGCGCCCGTGTCCGCGATCATGGCCGACCGCGTCGCGCCGAGTCGGCGCGGTCTGGCCGCAGGTCTGGCCGGCACCGCGACCATCATCGGCCAGGCGGCCGCCGCGGCCACGGGAGCGGCGTTCATCGGCCACCCGAGCGCCGGGTTCTTCGCCCTCGCCGCGCTGCCGGTCCTCGGCGGTGCCGTGGTCGTGCTGACCGCCCCCGACACGTCGAACCTCGACGTCCCCCAAGCCGCGCTCACCGCGAGGACGTTCCTGGAGACGTTCACCTTCCCGCGCAAGGCCGCGGACTTCTACTGGGCGCTCTCGGGCCGGTTCCTGCTCGTCATCGGCTACTTCCTGATCATGAACTACCAGCTGTTCATCCTCACCGACTACATGCACCTGTCCGACGCCGAGGCGGCCCGCGTCGTCGCGCTCGCCGGCCTGGTCACCGTGGTCGTGGGCATCGTCGCGGGGCTCGTCACCGGCCCGCTGTCCGACCGCATCGGGCGCCGCAAGCTCCCCGTGATCGCCTCGACCGTCCTCATCGGCGTCGGCGCGCTGATCCCCTTCGTGTCCGCCCACAGCTGGGCGATGCTCGCCTTCGCCGGCGTGGCCGGGTTCGCCATGGGCATGTACGGGGCGGTGGACCAGGCCCTGGTGGTCGAGGTGCTGCCGAACAAGGCGACCGCAGCCAAGGACCTGGGCATCCTCAACATGGCCAACACCGGCGGCCAGATCGTCGCACCGGCCATCGCCGCGGCCGTGATCGCCGGCGCCGGCGGCTACCGCTCGCTGTTCCTGGTCTGCGTGATCGCGTGCGTGCTCGCCGCAGCCTGCATCCTCCCGATCAGGAGCGCACGCTGAACCGTATGTCCGACCGCTCCGACACCGATCACGCCGCCCCCGAAAGGCCCCGCCCGTGAGCACCACCATCGCAGACGTTCCTCTCGGCACGGGGGAACGGTCCGTCAACCCGTTCCTGCCCGGCAACGAGTTCATCCCGGACGGGGAGCCGCGCGTGTTCGGCGACCGCGTCTATCTGTACGGCTCCCACGACGTGGCGGGCTCCTCGACACGCATGTGCGCAGGGGACTACGTCTGCTGGTCGGCGGCGCTCGACGACCTCGCCAACTGGCGCTACGACGGCGTCATCTACCGCAGGCTCCAGGACCCGTACGTGCGCAGCGTCGCGGACAAGCGGGACCCGAACGGCCTGGTGTCGGGCCTGTTCGCCCCGGACGTCATCCACATCGACGACGCCTACTACCTGTACTACGGCGTCGGGATGTCCACGTCCGGGTTCGGCGTCGCGAAGGCGTCATCGCCGACGGGGCCGTTCGAGTACGTGGGGCGGGTCCGTCACCTGGAGGCGGACAAGCCGGCCGGGTGGCGCGACGGCCAGGACGGCACCGACGACGGAGACCTGGCCTTCGGCGAGGGCGTCGGTCTGTTCCGCCGCGGCCGGATGTCGAAGGAATTCCCCTACGACCCCGCCTTGCTGCACCACGACGGACGGCTCTTCCTCTACTTCGGACTGGGCAACTGCTCGGTGGTCGAGCTGGACCCGGCCGACAAACGCACCGTCGTACGCAACGAGACGACGGGCGAGTACGTGACGCCGATCTTCCGTGCGAGCGCGATCGGGCCCGCACTGGCCCTGGCCTCCGGCCGACGCCGTAGGACGGCGTTCATGAACGGCCCGTCCATCCGGGAGATCGACGGCCGGTTCTGGCTGTCCTACTGGGCTGTCGGCGGCGAGGGCTTCTTCGGTATGTACCACGCGGTCGCCGACCACCCGCTCGGTCCGTTCGAGCCGGTGGGCCCGCTCGTCTCGCTCGGCAACGCCTGGAAGAACACGCCTCCGGGGCCGACGGACCGCAGGGGGAACACCCACGGCGGGATGTTCGAGGCCGACGGCACCTGGTATCAGGTCTACCACCGCCACACCGCGGACGGACGGCAGGCCTGCGCCACCCCCCTCACCCGAGCGCCGCACGGCGGATTCGAGCACGCCGAGTACACCTCCCGGGGCCTGGACGCCTCCGACCTCGACGCGTTCTCGGCCTGGCCGGCCTCCATCGCCTGCCACCTGGTGGGACCGCGTGGTCTGCCGGGCCGTTCCCGGCGCCCGTCGATCATGCTCCGCGAGGACCCGCGCGGCACCGAGGACGAGTCGGGACGGCACACGCTTCAGGTCGTCGGCAACATCCACCGCGGCAGCTCGATCGGTTTCAAGTACCTCGACTTCGGCCCCGACCAGGTCCCGCACACCCTTCTGATCGAGATCGACGCGCGCAGCACCGGCCGGATCCAGGTGTACGCCGACGCACCACACACCGGCACGCCCATCGCGACCGTCGCAGTACCGGAGAGCGCGGTCGGCGCCGGATGGCGCACGATCGAGGCCGGGACGGCACCCGTGGCGGGATCGCACGCACTGTTCATGGTGTTCGAACCGGACCGCGGTCAGCTCGGCGACCTGTCCCTGTTCGCCTTCCTGCGCCGCGAGGACGACGCGAAGTGATATGGCAGCGTGAGCGCATTGAGGGGGAGCCTGACGCGCCTTCAGCTGCCTCCTTGAGAACACCTGCCCCGCTTCACCGGAATCGCCGAACGCGCCTGGTCGCCGGCCGACACCGGGAGATGGGACGACTGCCGGGGTCGCCTGGCCGTCCAGTCCGCAGCATGGCGCCGTCGCAATTGGACCTGGTTCGCGTCCACCCCGGTCGGCTGGCCCTCACACCCGGCCGCAGACGAGGAGGCCTGAACCGCTGACCTCTTCGTTGCGGGCCGGTGGCAGGCCCAAGTCCTGAAGAGATCAGGCAGGCGCTGCTGGCCGAGCACGGGGCCGCTGGGCTTCGCCTGGCGACCCCGGAGACCAGTCTCGTCCCCGTCTTGCGAGCCCTGCGCGAGATGAGCCACTTGCCACTGGGCGAGGCCAGGTTGATGGCCGCCGACCTGAGTGGAGTCGGCCTGGTCGGCACGTCCGTGGAAATGGCGTTCCTGGCGACGGACTTCGCAAGCGGTCCGTCGCCACGATCCTCATTCCGTCGCCCACCTGACTGCCCGCGAAGCCGCTCGGGCGGCTGATAAATGGCATTAAAGAGTGTTTGTCCCAGCGGGGTTGTTTGGTTCGAGGTTCAGGTGTCGCGCCAGTTGGGGGTGGATTCGCGGGTGAGTCTGCGGCTTATGAGGTCGATCATCGCCACGTGGATTATGGCTTCGGAGCGGTGTGGGTGGGTTTCGTGGTCGCGGGCCAGGCGGCGGTGGTGCATGAGCCAGCCGAAGGTGCGCTCGACGACCCAGCGCCGAGGGATCCCTTTGAAGCCTTTGACATCGGGGTCGCGTTGGACGACTTCGACGTCGATGCCGAGTCGGGCTCCATGGTCGATGGCTTTGGTGCGGCAGCCGGTGTCGGCCCATGCCTTGGTCACGCGTGGATGAGGGGTTGTCGGTGTGTGGCGTAAGGAGCGGGGCGAAGTCCCCGATGCCTGCGGCCGGTTGGGTCATCTCGGGGCAGGCGGCGGTGAGCTTGGCCAGGAGCTCGTGCTGCTCGGCCTTGAGGTTGTCGGGCCTGCTCAGCAGCATCCGGGCGAGTCGACGTGGCGAGATATGGCTGCGGTCGGCGTCCGCGCGGCCTTGGTTGATGTACTTGTGCAGAAGGTTCAGGCAGCCCGTGAAGCCGAGGGCCTTGATCTCTTCGAAGAGGTGCAGGACGGGGACGCCGGGGTCTTCAGTTCGACGTTTGCGCAGGTGCTCGCGGTAGGGATCGACCAGGCTGGCACGGTACTTGGGGACGCGGAGCATGCGCTCGGGCCGGTCTGTTCGGGTGTAGCGTTTGATGGTGTTCAGGGCCAGTTGCAGGCGGCGGGCGCATTCGAGCAGGCCCACGCCCTGGTCGAGCAGGCCATGGACCTGGTGCCAGCGTTCGAGGGTGGTCTGGGCGTGGGGCCCGTCGTAGATCGGCGCGTCCAGTACGGTGGCCCAGCAGGCACTGTGTGCCTTCACCTCGCTCAGGGCGGCTTCGCACAGGTTCTTCCATAAATGCCGGCGATCACCGACTTGCACCGCGTCAGGCAGGGCACGGCGGATGGCCTCGGCATAGGTCACCGAGCCGTCACGGCACACGACCTCGATGCCCGGATGCTCGTGCAGCCACGCTTCCAGAGTGCCGACCGTGCGGTCGGGCAGCACATCGATCCGTTCATGGGTCTCGGCGTCGATGATCACAGTGGCGTAGCGGTGGCGCCGGCGCGGAGCGAAGTCGTCGACGCCGATCACAGGGGGCACCCGACCGGTGGGCAACGGCATTCTCGGCAGGGCGCGTAGGGCCGTGTGACGCGACAGGCGTACTGCCAGTATCACCAGTAAACGTATCCCGGCCCGGCCCGCTAACTCCTTGGCCACGGCCTTGACTTGGCTGGCCAGACGGGCTGTGCGGCGTTGGTATCGGTCCAGCACTCCGGGCACCTGTTCGCGGAAGGTGTGTCGGCAGCCGCGGGTGGGACACACCAGACGCCGCACCCGCACACGGACCACCACCCGCCGGCCGTCGACCGGTACGTCGGCCACCGTCCGTCAGTGATAGCCGTGCACCCGCCCCGACGACGCCCCGCACACCGGACAGACCGCAGTGTCCTGCGGAGTCCGTGCCCGCACCACGACCCGCTCGCCCTCGTCGACCACATCCTCGACGACCAGCGGGGACAGCCCTGAAAACA
Source organism: Streptomyces sp. NPDC001443 (assembly GCF_053597355.1). Classification (NCBI taxonomy): domain Bacteria; kingdom Bacillati; phylum Actinomycetota; class Actinomycetes; order Kitasatosporales; family Streptomycetaceae; genus Streptomyces; species Streptomyces sp. NPDC001443. The sequence goes on from NZ_JBSFIA010000042.1 coordinate 60,340, forward strand.
CCGTCTGTAATAGCCCGTTGATATCCTTCACACGGATACCAACGACTCCTCACGACTCTGCGTCACCACCGAATGTGAGACAGGGCCGCTCGTTTGACAGACCCGGTTCACGGCGGCCGCTGCGCCCGTGCCGGCCGGGGCCTGGGTGAAACGGTGTCGAGGCGTGGTCGATCAGTCGCGGAGGCGTTTTTCGGCGGCTTCCACGAGAGCGTCGATCACGCCGTCGGGTGAGGGGCTGTAGTGGGGGACGGCCCAGCGGGTGATCTTTGCGTCGATGACGGTGGGTCGGCCGGAGGCGAGGGCCGTGCGGAAGGCCTCCTCGAACTCGTCGAGCGTCTCCACACGATAGCCGTCGGCGCCGCACGCGCGCGCGTACGCCGCGAAGTCCGGGTTCTGGAACTCGACCAGAGCGCTCTCCCGGTAAGTGGCGAGCTGGAAGAGTTTGATCAGCTTGAACTCCTCGTCGTCGAAGATGACCCAGATGACGGGGATGTCGTGCTCGACGGCCGTCATCAGCTCGAATCCGGCCAGGGAGTAGCAGCCGTCGCCGCAGCCGACGACGACGGTCCGTTCCGGGTGCGCGACCTTCAGGCCGATGGCGCCGTTGACGTGCCCGGCCATCGGCCCGAAGGAGCCGGCCTTGCGGAAGTTCTGTCCGTCCTCCATTTCGACGTAGTAGCCGAGCCAGGCCAGATGGGCGCCCGCGTCCGCGAGGAGGACGGCGTGCGGCGGCAGCATCCGGCCGATCGACTGCGCGAGCTGACCGGGGTGGATCTTTTCGGTGAGGTGGGTGATGTGCCGGGCCTCGTAGTCCCGGCCCTTGACGTCGGCCGCCGGTACATCGCCGGGCACCTTCTTCTCCAGCGCGTCGACCAGGGCCTCCACCGCAGGGCGGGCGTCGCTCAGCAACGCGTGGTCGGGCGGGTACGCCTTGTGGAACTCAGTCTCGGAGATGTTCACGTGGATGAGGAGCTTGCCCTTGAACAGGTCCTCGCGGTAGTTGAACGTCGCGTGCTGGTTGAGGGAGTTCCCGATGCACAGCACAACGTCGGACTCGCGGAAGGCCTTCCAGGCACTGGAGTGGCCGCTGTCCGCGAAGACGCCCACGGCGAGCGGATGTCCCTCGGACACGATGCCCTTGCCGTCCAGCGTGGTGAGCAACGGGATCTGGAACCGCTCGATCAGTCGCTTGACCTGCGGTCCCGCCCCGCTGCGGATCGCGCCGAAGCCGGCAAGGGCCACGATCCGTTTCCGCTGGGCCAGGGCGTCGGCCAGCACCGACGCGATCTCGTCCACGCGCGCCGGGTCGGGCAGGACCGGGGCGACGTCGAGGCGGATCGGCCGGAAGTTCGTGACCGCGACACCATCGTGGGTGAGATCCTCGGGAACGTGGATGTGCACGGGCCCGGGCCGTCCCTCGAAGGCGATGTTGACCGCTTCCTCGAGGACGCTGCAGGTGTCGTCGGCGTCGGTGAGCAGAAAGGACTTCTTGGTGGTGGCCGCGAACATCGCCCGGGAGTCGGGCGTGCGGTTAAGGCCCGACGTTTCGTTGAGAGACCCCCATCCCTGCCACTCCCGTGACGCGTACCCGGAGACGGCGAGGACCGGGTAGGAGTCGGACATCGCCACCGCCAGCCCGGAGAACAGGTTGAACGCGCCGGGCCCGGCGGTCGCGAAGCAGAAGCCCAGCCGGTTGGTGTACATGGCGTAGCCGCAGGCCATGAAGGACGCTGCCTGCTCGTGCCGCGCGATGATCGGCCGGATCTGCCGGGAATGCTTCAGCGCCATCATCAGACCGGCGGCGTTTTCCCCCGCGCCGCCGAAGGCGGCCCGCACCCCGACGCCTTCCAGCCCCTTGACGATGGCCTCGTAGACTCTCATCGGTTTCTCCCTAATTGCGCGGTCTGTCCGCCCTGACGGAGGCGGTCCTCGAGCGCCTCCCACATGCCGGGGACGACGCCTTCCGGTGATGTGCTGTAATGGGGCAGCGCCCATCGGGTGATCTTGACGTCGATGACGGTCGGTCTGTTCGAGGTGAGGGCGGCCCGGAATGCGGCCTCGAACTCGTCGAGCGTCTCCACGTGGTAGCCGTCGGCACCGCAGGTCTTCGCGTACATCGCGAAGTCGGGGTTCTGGAATTCCACCAGCCCCGATTCGCCGTAGGTCGCAAGCTGGTAGAGCTTGACGAGCTTGTACTCGTCGTCGTTGAAGATGACCCAGATGACGGGGACGTCGTTCTCCACGGCGGTCATCAGCTCGAAGCCGGCCATCGAGTAGCAGCCGTCACCGCACCCGACGACGACCGTCCGGTGGGGCTGGGCGAGCTTCACCCCGATCGCGCCGTTCACGTGCGCGGACATCGGCCCGAAGGTGCCCGTCTTGCGGAAGTTCTGGCCCTCCTCCAGGTCGACGTAGTAGCCGAGCCAGGCGAGGTGGGCACCGGCGTCGGCGAGGAGCACGGCGTCCTCCGGTAGCATGCGGCCGATCGACTGCGCCAGCCGCCCCGGATGGATCGCCCTGGAAACGTGGGGGACGTGCCGGGTCTCGTGGTCCCGGCCGAGCACCTGCACGGGGCCGGCCGGAGCGGACTGCCTTTCCAGTGCTGCGTCGAGCGCCTCGACCGCAAGACGCGCGTCGGAGACGAGGGCGTGAGCGGGCCGGTAGTGCTTGCCCATCTCGCCGGCGTCGATGTTGACCTGGATGAGCGTCTTGCCGTCGAACAGGTCCTCGCGCAGGCCGAACGTCGCGTGCTGGTTGAGCGAGTTGCCGATGGCCAGGACCACGTCGGCCTCACGGAATGCCTTCCAGGCACTCGCGTGGCCGCTTTCTGAGAACACCCCGGCGGCGAGCGCGTGGGTCTCGGGGATCACGCCCTTGCCGTCCAGGGTGGTGACGACGGGGATCTGGAAACGCTCGACGAAGCGCCGCACTGCCGCCTCGGCGTGACTGCGGATCGTGCCGAAGCCCGCCAGGAGGACGATCCGGCGTCCCTCCCGCAGGGCGTCGGCCAGCACTCCGGCGATGGTCCGGACCCGCTCCGGGTCGGGCTGCACCGGCGCCACGTGCAGCCTGACGTCGTGGTAGTTGTCCACGGTCGTGCCGCGGTGGGTGAGGTTCTGCGGGACGTGGATGTGCACCGGGCCGGGCCGGCCCTCGAGGGCGGTGTTCACGGCTTCCTCGAGGACGTCGCACGTGTCGGCGATGTCGGTGAGCAGGAAAGACTTCTTGGTCGTCGCGGCGAACATCGCCTGCGAGTCGGGGGTGCGACCCCGCCCCGACGTGTCGTTCACCGCGCCGTGGCCGCGCCAGTCGAGGGAGACGAAACCGGTGAGGGCCAGCACCGGGTAGGAGTCGGACAAGGCGACGGCGAGGCCGGAGAAGAGGTTGAACGCGCCGGGACCGACGGTGGCGAAGCAGACCCCCAGCCGGCCTGTGTACATGGCGTAGCCGCACGCCATGAACGAGGCGGCCTGCTCGTGCCGGGTCATGATCGGCCGGATCTTCCGCGACTTCTCCAGTGCCAGGGCCAGACTGGCGATGTTCTCGCCGTTGCCGCCGAACGCGATGTCGACACCCGCGCTTTCCAGCCCCCTGACGATGGCTTCGTACACCTGCATGGCGCTCCCTTCGGTGTGGGCTTCCGAATCACAGGCGGGTCGGCTACTCCTGCCAGCGCACGGCGTGGGCGCGGTGGGCGTCGGTCAGGCCGCTCCGGAAGAACCGCTCGTAGTATTCGGTTTCGACGTGGTGCGTCTGCAGCCAGATGCCGGGCACGTGGATGGCGTCGGTGTGGGCCGGGAAACGCCCGTGGGTGGCGTGGATGTACACGCAGACGTCGCGTGCGCAGTCGATCACCCGCTGGTCGTACTCGCCCGCCTCTTCGAGGTAGCGGGGCGCGTACCCGTCCTTGTAGATGCGGCTGAAGACGTCCTTGTCCTCGTAGACGCCGCCCTTGCCGAACTTGCTCTGCACCACCGAGTCCACGGCGGCCTCCATCGAGGGGTAGTTGGGCGGGCAGGCGCCTTTGATGAGGTGTTCGCCGGCGGCCCGCAGTCCCACCGGGTGGGCGCGCAGGGTCGCGTACTTCGGCAGCGGCACCTGCCAGCGCAGGAGGTCGGCGGGCCTGAAGCGCGGGGTGACGAAGTCGAAGCCGAGCATGCGGCCGTAGGCGCGGGAGAACTTCGGGTCGCCCAGCGCGATCTGGGGGTTGATCGACGCGTGGATCCAGGCGCCGAGTCCCATGGCGTCGGCGACCAGCATCATGTTCTGCAGCAGCAGGTCGGCTTCCACCTGGGTGCGCATCGGCCCCAGGGCGCCGAGCGGCAGCTTGAGGTCGGGGTTGAGGAAGCCGTTGCGCACCCACTTGCGCACCCCGGCCGGGCGATAGAAGTTGCGGTCGTCGACGAAGGTGGGGCGGGCTCCGTCGGGCTGGGTCAGCAGGTACATCAGCGCGTTGATGTACTGGTGGGAGAGGTCGACGACCGGCAGGAAGACCGTGGTGCCCGCGAGGTTGGACAGGAACCGGTTGGAGTCGAGGTAGGCGGGGAAGTCGCGCATGCCCTCGGCCACGTCCAGGCGGCGGTCCAGCACCTTCACCTTCGCCCGGCCGGCCCGTTCGAGCAGCGTGTCGGGGTCGAATCCCGCCCCGGGCGACGGGGGCAGCTTCCTCAGGTAGTACGTCCCACTGTCGTTGATCATGAAGAAGTGGGTGCCCTGGGCGTTGTCGGGGCTGCCCGCCGTACGCCCCACCATGTTCAGGTTCGGCTTGGCCATGATGGGCTTGTGGTCGCGCGGGTCCTCGAAGGGCCGGTCGGGCATGCTGAGGCCGGAGCAGCCGGTGAGGGCGATGAGTACGGCCTCCTCCAGCTCGCCCAGGGGCTGCGGCTGGTGGGGGGAGTCATAGCTCATCGACCTGGCCGCGACGGACGCGCCCCTGCTGACCCGGTGGGTGCGCCGCCGGAAGACGCTCTCCCACAGGGGCCGGGCCAGGAGGTCTTCGAGACCGGTGTGCGTGGCTCGCTGCTGTACCGACATGTCGTTCTCCCGGTCAGTCGTGGTCCGCGTCGCGGTGATTGCGCACGGGCTGGACGGCACGCCACGGCGCGAACGCGCTGGCCGTGCGCGGCAGGAGGCTCGCCAGCTCGGGGCAGTGCCGCTGGATGACGCTCGTCATGCCGCTGCGGTCGATCCAGTCCATGCCCAGCGGGGTGTAGACCTCGGGCCTGAAGTCGACGGTGAGGAAGCGGTCGCTCTGCAGGCGGCGGCTGGCCATCAGGATGAAGACGCGGAAGGCGGTGTCGCTGAATCCGAAGCCGGTGGGCGGGTTCTCGGCGAAGAGCCCCACCATGGTGTCGATCTCGTCGACCGAGCGGTACACGTCCTTCATCCGGGCGACCGTCTCCGGGTCGGAGGAGAGGTCCTCGAACCGCCGGATGCGCGGCTTGTGCAGGCCTGCCAGGAAGTCGTTGTAGCGCGGAACGCCACGGCGCCGGGTGCGCACCAGGTCGACGACCGACAGGTCGATCACCTCTCCGTCGCGCTCGAACGTCTGCAGGGAGCGGGGGAAGTTGTTCAGGGTGATCGCCCCGGGGTGGGCGATGCCCAGGGAGTACAGCGTGTCCGCCAGACCGGTCTTGCGGATGAGCGGCTCCGTGGCGGCGCCCTGGACGTCGTTGAACGTCAGGGTGTCGAGGCGGTGGCCGAACCGGTGGTCGACGATCTCGTAGTCGTCCGGGATGAGCGGGTGCAGCCGGTAGACGGTGGTGAACTCCTCCGTGAGGGAGTACGGCGCACCGTGGTGGTCGGGCAGAGTGCGGGGAATGCCGCCGAGGTCGTGCGCCTCGAACAGCCAGGTGCCCAGTTGATCGAGCCAGGTCTTGGGCGGGCCCTGCCAGTTGGTCTTCAGGGCGATGTCGATCGCCTTGGTGGCGAGGATCGCCGGCGTCCACTCGACCGTGTGGATCTTGGCGATCAGCGCCGCCACGACGAGGCGTGCCGTGTGGTAGATGCGGTCCTCGTCCATGTGCGGATACTCGTCGCGCAGCGCCCGGCAGACGGCGTTGTGCTCACGGGCGAACAGGGTCGTCATCGCGCTGAGGCCGAGCCACCAGTTGTCGCGGAAGCCGGTGACCGGAAGGCCGTTGCCGAGCGGGAGGTGCCCCTCCTCCAGCCGTAGTTCGGCGCGGCCGTCGGGCTCGCGCAGGGACTTCGCGACCGAGGCGGTGCTGCCGTAGATCTCCGAGCCGTCCCACCAGTGCGAGACCCCGCCGGCGAAGGTCGGCGGCTGTCCGCCGCCGGGCTGGTACAGGGCCTCGTTCTCGGCGAAGCGCATCACTTCCTCCGGAGGACCGCCGGGGGTGTTGTGCCAGATCGTGCCGGGAGGCAGGGGCACCTCGACCGGCTTCTCGCCGACGGGGTGACGCTTGTGGTCGACCCAGTCGTGCACCTGGAACTGGATCCACGCGGCCGCGAGGATGTTCAGGGACGTCGCGGGGATGAACCCGTCGCGGTGCAGCAGCTTTCTGCTGACGGTGACCGGGTTGGGCGTGTCGAACAGGTCCGGCCGGTGGACCGGCGGCATGTTGCGGCCGAAGGTGGCGCCGACGGCGCCCATCGCCGGTGCGGAGAGGTCGTTCCAGGAGCCGTCGTAGCTGCGCCGGGTCCGCAGGTCCTCGTCGACCGGGACCGGTGCGGGCCGGGCGGCGGGCGGAGCCTCGTGCGGTTCGGTGTCGATGAGGTTGTGACGGCGCAGCGTCTGCCGGAACGCCATGAGGTTGAGCAGTCCGGGCCCGGTGGGCAGCCGGTGCCACGGGACGACGCGGTTGACGGTGTGGAAGAAGGCCCGCAGTGGGTAGCCGAGCAAGGTGTTGCGCCGCGGTTCGACCGTGACGAAGCGCAGGCCCAGGCGGTGGGCGCTGCTCGCCTCGTACGCCGCCTTGCGTGCCCGGTTGAGGTTGCCCAGGGGGCGGAAGGCTCCGGTGGTGTTCCACGGGTTGAACGCCAGCTGGTCGACGCGTGAGCCGACGGCACGTGCCGCGGCGGTGTCCAGCTCCTGGCTCGGGATCGTCAGAGTGGCCACCGGCACGGCGGGCGCATCCTCTTCCCGCCACTCGACGGCGCCGTCCTCGATGGGCGTGCGCCTGCCGTCCACGTACCGTTGTACGCACATGTCGAAGACGACGTCCGCCCGATGCAGCCGGCGCGCGAGTTCACGCCGCAGGTAGTCGGGGTCGGTGTGGGACGGATCCGGGGCCTCGGAGGCGCCGGCGGCGGGGCGCAGCTGATAGCGCACCGGTCCGGCCTCGCCCCACAGGATCGCGCCACGGCTCCAGTACGTCTCCAGTGCCAGGCTCCGCACCGGACGCCGGGCCCCGGCCGAGACGTTGCGTCGCATACGCGTCGCCGTGGACCAGCCGACGGACAGGGGCAGCTTCACGAAGAACGCGAACGCCTTGCGGAGCCGGGTGTCCGCGCCTGCCATGGCCTTCGCGAAGAGGACGAACTCGCGCGCGTTGCGGGCATGCGAGACCGGGAAGCTCGTCATCAGCAGATCGTGGATCTCGTCGTCGGGACCGACTTCGACGCGCAGCGCCGCACCCCGCAGGTCGGGTGCGGGGTCGGGCTGGCGGACACCGCTGGCGTTGGACAGCCGGACCGTGACCGGATACTCGGCTCCGGGCCTGGCGAAACCCGAGCTCAGTTCGGCGGGCAGGTCGTCGTGGAACCTCAGCCGGGCGTTCTCCACGCCGAGGACCGCCTTGGCGTGGAACGTCCGCTGGAGGGTGGCGGAGCCGCTGCGTTTCTTCGCCTTCAGCTGTACGCGTAGCAGGTCGGCTGCGAGCCGTTCGAAGAGCAGACGCTCGGCCTCCGGACTGCCGCCGACGTACCGCTCGTACTGCTGATTCTCGGGCATGTGCATGTCTGAAACACTTGCGGACACCGGAGGCGCTGTCGCGTGGAGCGGGGCATACGGGGGATGAAGCTTCCCCGTGATCTTGGACACTCGATGCTTACGCTGCGAGGGTGTGCTCTTGCTCGTGCCGCTGCCGGGTCTCCCACGGGGTGAGACAGCCCCAGCGTGGATGGCGGCGTAGGCACAGTCGGTTGCAGAAGGTCTCGACGAAAGCGAAGATGTCCGCGCGGGCGCTGGGCCGGTCGGGCCAGCGGCGGGTTCCGATTTCCTCCTCGAGTAATGCGAAGAACGACTCGGCGGCGGCGTTGTCGAAGCACGAGCCGGTGCGGCCCATACTCTGCCGCAGCCCCAACCGGCTTATGTCAAACCGGAGTTCGTCGGACGTGCATTCACTGCCGCGGTCCGAATGCGCAATGCATCCGGGCTGGAGCCGGCCGCGTCCGGCGGCCATCTTCAGCGCGTCCACGACCAGGCCGGCGCGGTGGTGGTCGGCCATCGGGTAGCCGACGGTCTCGCGGGCTGCCAGGTCCGGCCAGGCCGCCAGATACAACCAGCCCTCGCCGGTGGGGATATAGGTGATGTCGCCGACGAGCTTCATCCCCGGCGCCGCTGCGGTGAAGTCGCGGGCGATCGGATCCGGGGCGGGTACCGCCCTTCTGGCCGGGCGGGTCAGACCCTTGCCCCTGCGCCGCGTGACGCCGCGGATACCGCGCTCACGCATGACGCGCTCGATCCGTTCGCGGTTCACACGGTGTCCAAGTCGACGCAGCCCGGCGTGGATGCGCGGCACCCCATAGGCACCGCGCGAGGCGAGGCGCAACACGGTGATCTCGTGCGCCAGAGCCTCATCGGCGGCCTTCCTCGCCCGCCGGGCCTCCTCGCCGGCCGGCCACGCGTAGAAAGTGGAGCGGTCCACCTTCAGCAGCCGGCACAACAGAGCGACATGGTGGGTGGTCTTCTCCGCCTCGACGAACGCGTACACCTCGCTCATCGATCGCTCTCCTTCGCGAAGAAGACCGCCGCTTTTCGCGGCACCTCGATCGTCTCCGCCTGCTCGGCGGCCGACCTCCGCAGCCGGCGCAGCTCTTCGCGCTCGGCCGTCGTCAGCTCTCCCGGCGCCCCTGACCTCGGTCGGCCGTGTCCTGCTTGACCCGGTTCCGCAGTCCCTCGGCGCTGACGCCGATCTGACGGGCCACCTCGGTGACGGTCTTCCCGGAGGAGCGCATGAGCGCGACCGCGTCTCGTTCGAACTCCTCCGTGTACCGCCTGCTGCGCTCGGTCTTGCTTCCCACCTGGCACTACTTCCTCTGGAACCTCATGTCCCAGTCTCCAGGTGTCCACGATCAAGGGGAAGGTTCAGTCAGCAGAACTACATGGCCATTCTCCCGCCCCCTTGACGGCTTGGGTGCCTGAGACGCCATCCGCCCATCTCGCCCGCCTGGGTGCGGCACCAGATGGGAAAACACCACCGATGCCGTATCAGCGGGCGGGTTTCTTCCAGGTCAGCGAGTATCGGCGCAGCACATGTCGGCGGTAGCGCACGCCGGGCAGCAGCCGCCGGGCAGCGGCCCGCACCTGCTCATAGCTCATCTGTGCGTCGGCGACCGGCATGCCCTGCGGGCCACCTGCACGACGCAGCACCTTCGTGATCCGCACGATGGGGGCAGCCGCGATCAATGCAGCCCACTCCCTCACACTCGCCTCGCGGGCCAGACCGACCACCACCAGCGTGCCGCCGGGGCGCAGCAGCTCACGCATGCGGAGGAGGGCCGCCTCGAAATCCATGTGATGGATCGTGGTCACCGAGCAGACGAAGTCGTACTTCGCACCGGGAAGTTCCACGGTGAGAAAGTCGCCCTCGACGAGTGTGAGTTGCGGGTGTCCGGCCGCCAGGTCGCGTGCGCGGGCGATCATCTCCGGCGACTTGTCGATCCCGGTGACGTGTTTCGCCCGCCCGGCAAGCTTCCGGGCCAGCAGCCCGTCCCCGCAACCCACGTCCAGCGCATCGCCGCATCCCTGCGGAACAGCCCGGAGGATGCCCGGATGCCGGGCGACATTGGTGTTCCAGTACGGCTCTGCGACGGGCTGGGGCATCGGATCATCGTAGAGACCGGTCCTGGCCCGTCGAGTGCACACCGACGGATCCGCCGCCTCCATGGGAAGTCGCGATCGAGGGACGGGGAATGACGTGCAGCTGACGCAGTTCGTGGGGAGCAACTTGACTGTCGACAGCGCCCAGGGCAAGACCGAAGCCGGCACAGGTTGAGGCACCGAACGTGCGAGACCAACTACAAGCCGGCGTCACGGTCTGGCCGAGCAGCCGCTTCCGACAGCCCACACTCCGACTTCGTCGGCCCGCGCACGGCGAACGGAGCTGTTCTGGTCGCGCACCGCTTCAGGACTGTTCCCGACCAGGACACAGGTCGAGGGGATCGCATAGCTGGATCGCCTGGCAGCAATCCCCCTCGAAGTCCGCGCCGCGCAGAGGGTGCGTTTTCGGCACGAACCGCCACTGTGAGGCCTTGACGTGCCCGGTGTGACCGATCCTTTCCACGCGTGCGTGAAGCGTGCGCGTTTCCGGATCGTTGACCTCGACGAGAACCTCGTCAGCCGCGAGCGGGAAGTGGTCGTGCAGCAGGCACAGTCCGAAACGGTCCAGATTCCCATGCCGCTCCAGCACCGCGACGAGATCCCGCACGAACTCCGCGTCTCGTGGTCCGAGCCCCTCCGCTTCCTCGAATCGGGGAAGCGGACGCCGCGCGAAGGTCGTCTTCTTGCGCGTCATGATCACCCTCTCCTTGCCGGGCAAGTCGCCTCATTTCACTTACATACTGAATCCATGAATGCATTTCCGCAATAGAGGGGATTACATTTGCCGATTCAACCATGATGGCCACGCCGAGTCTGTGTGCTCATGAGTTCTGCATCGACTGCACCCAACAGGGTTGGACGCCTCCATCAGTTCGCGTGTCCGAGGTTGCGTGCGACCGCTCGCGACTAATGTCATGCATCCTTGATGGTCTTTGTTCCGGATTCACGAATGAGGTGCATCGTGGTGGCGGCCCGATGGAGGCGCTGGCTCTCGCTTTTCATCCTGACCATGGGGTGGTTAGGGCTGTGGTCGACTGAGGTGCAGGGCATTCCCCGCGATGCCTGCCGAACAGATCAGATCAAGGCTCGCGTGGCTGATTCCAGTATTCGATTCCTTCATCATCGGCGAACGTATGTGGAAGTACAGGTGAGTACGACTGTAAAAGTACCGGAAAAGGGTTGGATCCACGCGCCGAGCTTGATGCTCAGTGAGGACTCCGCAGGATATCGCGCCGCCATGCGTTGCCTGTTCCGGGGAACGGAAGAAGTTCTACGCGGGCGCAGGGACGAATGGCGCTTCCACAGTCCGGAAGTGACGGCACAGCACGGCTTGATCACGGTGCAGTACGACGCGGTTACCTGGATCAATCATTCTGGGTCGTTTCGTGTGGGGCCGTGGCTGATCGACGTCCACAAGGAGAACTGGCTGATCAAACTCCAGCCGCCCAAAGCGTTGGTGAACGTCAAGTGGAACCGTATCGAGGTCAAGTTGAGCGGCCTTGACACCCATCACGTTCTCCCGCCCGTGGCTTCCGCGGGCGGCGGCAGCCTGGTGTGGGTCGAGCAGTGGCCACTGCTGGTGAAGGTCTACCTGGACCCGCCTTGGCAGGATTCCTTCACCACGAGGACTTCCCGGCAGGCTTCTTCGAGCCAGGTGGGGATCGCCTCATGGTGGGGATTTGCGTCACTGGTGATGGTGGTGGTGGCCGTCAGCTACCGGTGGTCGCCGGAACTGGGCTCACGGCACCGACGGGCGCGGTGGCGGCTCTGCGGGGACGGGCTCGGCAGGGGCCTGACTCGCGCGGCCCTGGAGTGGGCTGTGCTCAGTGCGGCGATCGCGCTGATTCTGCTCCTGGTCATCCCAGGCGCACCCGCAGCCGACGTGCAGCCGAGGTACACACTCATCAGCATCGCGGCTGGCCTGGTCATGATCCTCGTCGCCCGTCCATGGGTGCCCGGACCGACGCGCGCTGCGCACAGGCCCCCGGCTGGGGGGCGAGCCCACCGGAGAGGCGCCCGGCGTCGTCATGTCGGTGCCGTGGTGACGTCTTCCGCAGGAGTCGCCGCAGTCGGCTTGCTGGTGGCCTTGGACCCTCGGTTCTTCGGGCTGCCGAATCTGACGCCGAACACACCGCAGTCCCCCTCCGCCCTGCTGTGGCTCGCTCTGATGGGTACGGCGGTGATGTGGTTGTGGCTCGCGGCAATAGTGGCGTGGGCATGGCGTTTTGCGCAAGAAGGAGCATTGACCAGAAGAATGACGTCGGCCTGGGAGAAATCGCCCATTATGTGCGTCGAGGTGGTCGGGGCTGTGCTGCTCTTGACGGCAGGAGCGATGCTCGCCTGCTTCTGGGATGCCCACGAACAACAATGGGAGCGGCAAAATTGGCTGAGCGGTAGCACCCCGAATCTTCACGACGTCGACCGGAGCGGGTTCTTTTCGGCTTTCCCGGCAACCGGCATCAGATGGATCTTCTCCTACGCCTGGATGCTGTCAGGTGTCGCGTTCTTGGCGCTTTTGCGCACCCGGGTCAGAACCGAAGAGACCGAGGGCGCGCTACCGCCGGCCCTGGAGCCGATGAAGCAGGACTTCCTGATGGTGTCCGTGCTCTTCGCTTTTGTCGTGGGATTGCGGCAGGTCCATCTGGCCGGCTCCGCGACCCTCTATGGCGTCTGGCTCCCGCTGACTGTCTCTTCACTGTACGCCCTACGGGCGGTGACAAAGCCTTGGTCAGTGCTGGCCCGCGTGCATGAGGGATTCCGCCCTACGGGGCCAGGGGCCGAGGAGTGCCGCGAACAACTGCTGGAAAAAGCCCACTCGTACCGCACTGCACACCATCAGCTGCTGTTGTTGGACCGAGGTCATGAGGGAAGTGCACAACGCGAGGAATTGGAGGGCCAACTGAGGCACATACACGAGTGGTTGCGTGGCGAATCCAGCGCCGCCCGGCTGCCGGACCGAGTGTCCGTACTGGACGTAGCCCTGAGCTGGGGACCGGAGGACCACTGGTGGGACAACGCACGTCATGCCGCCCGCCTGGCGTTCTGGTTCGGGATCCCGGCCACCATCGCTCTCACCTGGCTCGACTACCTCAAGGACTCCAGAACCTGGCTGCTCACGCAACACGACCCCATCGGGCTGCTCGAAATCGCGGCAAGTCTCGCCGTATGGCAGCTCGCCTGGGCAGCTGCCGGCTTCTCCATGGGGGCGTTGTGGCGTGTGCTGCCCGGTGCCCGAGGTCCCGTGCGCGCCGTGGCCGTCACTGCCGCCTATGCCGCACCGATCGGCGTGGGTGCCCTGTTCGTCAACATCGCTGACACCAATGGCGGATACGCGCTGCTCAATATCATCCTCATGCTCAGCGTCCTCACTTTGACCAGTATGTGGATGGACATGGCCACCTTCAGCAGAGAGAGGAAGTTCTGGCCCACTCGCCTGGGCCTACTGCTGTCGGTCTATCAACTGCGAGGCATGTCGGTGCAGATCGCCTACCTTCTGGCTCAGCTGGCCGTTGCGGCCTCCATCTGGAGCCAGTTGGCTGCGCACGGAACCGATCCGCCCTAACGGAGTCCTATGAGGTCGTGTCTTCAAAAGATCTTGAGTGGTGGATCACGGCTGGATGATACGTCGTCATGAACTGTTCGAAGAGGCGTGGGAGTTCGTCCGGCCGCTGCTGCCTGAGTCCTTGCTCGGGCGGAAGCGGTTGGACGACCGAACCGTGCTGAACGGGATCGTGTGGAAGTTCCGGACGGGCACGGCCTGGCGGGATGTGCCCGAGCGGTATGGCCCGTGGGCCACGCTGCACACCCGGTTTCGCCAGTGGGCTCTGGACGGCACCTTCGAGCGGATGCTCCGGGCGGCCCAGGCCCGGGCGGATGCAGCCGGCGACGTCGGCTGGCTGATGTCGGTCGACTCGACCGTCGTGCGAGCCCACCAGCATGCCGCGGGAGCTCGAAAAGGTGCCTCTATAGGATCCGCTCGCCCTGGCCGGGTCGACCGGCTGCCCGATCAACTGGTCATCCAGCAGGTCCGCCGCCAGCTCGGCCGGACTGACCTCTTCGACCGCCTCAGCCGAGCCAGTCACGTCGCTCAGCAGGTGCTACTTCCATGGTCGGGAGATGCACCGGAGACCGTACAGACCCTCGCACCCCCCAGTCGGCACCCCGGCCCGGTGCCCGGTGCACGGTGGCCGTGTGCCGGGGCTGCTGCTGCGGCACGGCCAAGGTGCCGGCCGTCGACCACCGTGCTCAGCTCGCCTCCCTGAAATCCGCGTGGGGATCGGTTGCCCATGTGCGTGCGGTGAACTGCCTCGACGCCTGCGAGCAGGCCAACGTCATCGTCGTCCAGCTGTCCTCGGCGGGCCGAGCCGCGGGCGGACCGCCGGTCTGGCTCGGACCGGTCAACGACTCGGACGCCTCGGCCGGCATCGTGGCGTGGGTCCGTGCCGGAGGACCGGGCATCGCCGGCCCGCCGGAGATCCTCGACCTGTACGTGTTCGGCGCCTCTCGGCGCATACAGCGGGGCCTGGAGGCCTGAGCGGTGTGCCTCTTGAAGTTGCTGGTCACGGGTCTGGCGTGACTGGTCTTCGGAGTGCTCGTGCTGGTCGTGGGCGGCAGTCTGCTGTGTTGATCGTCGGGCGAGGTGGTTTTGCCGGTGCAGAAGTCTTGCCACGCGTCACGACGATGAGTTCTGTGATGGCCTCCGGTCTACCTGTCAGACCGTTCCATCGCGTTCGCATCGGAGTCACCTTGAAGCTTCTTCTCACGTCGGCGGGTATTACCAACGCGCGCATCCAGGAAGCGCTTGTGCAGCTGCTGGGCAAGCCGATCGCCGAGTCCGATGCCCTGTGCATCCCCACTGCGGGGTACGGGCACCCGATGGGCAGCCCGGCTGGGGCCTGGCGTTTCATCAGCGGACAGTCCCGCCTGCCTATGTGCGACCTGGGGTGGAAGTCCTTGGGGGTGTTGGAGCTGACCGCGCTGCCCACCATCGGTGAAGAGCGTTGGATCCCGTGGGTCCAGGAGGCGGACGTCCTGCTGGTGAACGGCGGCGATGCGCTGTATCTGGCCCACTGGATGCGGCAGTCCGGGCTGGCAGACTTCCTGCCGTCGCTGCCCGAAAAGGTCTGGGTGGGGCTCAGCGCCGGGAGCATGGTGATGACACCCCGCATCGGGGAGTACTTCGTCGAGTGGAAGGCGCCCTCCGGCGACGACAGCGCGCTCGGCGTCGTCGACTTCTCGATCTTCCCACACGTGGATCACGTCGACCTGCCGGAGAACAGCATGGCCGCGGCGGAGAAGTGGGCGACCGGTCTCCCGAATCCGGCGTATGCGATCGACGATGACACCGCCATCACGGTAGTCGACGGTGCGCTGGAGGTCGTCTCTGAGGGCACATGGAGACACTTCCCCGCTTGAGCGAGCGACGCCCGGTGTCCGGCCAGCCCGTCCCTCGTCCCTCACCACCAGCGCCGCGTTCGGCCCCAGGCGGCTCCTGGTGACCGATCGCCCGTTATCGGCGTGGTGAGATGCAGGCGGACGTGGTGGCTGCGTCTCCTGTCTCGCCCCGCCAGCGGGTGGAGTTCGGGTCAGCAGCCGCTGCCCGTGGGGGTGAAGTCCATGCGGGTGTGTTCGTCCGTGGCGATCGCCGTGTTGTAGGTGGTTCTGCTGACCTGGTACCAGACATCGTCCTGTGTCGTGTCGCCGCCGACGTCGTCCAAGCTGACGCACCACTGCTCCGGCCGGACGACGCGCGTGTAGGTCTCGGTCCCGCTGCGGACCTGCTTGCAGGTCTTGGCCTGCTCGGTCGAGTACCAGGTGCGGGTATGCCGCTTGGTGCCCGATCCGGTGCGGGTCGTGTGTTTGACCCGCCGCGTGGTCGTGGTGCACTTCTTCGTCATGTGCGGCCGTGCGGCCCGGGTGGTCCCGGCGGCGCGGTGACGGATCTCGTCCCGGAGGCCGAAGACGCCGGCGTCGGCCGTGGTGGCCGCGTCCGGCTGGGGATCCTCGGCAACGCTCCCGCTGTCCTGACCGACGTCGACCGAGTAGTCCGTGCCCCCGTCGTGGGCGTCACTCCCGCGGCTGCACGCGCCGAGCCCGGCTATCAGCACCGCTGCCACGGTGGCCGCCGCAAGTCGCTTGAACATGTCTTCCTTCACGATCGACGGCCCGCAGCGTATCCGATCACCTGTTCACCTCGTCGAAGGGCTCGTCGTGCCGGCGCCACCCGGCGGTGCCGTCGGCGTGGATGTGCAGCATGAACTCGGCGACCTGGCTGCCGTCAGGGAACGTCATGGTGAGGGCGCCGCGGATCCGGGTGTAGCAGGCGTCGACCCGATCCCAGTCCTCCTCGTCGACGGCCTGTTCCTGCTCGGCGAAGAGGGGACGGAACTCTTCAAGGCCGGGAAGCGCATCGACCTCGGCGTGCGTCCAGGGAAAGTCGGCGCCGGTCACGGTCAGCCGGGCGATCTCCCGGTCGCCGTGGTGGAGCCACCAGACACTGTTGGTGGTGAGGTTCGGGTTGGCCATACCCCCATGATGGCGATCAGCACTGACAGGCGGGCCCGGAGAAGAGCGGTGTCGGCGGCACGGTCGGGCCTCTCGGTCGGAGACCTTGTCGTCGACCCAGACGACAGTCCGGTCACTGGCGTATGCGAGGAGCGCCGGGACTTTCCAAAGCAGGCTGTCGTCCCGGTCGTCGAGGAGGTCCCGGCAGAAGGCGACGTGGGGCAGGTCGGGCGGGGTGGGCATCGGTGCGATGAGGCAGGGAACTCGGCCGACTCGGCCTGCCCACCGCCCCGCGCCCGCCCGGCCCGTCTCACGCGCCGCCGCTTCGGCCCCCAGCCCGCTCAAGCTGTCTGTCGCCCCGCCGTCCCCACACGCGCCCGCTCAGCCCACCCCCTCCGCCGCCGCCGTGAGCGCTGCCCGGATCGTCGCGGCCAGGGCCGCTTCCGCGCTCTGCGGATCCGTGATCTCGCGGGCGGTGTGCCAGGCGTAGTACTCGACGGCAGCGCGCAGGGCCGCGTTGAACATCGCCGCGTGGATCGCGGGCCTGAGGTCGTCGGCCGGCAGTCCCTCGCGTTCGGCCAGGGCGCGGGCGAACGCGGGCTCGGCCTCGTCGTAGGACTGGAGCCAGACCGCGCGCAGGCCAGGCTCCGTGCGGGTCAGGCGGACCAGCGCGCCGACGAGGTCGTGGGCCGGGCCCGCCACGAAGTGATCGTCCGTGGACACAGCCCGCTCGAACACCTCCTGCAGCGGCTGCCCCGGCCGCCACTGCCGCAGCGCGGCGGCGATCGCGTTGATACCCGCCGAGAACAGCGGGGATACACAGCTCTCCTTACTCGGGAAGTAGCGCCACAGGGTCCGCGCGGAGATGCCGACGGCCTGCCCGATCTGCTCGCCGGTGGTCGCGGCGACCCCCTGCGTGGCGAACAGTGCCACGGCGGCGCGGGCGATCTGCAGCCGGATCTCCGCCTTGCGCTCCTCGGTCAACGGCGGTCGTCCGGTACGTCCGCGGGTCGTCGTCATGGATCTCGCTCCGGGCTCCGGTGGCAGCTTCCAAGGGAATTCTCCACGACGGACCTCCACGGGGTCGAAATTCGGCCCCGAAATTAATGTCACTCAGCGACATTAAGTCGCGTACTGTGGTGCCCGCACCGGGGCGCAGCGCCCCACGGGACAGACAGGAGCACCACATGGCCAGCGGACTCGACAGGCGGAGCGTCATCGTCACCGGCGCGGGGTCGGGCATCGGGCGCGCCGCAGCCCTGGCCTTCGCCGCCGAAGGCGCGAAGGTCGTGCTCGCTGACATCGATGCGGACGGCGCCGAGGTGGCCGTCAAGGAGATCGAGGAGCAGGGTGGCACTGCCGTCGCCGTCGTCGGCGACCTGAGCGACCAGACCGTCGTGGACCAGGTGGTCGCGACCACGGTCGCGCGGTTCGGCGGCGTCGACGTCCTCGTGAACAACGCCGGGATCATGGACCGGATGTCCGCGGTGGCGGACGTCAGCGACGCGGAGTGGGAGCGGGTCATCCGCGTCAACCTCACCGCCCCGTTCCTGCTCACCCGCGCGGTGCTGCCGCACATGCTTCAGGCGGGGAAGGGTTCGATCGTGAACACCGCGTCCGAGGCCGGTTTCCGTGGCAGCGCGGCGGGCGCGGCGTACACGGCCTCGAAGCACGGCGTCGTCGGCCTCACCAAGTCCCTCGCTGTGATGTACCGCAACCAGGGCATACGGGCCAACGCCATCGCCCCGGGCGGCACCGCGACCGGTATCGCGGTGGACCTGGAGGACGGCGCCCACGGCCCGGCGGCGCTCGGCCCCTACTTCGGCAACGTGGGACGCGTCTCGCAGCCGGAGGAGCAGGCTGCCGCGATCCTCTTCCTCGCCTCGGACGCGGCGAGCAACATCAACGGCGTGATCCTGCCGGTGGACAACGGGTGGTCGGCGGTCTGACCCGGTCACCCGACCCGCGGCCCGCCGCTCACCCACCTGCCCACACGGCGCGACGGCGGTTCGGCCCGTCCTGTCCATGAACACCCGCGCCATTTCCTCACCTCTCGACGCCGCCTCCGCGTGGTCCTCGATCGGGCCGGTCCGCGAGTCGCGGAGGACGGTGTACGTGAAGCCTGAGGGGGCGCCGCTGCCCTTGGGGTCGGCGGGGATGCCGAGGCCCGCGGCGGTGGCGCGCCTCCGCCATGGAGGTCGTTCCCCACGCCAGGTCCAGCAGGGTGGGCCCGTGGTCGGGGCTGAGAAGCCGTATCTCAACCGATCTTGGAACGTGTGGATCGAACGGGGTTCCCGGTCCGGTGATCTTCCGGCGGTGCGCGCATGAAGGCAGGGCCTCCTGGCAGCTCGGGGGTGCGACCCCATTCCGAGCGGTTCCCGGAGGGCCCGCCAGGGCGAGTCGGCGCGGTACTTCCACGCGATGGCCCCGAGCGTTCCACGGTGGTCAGCCCACCGCTGCCCACGGACCGGATCGGCCGGCACCGACGGCTCGATCCGGTCCCACATCGCATCAGTGATCACTGATCGGACAGACGCATCCGATCAGCTGACTTACTGATCGTTTCAGAATGATCTCCGGAGTCGGCGGAGGCAGATGATGCCGGCCACCAGTTCCAGCAGTCCCTGATGGAGGTCGGCTCCGCGCTCGTAGCGGGTGCGGAGCCGTTTGAATCGGTGGAGCCAGGCGAAGGTGGGCTCGGCCACCCAGCGTGTCCTGCCAGGCCCGGAGCCCGCGTGGAAGCTTTCACAGGCTGCGTTGTCGGCGCTGGTGCCGACCGAGGCAGGCCGTGCGGACAGGTGATCGTCAGGCCTGTCTGTAAAACTCAGGGCGCGGCGGATCGTCGTAGGCGCCGGTGCGAGCCACCTGTTCCGCGAGCAGTTGGTGAGGATCTGCGGCCGGAGCGCGCAGATGCTGTGCCCGTCTGACCCGGCCCTGCCGTGGACCGGTGGGGACGTCTGCTGTCCGGTCCTGCGGGATGAGGTTGTCCTGGTACGCCAGCGCCTCCTGCGTGCCTCGCGGGGTGCGGAGCATGACCAGGGCGGTTTCGGGATCGGTGCTCCTGACCGACCGGCGTGCTGCCGATGTCCTGCTGGATCGGCCCGATCACCACGTCGCCACCGTGGCCGTCTTCGTCGTCACTGTCTACGCCGCATCCGGTGCATCACAAGCCGGCAGAAATCGGCAAGCTGAGGCTCCGGGCAACACGAAGGCCCCCTTGGTGATGGAGATTGGTGGTCTCCGGGGGGCCTTCGCTGAGAGGAGAGAGCGGTCTTGCCGAGGCACGCCGCCCAACTCGCGCACAGCGTACATCAGGGTCAGATCCGGGCAGGTCAATGTCCGGACGCCGTATGCGCGTCGACGGCGCCCATGGAAGTCGAGGCCTTGGGCCCAGCCCTCGTCGGCTGGCCCTCATGCCGTCTGCCGCACCGTTCCTGACGAGGCGGGGGGTCGACTGCCTGGTGAACCATCCCGACTGGGATCGAGCCGAGCTGCTCGCACGCGACGACGGGCACTTCGTGGGTCCCGGCTTGTCCTGGCCGGACCTGCTCGCCGCTGCGGACAACGGCCCGCCCGGCGGCACCACCACAGACCCTCACGCCCGCCTCGGCGTGCAGGCTGCCGTGCCGCTTGCGACAGCCATGCTCGAAGTTCAAGGACTGACGGGTCCGGTGCGCTGGACAGCGGCTGAGGACGGCACGCGGATCAACGACGGCGGGTACTCGCTCCGCAACCCGGACAATGACTTCGCCCTGCCGGGCGACCGCTTGGCCGGGGTGAGCGCGGCACTGGCCGGGTGAACGGTCGGGGCGTGATCCGCTGAGAAGATCTCGCCGTGACTGGAGTGATCACGGCAACGGAAGCGTCCTGGACACCGCCGTTCACCGGACTACGACCGCGCGATTTCCGCAGGCTGATCACGATGCTGCGCCGGGAAGGGGCCGATGCGACTCGCCGAGGGCGTCCGTGGTCACTGCCGCTTGAAGACCGGGTGCTCCTGGTCGCCGCCTACTGGCGAACCAACCTGACTTTGCGCCGGCTCGCGCCGATGTTCGGCATCTCCAAGTCAGCTGCCGACCGGATCGTCGATCACATCGGGCCCTCGCTGGCGCTGAAGCAGCGGCAGCGCTTCCCCGCAGGCACCGTGCTCATCGTCGACGGCACGTCGGTGCCCACCCGCGACCACTGGATCTTCCGGACTCTACGACTGCCCATCCGACCCATCAACAACGTAGGACCAACCACCAAGTGGTCATCTACGCAGACACACGGCTGGTCGTTGCCGTCGGACGGCCGCTGCCGGGCAACCGCAACGACTCCAAGGCGTGGGAGGAATCCGGTGCGAAGGCAGCCGTCGGAGGGACCACGACCATCGCCGACGGCGGCTACCAGGGCAACGGCATGGTGCTCTTGCATCGCCGCCCCGTCGAAGGCGAAGTCTGCAAATGGAAACAGGAGCAGAACAGCTCTCACAAACAGGTCAGGGTCCGTGCTGAGCACGTTTTCGCCCGCATGAAGACCTGGAAGATCCTTCGTGACTGCCGTCTCAAGGGCGACGGCGTGCACCACGCGATCCTCGGCATCGCCCCCTATGCAATCTCCGCCAGACCAGCTGACCGGCCAGGCCCTGACCACGTGAGACGTCCGAGCACGCCCGCAGGATCAATTGCGGGACGGCCCTCGGAGGAGAAGCGCGGCTCGGGGCCGACGGCGCGCCCTCTGCGCTCAGGATCGGGCCACCCCGTGGTGTGCCGGGGCCATGTGGTCGGTGAACCAGTCACGGGCGAGCTGGGTGACCTGCTCCAGGGTGCCGGGTTCCTCGAAGAGGTGGGTGGCGCCGGGGACGACCGCGAGTTCGTTCTCGCACCGCAGCCGGGCCTGTGCATCGCGGTTGAGACCGAGCACGAGTCGGTCGTCGCCGCCGACGATCAGAAGGGCGGGGGCGGTCACGGCCGGCAGTCGTGGTCCGGCGAGATCGGGCCGGCCGCCACGGGAGACGACCGCGGCGATCCGCGCGCCGGGCTCGGCGGCGGCCCAGAGCGCGGCGGCCGCGCCGGTGCTGGCACCGAAGTAGCCGACGGCCAGCCCCTGGGCCTCGGGCTGCTCGCGCAGCCAGCCGGTGGCGTCCGTGAGCCGTCGGGCGAGGAGCTCCGTGTCGAAGACATTGGCCCGGTCCGTCTCCTCTTCCTCGGTGAGGAGATCGAACAGCAGGGTGCCCAGCCCGGCCCGGTTCAAGCCGGCCGCGACGAACCGGTTGCGCGGGCTGCTCCGGCTGCTACCGCTGCCGTGCGCGAACACCACGATCCCGAGCGCGCCCCCGGGTACCGTCAGCCGGCCCCGCAGCACCAGCGGACCCGCGCGTACATTCGCCTCCCGGTCCTCGGACGCGGCCTGCCCGGGCGGAGCCCGGCGGGCGCCCACCGGGCGGGCGAGCGCTTCCCTCAGGCAGGCGACGACCTCGTCGTCGTCGGTCTGGGAGAAGTCGGCGTAGAACTGCCCGATCGCGTAGAAGCTCCACGGAGTGTGCGGGCACACCAGCTCGTCGGCGTCCGCACCCAGGCGCGCGGCCCAGTCGTGCGGGGCCACGGGAACCGCCAGCACGACCCGCGCCGCCCCCTGAGCGCGGGCGATCTGACAGGCCGCACGCGCCGTCGAGCCGGTGGCGACCCCGTCGTCGACGACCAGTACCGTACGACCCGCCAGGACTGCCGGCCCCCGTCCACCCCGGTAGCGCTGCGAGCGGCTTTCGAGTACTTCCCGCTCGCGGGCCTCGACCGCGGCCAGGTCGCGCGCAGTGACACGCGCTGTGCGCACCACCTCGTCGTTGATCACGCGGACGCCGCTTTCGCCGATGGCCCCCATGCCCAGCTCCGGCTGGAACGGCACGCCCAGTTTGCGCACCAGACAGACGTCCAGCGGCGCGTCCAACGCCTTCGCGACCTCCGCGGCGACCGGGACACCTCCGCGAGGCAGCCCCAGCACCACGACATCGGCACCCTTGAGATGCTGCAGCAGGGGAGCCAGCCGTCGGCCGGCATCCCGACGATTCAGGAACAACACGATCCGGCCTCCTCGCCCCAGGGGAACACGGCGGACAATGCCGTGCGGATGCGCCCCGTACTTCCATCCTCACTCCAGCGGACAACGAATGGGCACCACTGTGTGAGGCGATCCTGGTTCCGGGGTGTGCCATCACGGGGCCGGCCTCGAGCAACTTTTGTTCCGCTACCCGGGACTGGACGCCGTCGCCGACTGCGTGCGGCGCCTTCGCCCGGACGATGGCGAGAGCCGCGGCGACGACACATGGGAGGCAACGGCCCGTAGCTCTCCGTCGGGGAAGCGCACGGCCTTGTGCTCCACCAGCACAGTACCCAGTGCTTTCACCACGGCCGACGGCCCGTCGCCGTGGTGCGCAAGACCCTCGGGTCGGGCCGAAGCTTCGGGCAGTAACCCTATGAGCAGCCGGCAGCCGGCAGTCGGCCATGACACGAACGCTCATCGTGACTCCTGCAGACCGGACGGGCCGGCCGGGATCGGCCGGCGCGGATGTGGTCGACCACCAGCGAACCGTCCCCTGCGACGGATCTCCCGGCTTCCATGCTTCAAGGCCTCCCGGGACCCGACACAGGCCACGGGCGCGTCGCATTCGACGCACACGTGCCGAGCGGTCCCTGTCCGAGGTCCACGTCATGGGTGCTGCCCGCTGTGCACAGGCCGTAGCGTGAGCGTGCCGTCGGGCCCGCCGTCGACGCGGGTGCCGAAGGCTCGGCTGTGCCTGTCGAGGACGGCGCGCAACCACTCGGTGTCCTCGGACGGGGCATGCTCCAGGCGCATCCTGCGCGCCCGCAGAGGCACCATCCGCGCGTCGACCAGCCGGCCGGTGTCCGCCTCCACCGACACCAGGTACAGCACCCGCAGGTCGTCCCGGTAGCTCTCGTAGCCGCCGATCCCCTCGTAGTCGTCGACGAGGTCGCCGCAGCCGTACAGGATGAGCCTGTCCCGGTACACCTCCAGCGGGCGCGGGTGGTGCGAGGAATGTCCGTGGAAGACGTCCACGCCCGCGTCGAGGAGCGCGTGGGCGAAGCGGACCTGGAAGCGCGAGACGCCGTAACCCCAGTTGGAACCCCAGTGGACCGAGGCGATCGCGATGTCCCCCGGCCGCCTGACCTGCCGCAGACGGTCGGCGAACACGGAGGCGGCGGCATGCGAAGGCTCCGCGATGACGTCGACACCGGGCCGCTGCACGGTGGCGGCCCAGTCCTTCGGGATCCCGCTGGACGGCATTCCGAAGGAGAAGACCAGCACCCGCCCGTCGGCGCCCACGGGTACGATCGCCGGCTGTTTCGCCCCTACCTCGTCCGGGCCCGCCCCCGCCGTCCGCAGTCCCGACTCCGCCAGGGCGTCGAGCGTCTCGTGGAGGCCGCGTGGGCCGAAGTCGAGCACGTGGTTGTTGGCGAGTGCGCAGACGTCCGGCCGGGCTGCGGCCAGGCACGGCAGGTTGGCCGGGCTCATCCGGTAGTGGACGTCCTTGCCGGGCGCGAAGTCCCCGTCACCGGTGACGGCCGTCTCCAGATTGACCACCCGCACGTCCGGCGCCGCCTCGTCCAGGACCGCCAGTGCCTCGCCCCACGGCCAGCGGAAGTCGACCGGCCGGGGGATCGGCCCGTTCGCCGCCTCCGCCAGATCGACGTAAGCGCGGGCGTCGCGGATGTACTCCTCCCGCAGCGCCGGGTCACCGGGGAACGGAAGGATCTGATCGACACCCCGGCCGAGCATCACGTCCCCGCCGAGGAACAGCGTGACCACGCCCTCGTACACCCCCCAACGCTAAAGCCGAAGCGAGCGATGCGCCAAGGACCCGCAAGACGAGGGCGCCATGCGGCTACACGTGTGTGGTGGGCGGGAGCCATGTGGTTGGTTGCCCGGCTCCGCGTCCGCCCACGGGGCGACGGCAGCTTGGGTACCGGCGCCGAAGGGCCGGATGGCGGGCCCGTCGGTGTCGGCCTGCGCCCGTACCGGCCGGTGCTGTGTCGGGTGCGCCGGGCAGCCACGACGTCCGCCTCCGACAACGGGGTTTGACCAACGCCTTGCATGCCGAGCTCGCCGGCCAGTCGACGCTGGTCGTCGGCGCGCACTTCGCCTATGTCGACACCGCGATGACCGAGGGCCTCGACGTTCCCAAGTCCAGCCCCGGTGACATCGCCGAGCGGATCCTGGACGCCCTCGAGGACGATGCCCGCGGGTCTTTGCCGACCGGCTCGCCGTCGACATGCACGCCGTGGGTGCGGGAGCCTTCACCACCCCCTACCCCATGGACGCGGCGCGTGCCGTGCTGACCATGCGTCAGGGCGTCGTCAAGTGATACCGGACCGACGGTCCGTTGCCCCCGTCGAGCCTGGCCGACCGCTACGTGACGATCGCCCTCTCCGCAGTCGGCCACCGAACCCGCCGTCGAGGGTCGCACGACGGATTCGTCGGTCGGCCGTGTGGATCGACTCCACGCTGCCGGGGGATCGATGGGCAGTCACACCGCGCGTCAGGTGCTGCTTCCTTGATCGGGAGTTACGCGATCTTGCGGCCCCGCACCGCGTCAACGGCTCGGCGCGGGGCCGAAACGGCATACCGTCATGGCCGGGTGAAGAATCTCTCGAGGGTGTCGATGAACTCCTGCGGCTTGTCGAGATGGGTGACGTGGCCGGCGTCGACTCGCTCGTAGGTTCCGTGGGTCAGGTACGACATCGCCTTGTCGGCGTCGTCCTGGTCCATCGCGCCGTAGAGGATGTCGCCGTCCACCCAGGAGCAGTCGGCGTGCATCAACATCGTGGGCACCGGAATCTTCGCCAGTGTGGCGGCGTGATCGAAGCCCGCGTTCCAGCTTCCGTCGTGGAATGCCGCCCCGAAGCGGGGATCGTACTGATGGTCCATACCGCGCAGGAAGAGTCGGATCGTGTCGTCGGGGACGATGGCGAGTTCGACCGGTGTCCCGGGGTTGACCAGGCGCTGGGCCTTGATCGCCTCGGTGAGCACGAGGACCGCCCCCTCGCCGATGTTCTGGGTGATGAACTCCTCGTTGTCGGAGATCCAGAACAGCAGGAAGTCCTCGACGAGCTGCTCCACGGCCTTGGCGCTGGAGGCGAAGTCGCGGTAGGCGATGGTCTTCATGATCCGCGGGTACTCCGAGGCGAACAGCGGCGGGTCCTCCAGGATCGCGGCCGTGACCAGGTCGGGCCGGTTGGCCGCGAGCCATGCCGTCAGCAGGCCTTTGGAGGAGTTGCCGGTGATGTACGCGGGCCGGCCCACCACGGACTCGACTACTGCTGGATTCCTCAAAGGAAGTACACATAGCGGCGGCGTAAACGCCTGGTGGGCGGTGCGGGTCTGCTCCAGATCCAGGGTCGGGCGCGGGCGTTGAGCTGGGCTGTGGCCACTTCGGTGGCGTGGGTGATGTGGCCCGGGTCGCCGAAGGAGCGTCCGGCCAGGGCGGTCTTGCGGAAGATACGCCACCAGCCCTCTTGGAGGTTGAGCCAGCAGGCGCCGACCGGGATGAACACATGCTGGATGCGGGGATGATCCTCGAGCCGGATCCGGGTGGACACGCTGTTATGGGAGGACAGATTGCCGGTGATCACGTAGATGTCCCCGACGGGGTTGGCGTCCTCGACCAGCTGAAGGAACTGCTGGTAGAAGGCGCTGTTACGGGAGGTGGCCGTCATCGTGAGCTCCTGGCCGTCCCGGACGCGTAAGGCGCCGTAGACCCAGGTCTTCTCCGGCCCGCGGGAGTAGTCGAGCTCGTTCTTGATGCGGTGTCCGTCCGGTGACCAGCCCGGTGCCGGCGGGAAGGCGCGTGGGATCACCGGGCCGAGCTCGTCGGCGCAGACCACCGTCGAGCCGTCGGGCGGGCTGGTGTAGAGCTCGACGATCCGCGTCCTTTTCCCTCGAAGTCCACATCTCTCGAGCGCGTCCACGAGCGCGTGCGCCGCCAGCGCACCCCCTCGGCCAGCAGGATCCGGCGCACCTGGGAGCGGCTGACCTCGATGCCCAGGTCCCGGGCCGCGGCGGCCAGCGCGTCCAAAGTCCACTCCGAGGGCCCTGACTCGTCCGCGGCCCACATCTCGTTCGACGGCTGCACCTCCAACCGACCCGGCGGCGTCAGTCTGACCAGGCCGACGATCTTCGAGCGTTCGGCCTCGGTGATCCTTCGCTTGCGTCCCTGCCCGCCCAGATCCTCCAGCCCTTCCAGCCCGCAGCGATTGAAGCGGTGCAGCCAGCAGCGGACCGTCTTCTGACTGCAGTCCAGCTCCACCGCGATCGCAGGCACCCGCAGCCCCGACCAGCTCAACTCGATCATCCGGGCCCGCATCACCGCATCCCGCGGAGCCTTCCGCGCCCGCGCCAGGCGGCCAACGACAGCCCGCTCGTCCTCGTCACGTCCCGGCCGTGCCCATAAAACCATCGCCCAGCACCCGCCCCCGAGCACCCCCAACTACCCCGCCACCAGGATATATACCCAGCCAAAGAGGAATCCAGCAGTAGAAGTCTTCCCGGAAGTGTGACGTGAAGTCGACTGCCTCGCGCCAGGCATCGTGATGCACCAGACTCACCCTTGCGGCCTTCATCTGAGTGCGGTTCGGTGACGGAACGCATGCTCGTGCGGGGGCCGTCCGCCTGTCCGGCAAAGGCCCAGGTGAGTGACGGTGTCCTAACTGATGTTCGAGGTCAGCGGTCACAAGCTGAGAGATGAAGACCAGGCTGGACTGACACAGCCCACTACGGACGAGCGGCTGCCGCTGAGATTCCGGCTTCCCGCAGCTTGCAGGCGAGGAGTTCCATCTCGGGAAGGGTTCCCGAGAACTCCCCGGCCAGCACGCGGCCCAGTGCAGTCCTGGCCTCGGCCAGGTCAAGGCCGAGTTCAGCCCGCAGCACCCGCATGATTGAGATGCGCTTCCCTCGTGGGGAAGTCACCCGCAACCTCGCCGCTCCGTGCTCGGAGAGCATCTGTTCCCGCAGGTCAACTGGCAGTACGTCACCACACACGGCCACCGCGAACCCACAAGCTGAGCAGGCGGCCTCCACGTCCCACCGCGGGGATCCGCCCACCACGGCCTGGACGCCGCAGCACTCCAGTCGGGCACCGCAGTCCTGACACACCTCCGAGTACTTGATGGACTCCAACACTGCCTGCTCCATCCCCACCTCCAACAGGGCGAGGTTAAACGACAAGCTGAGTGCCTGTTCCTGAGGCCGACATGAGGGACTGTAAAACGAGCGGTGTAACTCCCGATCATGGAAGATGCATCGATGACCAGCGACAACATGACCGAGGCTGAGCCCGTCGAGCCGTCTGA
>NZ_JBSFIA010000043.1:0-61246 GCF_053597355.1 Streptomyces sp. NPDC001443
GCCCCCGTCGACCATGACCGTGATGATCTCGAATCCCCGGGCCAGTGGATGCCGCTGGCGGTCGGGAGCACTCGCCGCCGCCTCGGTTGCCTGCGCTCCAGGTCAGCCCAGCGGGGTCAGAGCGGTCTCCAGCGGGTCCTCCGTCAGCGCCTCCTCCGGCCAGCCGGGACAGTAGACCGTGTCGAGATAGCGTTCACCGAGGTCGGGGGCGATACCGACGGCCGTGAGACCGGGGCGGCCGTGCTGCGCCAGCCACTGCCCGGCGCCACTGACGACCGTGCCGGTGGAGCCGCCGAACAGGAAACCCCGTGCGGCCAGCCGGCGGCAGGCGTGCACGGTGTCCCGCTCCTCGACCCGGACCACGTCGTCGACGTACGACGTGTCGAGCAGCGGTGGCCGCACGCTCGTACCCAGCCCCGGAATCATCCGGCGGGCCGGAGCGCCGCCGAAGGTCACCGAACCGACGCTGTCCACGGCGACCACCCGCACCCGCCGCCGCCACTGCCAGAACCAGCGCGCACAGCCCATCAGCGTGCCGGTGGTGCCGGCGCCGACGAACAGCACGTCCAGGTCGGGGAAGCGACGGGCGATGGCGGGCGCGGTGGTGCGGTAGTGCGCCCGCCAGTTGCCCGGGTTGGTGTACTGGTTGAGCCACACGTACCGCTCGTCCGAGGCGCACAGCGCCCGCACGTAAGCGATCCGGGCGCCCAGCAGGCCGTTGACCGGGTCGGGCTCCCGGATCACATGGACCCGGCTGCCGAGCGTCTCCATCAACCGGATGGTCGGCTGGTTGCACCGCGCGTCGGTCACGCACAGGAACCCGTAGCCCCGGCTCGCGGCGATCACGCTCAGTGCCACGCCCAGGTTCCCGGACGACGACTCGACCAGGACCGAACCCGGCCGCAGGACGCCGGCGCGCTCGGCGGCGTCCACCATCTCGCGCGCGGCCTTCAGCTTGACGGACCCGGCGAAGTTGAAACCCTCGCACTTGAGATAGAGCGGCAGCTCCAGCGCGGCCCGCAGGTCGACGTAGAGCTCCTCCTCGTTGAACTCCGAGGGATCGGAGATGACGGGCATGTTGTCCCCCTGTTCCCGCTGCATGCCCCGCCGGTCATCCGTGCCGGCGCAGTTCGTGGAAGAAACCGTCTACGACGCGCAGTTCGCCCAGCCGGACCATCTCGTCGTGGACGAACCGGCCGACCGCGAGGTCGAGCACGCCCAGCCCGAACGGCGAGAAGACCACCGTCCGGTCCGCCGGGACCTCCGCCCGCCCGGTCAGCACGTCGTACAGCGTGCCGTCGAGGAACTCCCGGCTCCCGGTGAGCTGTTCGACCAGATGCGGCGAGGTGTCCGCCTTCAGGCAGTGCTCGACGTCGTCGACGTAGTTGGCCGAGGCGAGCAGGATCCGCGGATCCAGGTCGCGCAACGACACGTGCAGCACCAGCGGATGGTGCGCGAACCAGGCCAGGTCGTGGACGTGCGGCCGAGCCGCCACGGTGGCGAAGACCAGCAGGTCGCTCGACCGGACCAGGGACTCCGCGCTGTCGTGCACGGTGATCCGGCCCTTCGTCCCCGACCGCTCCAGATAGCCGCGGAAGCCCGCCGCGCTGTCCGCGGACAGGTCGTACACCCCCGTCTCCTCGAACTCCCAGCCCGTGGCGACGAGATGGGTGTGGACGTAGCGGGAGATCAGGCCGGTGCCGACGAAGCCGACCCGCGCCGGACGCGGCCGGGACCTGCTCAGCCGGTCCGCGGCCAGCGCCGCCGAGGCCGCCGTGCGCGTGGCGCTGATGACCGAACTCTCCAGACAGGCATACGGATAGCCGGTGACCGGGTCGTTGAGGATCAGTACCGCGGACGCGCGCGGGAGTCCCGAGCGGGTGTTCTCCGGGAAACTGGAGATCCACTTCAGCCCGTCCACCCGCTGCGGCCCGCCGAGCGAGGCGGGCAGCGCGATGATCCGCGCCGACGGGCGGTCCTCGAAGCGCAGGAAGTACGACGGCGGGTTCACCGACTCGCCCTCGCCGTGCAGCCGGTAGGCCTCCTCGACGAGCCGCCCGACCTCGGGCTCCCGTCCGTCCAGGGCCTGTTGGACCTGTTCTCCGGAGACGACCGCGAACGCGGGCGCGTCGATCCGGTCCGGTGTCGTCGTCATGCCGTCCCCACCTCGTTCTCCATCGCCGTCGGCGCGTGGCCGGCCGGCCTGATCGGGTCGCCGAGCGCGGCGAGCACCTCGCGCGGTCCCGTGAAGGGCTCCCTGCCGTGCGCGGTACGGATGTTGTCGACCAGCAGCAGATCGCCGGACTGCCACGGCTCGCGCACGGTGTGGGCCTCGTACACCTCGTTGATGCAGGCCACGACGTCCTCGCCGACCGGGTCCCCGCCCCCGAACCAGGTGCTGAAGGGCAGCCCTTCGGGGCCGTAGACGTCGATCAGGTACTCGCGTACCTCGGGCTCCATCGTCCACTCGCTCAGGAACGAGATCTGGTTGAACCAGCAGCGTCGGCCGTCGGCCGGATGCGCGAGCACGGCGCCGCGCCGCTGCCGGGTGCGCAGCGCGCCGTCCTCCTGCCAGGCGAACTCGATGCCGTGCGCCCGGCAGTAGCGCTCGACCGTGGCCCGGTCGTCGGTGCCGAACGCCTCGGCGACCGACGCCCCCAGCTCGTCGTGGTAGGTCCGGGCCAGCGTCCAGCCCTCCTTCTCGAACCGCTCGGTCAGCTCGGCGGGCAGCGCGTCGAGCACCGCCGCGGCGTCGGCGAGCGGGGTCGCACCGCCCTCGGCCGGCGCCTCCAGGCACGCGAACAGCAGCAGGCCCGGGAACTCGTCGGCGTAGCTCAACTCGTGGTGCAGGCACATCTGCTGGTTCGGCGGCCACTTGGTGGAGGAGTACACGCCGTCCCCGTACGTCCGGCGCGGCGCGAACGGCTCCCGGTCCTGCATCAGCGTGTCGGTCAGCCGTCGGAAGACGGCCGCGCAGGTGTCCGGGTCGCTCAGGCCGAGACCGCGCACCAGCACGCGCCCCTGCCCGGCGACGACCGCCCGCAGCGCGTCACGGTGCGACTCCGCCCAGGCGACCGGGTCGCCGCCGGGATCGGCGTGCAGCAGTGGCGGACTGCCCGGGGCCTGTGCCAGGCCCGGGAGGACGAGGGGAGATGAGGACGTCATCTCGTGGTTCCTTTCGGTGGTGCGAATGAGCGGTTGTGCGGGGGTGGACAGAGGGCGCGGCGGGCGGTCACCGCTGCTCAGACCACGGGGTCGAGCAGGACCGCCAGATCCGCGAGGACCGGATGGCGGGTCACGTCCTTGAGGGTGACCGCCCGGTCCAGCGCGATCACCAGCCGTACCGCGGCCAGCGAGGTGCCGCCACGGTCGAAGAAGTCGTCCAGGCGGCCGATCCGGTCGGCGGGGATGCCGAGCACCTGCGACCAGGCGGCGGCCATCCGGTGCTCACCCGGGGTGTCGGGGCCGCCCTCGACCGTGCCGAGCTGCTCGGCGAGCGCGCCCAGCGTCCGGCGGTCGATCTTGCCGTTCGCCGTCAGCGGCAGCCGGTCCCGCCAGTGGACGGCCGACGGGACCATGTAGGCGGGCAGCGACGCGGCCAGCCGCTCCCGGACGGCCCCCGCCTCGATGGGCGACGCACCGCTGCAGAACGCCACCAGGCGGGTACCCCGTACGACCACCACCGCGCCGTCGCGGACCCCGGGCACCCGCAGCAGCGCGCTCTCGACCTCGCCGAGCTCGATCCGGAAGCCGCGCACCTTCACCTGGCTGTCGCGCCGCCCGAGGAACTCCAGCTTGCCGTCGGGCAGCCAGCGCCCGTGGTCGCCGCTGCGGTACAGCCGCTCGCCCGGGCGGTGCGGGTCCGCGGTGAACGCGGCGGCGGTGCGCACCGGGTCGTTGACGTATCCCCGGCCCACGCACACACCGGAGAACACGATCTCGCCGGGCGCCCCGAGCGGCACCGGCGCCAGCCCGGCGTCGACGACGTACGCGCGCACGTTCGCGATCGGCCGCCCGAGCGGGACCCGTGCCTGCTCCGGCACCGCGAGCATGACCTCGTGGTTGGTGTCGTCCGACGTCTCCGTCAGCCCGTACGCGTTGACCAGCCGGATCCCGGGCCGGGCCGCGAACCAGCGCTGCACCAGCTCCTTCTTGACCGCCTCCCCGGTGACCGACACACAGCGCAGGTCGGCCAGTTCGCGCGGCCGCTGCTCCAACTCGGCCAGCACAGCGTCGAGATACGACGGTACGACCTGGAGCACATGGACCCCGGCCCGCTCGACGGTGTCCACGAACAGCGGCACGTCCAGGATGGTCTCCTGCCCGATCAGCAGCGTCCGCCCGCCGGCCACCGGCCCCGCCAGCAGCTGCCACAGGGAGATGTCGAAGCACTGCGGCGCGGTCTGCGCGACCGTCCGCCCGGCCTCGATCCCCAGGTCGTCGATCTTGGCGAGGAGATGGTTGAGGAAGCCCGCGTGCTCGCACATGGCACCCTTGGGCTCGCCGGTGGAGCCGGACGTGAAGTAGATGTAGGCGAGTTGGCCGGCGTCGACCTCGACCCCGAGGGCGCTGTCGTCGTGGACCTCGGTCCACACGGTGTCGACCAGGACGGTCCGGGCGTCCACCGCCGCCCGGTCGAGCGTGTCAGTGCTGCCCCGCTCGCTGACGACGAGTCCGCAGCCGGCCCGGGACAGGACGGCGGCGATCCGCTCGGCCGGGAAGTGCGGCTCGACGGGCAGATAGACCCCGCCCGCCTTCAGCACTCCGAGGACGGCCGCCATCCACTCCAGATCGCGCTCCATGACGACGGCGACCACGTCCTCCCGGCGCAGGCCCCGGGCCAGCAGCGCCCGGCCGATCCGGTTGGCGCGGGAGTCCAGCTCCCGGTACGTCCACCGCCGGTCGCCCTCGACGGCGGCGATCGCGTCCGGATGCAGCGCCACCCGGTCCTCGAACAGCTCGTGCACCCGGCGGTCCGGCAGCTCGCGCGCCGGACCCGCCAACCCGGTGAGCTGGTGGTGCAGTTCGTCGGCGGACAGCAGGCTCCGCGCGGTGTGGTCGGCGTCGGGGTCGGCGTCGATCAGGGCGAGCGCGGTGAGGTGGTAGCCGGCGATGCGCTCGGCGGCCGGGGCGTCCAGGACGTCGGTGCGATAGCGCAGCCGCAGCCTGCCGTCGTACACGCTCACATGCAGTACGGCGTCGTCGGCGCCGTCGTGGACGCCGTACGGATCGAGCACCGTCTCGGCCGCCGGGTCACCGCCCGGGACCGCGCCCTCCATCAGTGCCCGCCACGACCCGGGACCGGCGGACAGCCGGTGGGCGACCGGCTCCTCGCCCTTCGCCGGGACGAACCGGGTCGTCACCTCGTGCTCGCCGGACAGCGTGGCGAGCACCTTGGCGTGCGCGGCCAGCAGTACGTGCTCGGCCGGCGGCACCGGCCGGGGCAGGGGCACTTCGTAGGTCGCAACGCCCGGCACCGGGGCCGTGGTCCACCTGGGGATCGTCTCCATCGTTCTTTCCTTCTCCGTCTTGGTCACGCGCGTCGTGGTCACGCGCGGCGCAGGGCCGTCGCGGGATTGCCGCCCCAGTGCGCCCGCGGCGGTACCTCCTCGCCCTTCATCAGGAAGGAGTCGGGGGCGAGCACGGCGCCGTCGCCGAGCGAGACGCCGTAGTGCACGAGTGAGCCGGTGCCGAGCGTGCAGCCGGCGCCGAGCGTGATGTGCTCGGACTTGAAGGTGCCGTCCTCCTGCGAGTGCGACTGCACCTTGGTGTGGGCGCCGAGCGTGCAGTCGTCGCCGATCGCGGTCAGGGTGCGCTCGGTGATGTAGCAGCCGTCGTCGAAGACCCGGCGGCCGATCCGGACGCCCAGCAGCCGCCAGACGACGTTCTTGAACGGCGTCCCGTTGAACACCGCGAGATGGTGGTCCGGCACCTTCCACAGCCGCTCGTGCCACCAGAAGTACGGGTCGTAGATCGAGCAGAGCTTCGGCTCCAGCGGCCGGAACCTGCCGATCACGCGCTCCACCAGCGCCCAGTAGCCGGTGGTGAACGGCAGCGCCACGATCATGGCGGCCCCGATCAGCAGTCCGCCCGCCGTGCCATGGGTCCCGGACAGGTCGACGGCGCCGAAGCCGAGCACGGTGAGCAGGCACCAGTGCAGCCAGCGCAGGAACAGGAACAGCCCCATCGTGCGCAGGTTGTGGCCGTTCTTCGCGGTCAGCCTCCGGCGCAGTTCGTCGCCCTCGCGGAAGTGGTCGAAGCGGGTGTCGCGCTCCACGGTGCGCGGGATCTCGAAGGGCGGCGAGCCGAGCAGCCCCACGCCCTCGCGGATCTCGCCGTCGAGCGGGACCATCACCTTCGTCGCGAGCAGGCAGTTGTCGCCGGTGCGGCCGCCCGCCGGGTAGGCGATGTGGTTGCCGAGGAAGTTGTGCGCCCCGATGACGGTGCGCGAGAGCCGGAAGGACGTGGCGGAGAAGTCGGCGTTGACGATCGACAGTCCGTCGGCGACCATCGTGCCGCTTCCCACGACGGCCAGGTGGGGCGACTCGTGCGCGACCGCTGAACCGAAGTTGGAGCCGGTCTGCTCCACCTCGCCCAGGTCGTAGCCGATGGCCCGCAGATAGCCGGTGATGTACGAGCTGTCGCCGAACAGCCAGGTGAAGAAGTGGACGTTGGACAGCCGGGCGATCGCTCGCTGGACCGAGTGGTGCAGGCCGTAGAGCGGATAGGTCCGGTCCGGGCGCACCAGCGGGCGCAGCAGCCGCGGCACCAGGCACACGGTGGCCAGGCCGAGCACGGTGAAGCCCGTGAAGAGCACCAGGGACAGGCCGAGCGCCTCGACATAGAACCGGGGGTTGTCCAGGTCCTGGCTGTTCGGGTCGGTCAGCCGGTCGAGCGCGGGCACCAGGGGGAGCAGCAGATAGGTGCCGCCCACGGCGAGGGGCACGTACACCAGGAGCAGCTGGAGGAGTCCGCCCAGACCGTAGGCGGCGCGGCGCAGGGTCCCGCAGGGCGCGGCCGGCACCCGGACGTAGTCGACGTCGGTGGGCTGGGCGGGCGAGCCGTGCCGGTGTTCGCCGGCCGGGACCGCGACGCCGTCGTAGAGCGCGGAGGCGTGGCCGAGCTGGGCGCCGTCGCCCATCGAGGTGCCGATGTCGAGGACGGTCTTCTCGCCGACGTACACGTCCTTGCCGAGGGTGACCGGGCCGGTCCGGATCCGGCCCGCGTGCGCCCGGTAGCAGAGGAAGAAGCTCTCCTTGCGGATCACCGTGCCGGAGCCGATGGTCAGCAGGTCGGTGCAGACCGGGACGGAGTGCGACAGGATCGTGACGCCCCTGCCGATCCGGGCGCCCAGGGCCCGCAGGTACAGGACGTACAGCGGGCTGCCGGCGAACAGGACCATCGGGTTGGCGTGCAGCAGTGACTTGACGACCCAGAACCGGAAGTAGGCAAGGCTCCAGACCGGGAACTCGGTCTCCTTCCAGCGGCCGACGAGCACCCATTTGGCCACCACCGGCACCGTGCAGACCCCGGCGAACACCGCGCCGCCGAAGACCGCCGAGCGCAGATAGACCGCCGCCACGGAGCCGGCGTCGGAGATCCAGGAGTAGCCGCGGGCGGTGACGAGGCCGGTCAGCAGGCAGTACCCGACGAAGACCAGGAGTTGGAGCGCGCCGCACAGGACGTAGCGGGCGGTGTTGCCGGGCGGGGGAGGGGGGACCTCGACCGGGGCGGGGGCCTCGGCGGGCTCGCCGGCCAGCGCGGCGGCCAGGCCGCGGATCGTCGGATGGCCGTAGACGTCCTTCATGGACACCGCGGGCAGGTCGGGGCGCTTGCGGACCCGGGCGCAGAACTGCGCCATGACCAGGGAGTTCGCGCCGAGATCGTCGAAGAAGTCGCTGTCGACGGGGACGTCGTCGCGGCGGACGACGCCCGCGAGAACCTCGGCGAGAGCACTCTCCGTGTTGGTGCTGGTGTTGGTGTTGGTGCTGGTGCTGGTGCTGGTGCCGGTGCCGGTGGCGGCGAGGCCTGGGCCTGGGTCCGGGCCGGTGCCCGGGACGGTGACGGTGCCCTTTACGGTGCTGGGCTTGCTCACCACGTGCGCTCCTTGTTGCGGTTTGACTGGTGGTGCGGGTCGAGGACGGGGGGAGTGGTCGCGGTGCGCGCACGCCCGGCCGCTGCGGCGAGCGGGTGTCCCAGCGGCCCCCGGTTCCGGGAGCGGCGCCACCCGTAGGCGCAGAGCGGTGAGGCCGCGGCCGGTACCCCGTACAACGGACCGGGCGAGTCCGTCGGTACGCCCGTGGCGCCGAACCGCAGCCGGACGGTGACGGTCGGGCCGGCCTCGGCCGGCCGCGACGCGGCGGGGCCCGGGCCGTCGTCGCCCGGGGGCGGTGACGGCGCGGGCGTCAAGGAGCGCGATACCGGCATGTCGGTTCTCCGGACAGGAATGACGGGCGGAATGACGGGCGGAATGGCGGACGAAATGAAGGGTGGAACAGAGAAGGGAGGAACGGCGAAGGGCGGAACGGCGCCGGCCGGCGTGCGGCGGCGCTGGGTCCCGGTGTTTGGGCGCAGAAGTGACCCGAGATGTTCGAGTGGAATTCGTTCGAAAGAATGTGTGAGTGGCCGCGTAAATGTTTGGCGTGCAGAAAATGGCATGGTGCAGCACGGCATGACCCACATGGAACCATGCGGATCACGGGTAACGCGGCTGGATCGGGTCCTGGTCAGAGACCCCTGTTGTCCCCCGTGTCGTGTGCGCCGAGCCCTCCTCGGAGCGCGCAACGAATGCAATCAGAATTCTTTCGAGCCACTCAGGAACGGGTCAAGGCCATTTCGGTCATTGACCCGTTCGCAACGGCCATCCATTCGCCGTGCGAACCCTTTCGATCTTTCGATCACCCGTCCCACCGGGGCGTTCATCGAGTGGACCGTGCAACTGCTCCGAAGGGTTCCGGTTCTTTCGGACGTATAAATTCGGCCAACGCGGACATGACAGAAAAATGGTTCGATTTTGCCGGTGGTTTCTCCTGGGTTGCTCATGAATTGCTGCCCGGTTGCGCGCCGCGAGTGGGCGGAGCAGCGTCGCGGGTCCGGCCGGTCCGACCGTCACACCAGGGGTGATCTCATGCGGGTGCGGCGGATACCGTTAGGGGGTGCAGCCAGCAAGTCAGTCTCCCGAGCAACCCGAGAGCCCGTCCGGGCGTCTCCACCGGGCCCGTGCCCTCTACCGGAACGTCTCCAAGCGCAGGACCGCCTGGCTGCTTCTGAAGGACACCGTCAACTCCTGCGTCGAGTACCGCATCCTCGGTCTCGCGGCCGAGGCGGCGTTCTTCACGCTGCTGTCCGTACCGCCGCTGCTGCTGAGCCTCATCGGACTGCTCGGCTACGTCGACGCCTGGACCGGCACCGACAGCATCAGCAGCCTGGAGAGCAATCTCCTGGAAGCCTCGCGCACCGTCCTGTCGGACCGGGGCGTCAGGGAGATCGCGCAGCCGATCCTGGACGACGTGATGAAGGGCGGCCGCCCCGACGTCATCTCCATCGGCTTCCTGTTCGCCCTCTGGTCGGGCTCCCGTGCGGTGAACGTCTTCGTCGACACCATCACCGTGATGTACGGCCTCGACGGCGTCCGCGGCATCGTCAAGACCCGGCTGATGGCCTTCCTGCTCTTCATCGTGGCGCTGCTGATCGGCTCGGTCGCGCTGCCGCTGATGGTCGCGGGCCCCGACGCGGTGGTGCGGGTCGTGCCCTGGTCGACGACGGTGGTGCAGGTCCTGTACTGGCCGGTGGTGATCGTGCTGTCCATCGCCTTCCTGACGACGCTCTACCACGTGTCCGTACCCGTGCGCTCGCCCTGGATCGAGGACGTGCCCGGGGCCCTGGTGGCGCTCGCCATGTGGGTGCTCGGCAGCTTCCTGCTGCGGATCTACCTCCAGCACACCATCGAGGGCGCGACGATCTACGGTTCCCTCGCGGCAGCCGTCGCCGTCCTGCTGTGGATCGGTGTGTCCGCGTTCGCCGTGCTGGTCGGGGCCGCTGTCAACGCGGCCATCGACCGCGTCTGGCCGGCCGCCGCGACCGCCGCCGCCCGCGCGGCCAACGAGCTGCTGCGGGAGGAGGTGGCCGCGGAGTACGTCGCCCGCAGGACGGCCGCGCGGACGCATGACTCCGACGACCCCGACGACGACGATCTCTACGACGCCGACATGCCGTCCGAGTTCCCCGAGCGCTGGTCCCGCTTCCTGCCGCCGGACGACGTCACGGGACGTCTGCGCACCCACGCGAAGAGCTCCCCGAAGGGCAACGGCGTCAACGGCGCCGGCGGTGGCACCACCGGCAACGGCACCGGCCGCACCGGTGCGAACGGTGGCGACGGGAACGAGGAGGAACCGCCGACACCGAAGTGACGGCCGCGGGCCAGGGCAGGGGGTCGGGCCAGGAGGTCGGGTGAACCGGGAGCGCGGACCGGTTCGCACGCCGTGTGCGTGGGCCCGTACGCCGGGCCGCATACCCCGGGCGCCTGGCGCGGCGCACCGGCCCGGGCGCGGCAGCAGCGCCTCGCGCATACGTGTGTGCGCCTGGCGCACCTTGTACCACCGCTTGTGCGCCCGGCGCACACAGGGCGGGCCGGGCGGGACGCGGTAGCGAGCGACGTAGCCTGGCCCACGTGTACGCGGAACGGCGGTCCTCCCTGCTGAGCGGCGCGGTGGTGTGGAACCTCGTGCCCTCGGCGTCGCGGGCCCGCCCGGTGCTGCCCGACGGCTGCATGGACCTGCTGTGGACCGAGGGCCGGCTGCTGGTGGCCGGTCCCGACACCCGACCGCACCGCCCCGAGGGTGCGCCCGCGCGCTGGGCGGGCGTCCGCTTCTTCCCCGGCACCGCGCCCGCGCTCCTCGGCGTACCGGCGCACGAACTGCGCGACCGGCGGGTGGGGCTCGACGACCTGTGGCCCGCCGCGCCGGTGCGGCGGCTGTGCGAGCGGGTCGACGCGGCGGCCGACCCCGCCGCCGCGCTGGAGGAGATCGCGTGGGAGCGGGCCGGCACCACGGACCCGCCCGACCCCGTCACGGCGAGCCTGGTGGCCGCCCTGGCCGCGGGCCGGTCCGTCGCCGCGACCGCCGACGACCTGGGGCTGGGGGTCCGGCTGCTGCACCGCCGTTCGCTGGCCGCCTTCGGCTACGGACCCAAGACGCTGTCCCGCATCCTGCGGCTGCAAC
Source organism: Streptomyces sp. NPDC001443 (assembly GCF_053597355.1). Taxonomy (NCBI): domain Bacteria; kingdom Bacillati; phylum Actinomycetota; class Actinomycetes; order Kitasatosporales; family Streptomycetaceae; genus Streptomyces; species Streptomyces sp. NPDC001443. The sequence goes on from NZ_JBSFIA010000043.1 coordinate 11,220, forward strand.
GCGCCCTCGCGCTGGCCCGCGACGGCGTTCCGCAGGCCGGGACGGCGGTCCGGGCCGGTTACGCCGACCAGGCCCACCTGGCCCGCGACGTGCGGCGGCTGACCGGTACGACGCTGGGCGCGCTGCTGCGCTGAGCGCGTCCCCGGGGTCCGCCCGCCCCGTTCGGCCCGCCCGCCCCGTTCAGCCGGCCTTCAGCGGAGCGAACAGGTCCACGCCGTTGCCGTCGGGGTCGAGCACCACGGCGTACCGCTGGCCCCAGAAGGCGTCCCACGGGTGCAGCTCGCCGTGGTACCCGGCGTCCACCAGCTCCCGGTACACGGAGTCGACCTCGTCCGGTCCCTCGCACCGCATGGCCAGCGCGGTCCTGCCCTCGCCGGACGGCGCCCGCCACTGCGGACGGAAGGACCGGACGGTGTCCTCCGTGTCCAGCAGCAGCCGCAGCCCGCCCGGCAGTCCGATCTCGACGTGCGGTTCGCGCTCGGCCCCCTCGGGGATCGTGAACCCGAGCCTGCGGTAGAAGGCGACGGAGGCGGCCATGTCGGAGACGACCAGCCCGATGGCATCGAATCGTGGACTCATGGGACCACCGTAGGCGGCGGCCCGGCCACCGGTCTTGAACGAATCGGACACCCGCCACCACGGCCGTCCGCGCGGTCGCCCGCCTCAGTCGAAGGTCACCGGCCCCCTGGGCGTCCGTACCGTGAACGAGATCCCCACCGGGCCCCGCGCGACGGCGAGTTCCGTGCCGAGGAGGGTCAGCAGCGGCCTGATCGCGTCCGGGTCGGGGGCGGTCGCGGACAGGGCGAGCAGGGGGGTCACCGGCAGGCCCGACGCCGCCGAGGGGTGGGCCGAGGCGCCCCAGTCGATGAGGAACGGCACCAGGCCCGAGGGGTGTGCGGTCCCGTCGGTCAGGCGCCACTCCAGCAGGGTGCCGTCGGGACGGCGGCGGCTCATCGCCCGTACCGGGCCGGGGTCGTGGCCACGCGCCCGCGCGGCCGCGACCGTCGCGTCCAGGTCGGGCGGGCTGATCGCCCAGGTGACCGTCCGCGGGGCGGCCAGACCGTCGACGCCGAAGGGCCGAGGACCTGTGGCGTCGGGCTGCTCCGGGTCCGGCCCGATGATCTCCAGATAGCTCGTGCCGCCCAGCCCGACGAGGTGGTTGCGGGTGCCGAGTCCGACATGGGCGCCGCCGGGGGCGGGCGTCACACCGGTGCGCCGGGTGAAGTCGGCGACGGTCGCCGCCAGATCGGGGGTCGCGAGGACGAGGTGGTCCAGCAGCGGGACGAGCGTGTCGGCGTTCATCCCGCCCGAGACTACGCTTCCCGTTCCTCCCGGCGGCCCCATATGTGTGAGGCCCGTGCGGTCGGCCGGGCCCGCGCACCGTGCCGGGCGCGTCCCTCCGTCGGGATCCCGTCCCGCGTCGGCGAGTCGGCGTACGAGTGACGTTTCTCCGGTGAACCGTCTGCGCCGATGGAGTGAGCAAAACCCGTCCGAGGGAAAAGTTCAGGGCCGCCCTGGAGATCCTCTCGTCTTGGCAAAGGGCGTCGTGTCGCGACGACCCGTACGCGACAGCGTGCCCAACTCCCCAGGAGGAATCGAGCCTTGACGTACGGCAAGAGGTTGCGCGAGCAGATCGCCGGGCCGGGAACCACTCCGCTGATCGGCGTCTACGACATGTACTCGGCGTCGATCGCCGCCGACCACTACGACGGGATGTTCGTCTCGGGCTTCGGCTTCGCCGCCTCGCACTACGGGCTGCCGGACATCGGGTTCATCGCCTGGCCGGACATGATGGCCTTCGTCCAGCGACTGCGCGGCGCATTCCCCCGGCACCACCTGCTGGTGGACATCGACGACGGGTACGTCGATCCCGAGGTCGCCTGCCATGTGGTGGAGGGGCTGGAGCGGATCGGCGCCTCGGGGGTGATCCTGGAGGACCAGAAACGGCCGCGCCGCTGCGGGCACGCCGACGGCAAGCAGGTCCTGCCGCTGCACGAGTACCTCGCCAAGCTGGAGATGGTGCTGGCGACCCGCCGCGACCTGGTCGTGGTGGCCCGTACCGACGCCACGGACGAGCACGACATCCTGAACCGGGCCAGGACCCTGGCGGCGACGGACGCGGACGTGGTCCTGGTCGACGGGGTCCGCAGCGTGGAGTGGATCCGCCGGATCCGGGACGTGACGGGGGACAAGCCGCTGCTGTTCAACCAGATCGCGGGCGGCAAGTCCCCGAGGCTCTCGCTGACCGAACTCGCCGAGCTGGGCGTCGACGTGGCGATCTACAGCACGCCGTGCCTGTTCGCCGCGCACGAGGCGATGCACCGCGCGCTGGCCGCTCTCAGGGCGGCGGACGGCCGGCTGCCCGAGGTCGACACCGCGACCGGGGTCGGCGTCAGGGCCGCCACGGAACTGCTGGAGCGCAACATCGCCCGGCTGCGGGACGTGCCCCAGGGCGTGGGCGTGTGAGCCCCGCGGGTGCGCGGCCGCGGACGGCCGACGCGCTCGCGACGTCCCTGCCGGGTCCCCACGACGGCGGCGGCCGTGCCCCGCACTGCGGCGGGGCACGACCGTCCCCGTTGGCGTCCGACGGCCTGCCCGGCCGGGCGGCTCAGGCGTACCGGCACACCGTGATGCCGTCGGCCGCGCCGCAGCCGACTCTCGAGTACCCCGGCACGATCATGTTGTAGTAGTGACCCCAGGTGTAGTAGCCGGGACTGTTGGTGTCGTGGTCGGTGGTGGCGTCGTAGGCGGCCTTCTCGCTGGCCCACTGTCCCGTGGCCGAGGTCGGACCCGAACTCGATATGTTCTCGGCGCCGTTGTTGAAGTTGTCGTCGTGTCTCAGGCCGCCCGCATGGGAAGCCGGGTTGTCGGCCCAGGCCTGGGCCCCCTGGGCGAGCCCGCTGTCCCAGGACAGGGGCCCCTGGTTGGCGCCCTGACGGACCGTGTTCGTCTGCGAGAGGATGGTGTTCTGGTCGCCGCCACTGATGTCGGCGGGCAGCCCCGTGGCATGGGCGGTGACGCCCGTGGTCAGGACCGTGCCCGCGCACATCAGCGCCGCCGCGACGGCGGCCGTGGCACGGCGGTGTGTACGGGAATTCTTCATGGTGACTCCCTGAGTGCAGGGCAACCCGGGCGGCCCGAGCGACGCGGGCGGCCTGAGCGACGAAAGCGCGCTGGAATGTGACCGGCGCGGGACCCCGGCCGTCGGAAGCGGCCGCGGAGCCGGCACGCGGGACGGCCCGGGGCCGTCGGTACCGAAAGTGATCGGTTCGGCGGCCCGCACGGCCGCCCTCGGCAGATCCAGCGTATGCCGAGGGGATTCGTGAGTCGACCGGAGGCGCGGCCGGAGCCCGGCCGGTCTCCGCGGCCGGTGAGCGGTGCCGCGCCCTGGGCGGCGCGGAGCACGACGGTCACCGTCGCGCCCCTCCGGATCGCCTCCCGTTCGGCTGCCGCTCACTCAAGAGTCCGTCCACGCGGACCTGTTGAGCCGTTCCGATGCGCCAGATGTCTCAACTCCCGAGTGGTGCCGTGCTCGACCGCTCCACCAGGCGCGTCGACAGCTCCGTGCGGGTGCCCTCCGGGCGGTGACCGTCCGCCATCCGTACCAGCAGGCGCAGTGCCGTCGCCGCCATCTCCGCCAGCGGCTGGCGGACCGTGGTCAGGGACGGACTGGCCCAGCGGGCCTCCGGGAGGTCGTCGAAACCGACCACGCTGACGTCGTACGGGACCGTCAAGTCCCGTTCGGCCAAGGCCTGGTAGACCCCGAGCGCCATGCGGTCCGAGCAGACGAAGACGGCCGTGGGCGGCTCGGGCAGCTCCAGCAGTTCCCGCATCCGGATCCGGGCGCCCGCCTCGTCGGGGCGGCCGTGGCGCAGGTACTCGGGCCGATGGCGCAGTCCGGCGGCGGCGAGGGCCGAGCGGTAGCCGGCGGTCCGGGCGCCGGCGCACAGCGTGTGCCGAGGACCGGCGATCACGGCGATCCGCTCGTGCCCGAGCGCGAGCAGATGCTCGGTCGCCGTGACCCCTCCCTGCCAGTTCGCCGCTCCCACCGACACCACGCCGGGCGGTGGCTCGACCGCCGGGTCGATCAACACGTACGGGATACGGAGCTGGTCGAGCCGGGCGTACTGGGACGGCGTCGGCTCGGCCAGGTTGAGCAGCACACCGGCCGAGCCGCGCGTGGTGAGCCGGTCCAGCCAGCCGTGCTGCGCCCGCGCGGCTCCCGGCCGGGGGGCGTCGGCCGAGACGACCACGTCCAGGCCGGTGTCCTGGGCCGCCTCCTCCACCCCGTGCAGCACCGCGCCCGACCGCGGACCGTCCAGCGCGGGCACGACGAGATCGACCAGCCGGGGCGTCCTGGTCGTGTCGAACCGCGGCCGGCGGACGTAGCCGAGCCGGTCCAGCGCCTCCGTGACCCGGCGGCGCGTCTCGGGGGCGACGTCGTCCCGGCCGTTGACCACCTTGGACGCGGTCGGCACCGACACCCCTGCCTCGCGGGCCACGACCGCCAGCGTCGGTCCGGCCGTCGCGCTCGCAGACCCCGTACGGACCATCGGGAACCACCTCTCTGGACACCGACGTACAGAAAGCGCTTACTATCCTAGGTGTGTCTCGGCGGGGATCAAGGGTTGCGCCGAAAATCGCCGGACCCGGCCGTGGACGTCCCGGGACGCCGTGCGGATCCCGTACGGCGTCCGTGCGGCGTCCGTGCGGAGGCTGCCGTCAGGCGGCCCTGGCCAGGTCCGCGTGCCGTACTTCGTGCGCCAGGGGCAGGCCCGCGGCCAGGCGTTCCAGCTCCTCGACGACGACCCGGCCGAGCCGCTCCAGCTCGTTGCCGAGCGAGCCCGCGATGTGCGGGGTGAGGAACACGTTGGGCAGCCGGTACAGCGGGGAGTCGGCGGGCGGCGGCTCGGGGTCGGTGACGTCCAGGACCGCGTGCAGCCGGCCGGAGACCAGCTCGTCGGTGAGGGCGTCCGGGGCGACCAGCGCGCCCCGGGAGGTGTTGATCAGCATGCCGCCGTCGCGGATCAGGGCGAGCCGCTCGCGGTCGAGCAGGTGCCGGGTCTCGGGCAGGTCGGGGGCGTGCAGGCTGACGATGTCGCTGCGGCGCAGCAGGTCCGCCAGTCCCAGCGGCTCGGCGCCCAGCGCGCGGGCTTCGGCGGGGTCGACGTACGGGTCGTGCAGGAGGATCTCGAAGTCGAACGGGCGCAGCAGTTCCAGCAGCCGGCGGCCGACCCGCGAGGCGCCGACGATCCCGACCCGGCGGCCCAGGTTGCCGGTGCGCGCGGTCTCGGCGGGGGACGGCTCGGCGTGGGTCTCGCGGTAGCGCTCGCGCCGGGCGAAGGCGTCCTTCCCGGCCAGCAGGATCATCGCGAGGGCGTACTCGGCGACCGGCAGCGCGTTGGCGGCGGCCGCGCTGGATACCGCGATCCCGCGTTCCCACACGGCCTCCCCGGCCACCGGGCGCACCGAGCCCGCGGAGTGCAGCACCGTGCGCAGCCGGGGCGCGGCGGCCAGCGCGCCGCCGTCCAGTCGGGGGCAGCCCCATCCGGTGATCAGGACGTCGGCTCCCGCCAGGGCCCGCGCGGCGGCGGGATCGGCGAAGTCGCGCACCACGAGCCCGGGGTCGATCACCGCCGTCCGCCGGAGCCGGTCCAGCAGGGGTGCCGGGAAGAGCCGCGGGAGGTGCGCCGGGTCCATGGCGAACACGGCCAGGGGCGGCTGGGCGCTGGTCATGACCCTCCTGGGGCGCGTAGGAAACGCTTTCTGCGAGCGTCTTCCAACGTAGATCCAGGCGGGAGGCGGGTCAATCGGCGGGACAGGCCCCCGGAGTCCGGGATCCGCGCCGACACCGGGTTCCCGGGGCTCGGGATCCGCGCCGGTTCGGGGCCCGGGCGTACGGCCGGCGTGCCGGGTGACGTGCGGCCGGTGTGCCGGGCGGGGCCCGGCCGGGGCCCGGCCGGGAGGCCGTACGCCGAACGGCCCAGCGACGGGCCCGAGCGGCGGAATACCGCGCGCCGATGTGGTGCTCTTGGCTTACCGGTGCGTGAGCGCGGCGAAGGGCTGGTGGGCAGATGACGGCAGACCGGACGGACCCCGTGGTCAGAACCCCGTACGGGGCGGTACGCGGCAGATACGAGCGGGGCGCCGCGGTGTTCCGGGGCATACCGTACGCGGCCCCGCCGGTCGGCCCCCGCCGGTTCCGGCCGCCCGTACCGCCCGAGCCCTGGGACGGTGTGCGGGACGCGGGAGCCTTCGGGCCGACGGCGCCGAAACCCCCGTACTCGGAGGCCTTCGCGCAGTACCTGTCCGACCCGGTGGTGGCGGGCGAGGGCTGGCTCAACCTGAACGTCTGGACACCGGAGCCCGGCCCCGGCGCCCGGCTGCCGGTCCTGGTGTGGCTGCACGGCGGCGCGCTGACCCGTGGTTCCTCCGCCGTGCCCGTGTACGACGGGCAGCCCTTCGCCCGGGACGGCGTCGTGTTCGTCTCGGTCAACTACCGGCTGGGTGTGGAGGGTTACGGACTGTTCCCGGACGCCCCGGCCAATCCCGGCCTGCACGACCAGCTGGCCGCCCTGCGCTGGGTGCACGAGTCGATCGAGGCGTTCGGCGGGGACCCCGGGCGGGTGACCCTGTGCGGGCAGTCGGCGGGCGCGATCAGCGTCGGCGCGCTGATCGCGGCCCCGCAGGCGCAGGGGCTGTTCCGGCGGGCCGTACTCCAGAGCGGGCCGCCGGAGGCCCTCGACCGGGACAAGGTGCGGCGCATGGTGCGCCGGATGGCGACCCGGCTGAAGATCCCCGCGACCGCCGAGGCCTTCGCCGCCGTCGACCCGGCGCTGCTGCTCAGGGCCCAGGCCGAGACCGGTCGCCTCAGCAGCCCGGTGCTCGGCGGACCCGCTTTCGGCATCGTCGTCGACGGCGACCTCGTGCCCCGCGACCCGCTGGAAGCCCTGGTCGAGGGCACCGTCGCCCGGGACGCCGACCTGCTGCTGGGCTGGACCCGGGACGAGTACCGGCTGTGGCTGGTGCCGGGCGGACTGCTGGAGCGCGTCGACCGGCTCGGCCCGGTCGCCCTGGCCGGGGCCATGGCCCGCTGCCACTGCGGCGGCGAGGTGGTGCGCGGCTACCGCGCCCTGCGTCCCGACGCGGGCACCGCCGAGATCGTCGGCCAGCTGGTCACCGACCACCTGCTGCGGATCCCGCTGCACCGGCTGGCCGACGCCCGGCCCGGATCGTCGTACGTCTACGAGTTCGCGTGGCCGTCGGGGCAGCCCGGCCTCGGTGCCTGCCACGCCCTGGAACTCGGCTTCGTGTTCGACACCGGCGAGGTCCCGGAGGCGCGCAGGCTCGCGGGCGAGGGCGCGCCGCGGGAACTGGCCGACGCGATGCACCGCGCGTGGGTGCGGTTCGCCGTCGAGGGAGATCCGGGGTGGCAGGCCTGGGACGCCACGCACCCGGTGCGGCTGTTCGGCGACGGCGACCCGTATGTCGTCCACGGTCCCCGGGACGCCGAACTGGCCCTGTGGGCCGCCGACGCCGGCGCTCCGGAACCCACGCCCGCGTCGGACCCGCCGTCCGGCCGCTCCGCACGCGGTATCGAACTGCGTTCGGCGGTACGGAGGTTGCGCCGCTCGGTCGGTGTCCGCCGGCACTGACCGCCCGTGCCCGGTCCGATGTCCCGTGCCTCGTGGGTGTCCCGTGCCCGGTCCGATGTCCCGTGCCTCGTGGGTGTCCCGCGCCCCGTCCGATGTCCCGTGCCCCGCCCGGGGCTTCGCGGCCGGGCCTACGCCACGGGACGCAGGGTCCGTGAGATCGCGGCGATCTCCTCGGGGCCGACCCGGCAGCAGCCGCCGATCAGCCGGGCGCCCGACTCCCGCCACCCCTGGACCTGTTCGGCGGTGAAGGAGGGGCGGCCCGTCCAGTCGCGGGCCTCGGCGTCCCAGGTCTCGCCGCTGTTGGGGTAGACGACCACCGGCTTGCCGGTGACGCGGGCCGCGGTGGCGACGGCGGCTGCCGCGTCCTGTGGTGCGCAGCAGTTCACGCCGACGGCGACGATCTCGTCCGCCTCCGCGGCCAGGGCGAACGCCTCCGCGAGCGGTTGCCCGGCCCGGGTGCGGTCGCCCGCGACGGAGTACGAAAGCCAGGCCGGCACCCCGAGCCCGCGCACCGCCCGCAGCAGCGCCGCGGCCTCGTCGGTGTCGGGGACGGTCTCCAGGGCCAGCACGTCGGGGCGGGCGGCGGCCAGCGCCTCCAGCCGGGGCCGGTGGAAGCGTTCCAGTTCGTCGACGCCCAGGCCGTAGCGGCCCCGGTACTCGGAGCCGTCGGCGAGCATCGCCCCGTACGGGCCCGCGGACGCGGCCACCCACAGCGGGCGCCCGACGCCCCGGGCGCGGGCCTGCCGGGCCGCCTCGCGGGCCAGTTCCACGCTCAGTGCGAGCAGCCGGACGGTCTCCTCGTGGCCGATGCCGTGCCGCGCGAAGCCCTCGAAGGTGGCCTGGTAGCTGCCCGTGATCGCCACGTCGGCGCCCGCCTCGAAGTAGGCGAGATGGGCCTCGGTGAGCGCCTCGGGCCGTTCGGCGAGCAGCCGGGCCGACCACAGCGCACCGCCGAGGTCGTGCCCCGCGGACCTCAGCTGGTTGGACATCCCGCCGTCGAGGACGACCGTGCCCGCGGCGAGGGCCTCGGTGAGAGTCGGGGCAGGAAGGTGGCTGCTCATGGGGCGACGCTAGCCGACGGGTCCGCAGACACACCGAGGACGGGGCCACCGACCGCTCCCTCCGACGTTTTTCGCCCCGCGTGACCCGTTGACCTCCCCGGAGCCCACCCTTACCTTTTCCGCGTTCGTCATGCCACATACCGTTCGTCATCTCGAACGGTCTCGTGTGTTCCCCCCCACCGAGAGGCAGTCCCCATGAGACGCGTCCACGCTGTCCTGCTCGCCCTGTGCTGTGCCCTCGCCGGTGTGCTCGGGGCCGCCGCGAACGCCCGCGCCGCGGCCCAGACGATCGCCAACGGCACCCAGTTCACGGACACTTCGGGCGCCGCCGTGCACGCCCACGGCGGCGGGGTCATCAAGGTCGGCTCCTACTACTACTGGTTCGGCGAGGACCGCAACGCCGACAACACCTTCAGGTACGTGGACGCCTACCGCTCCACCGACCTGAAGAACTGGGAGTTCCGCGCTCACGTCCTCACCCAGTCCAGCGCCGCCGAACTGGCCACCGCCTACATCGAACGGCCCAAGGTCATCTACAACGCGTCCACCGGCAAGTTCGTGATGTGGATGCACAAGGAGAACGGCACCGACTACAGCCAGGCCCGTGCCGCGGTCGCCGTCTCCAGCACCGTCGACGGCGGCTACACCTACCAGGGCAGCTTCCAGCCGCTCGGCTCGTACATGTCCCGTGACCTCACCGCCTTCGTCGACACCGACGGCACCGGATACATGGTCTCGGCGGCCAACGAGAACTACGACCTGCACATCTACCGGCTGACCGCCGACTACACCGGCATCGCCGCACTGGTCGCCAACCCCTGGGCGGGCGGCCACCGGGAGGCCCCGGCCCTGTTCAAGCGGGGCGGCGTCTACTTCATGCTGACCTCGGGCGCGACCGGCTGGAGCCCCAACCAGCAGCAGTACGCCACCGCGACCTCCCTGTCCGGCCCCTGGACGGCCATGACGAACGTCGGCGACTCCACGGCGTTCGGCTCGCAGACCGCGTACGTCCTTCCCGTCCAGGGGACTTCGGGCACCGCGTACCTCTACATGGGTGACCGCTGGGGCGACTCCTTCGGCGGGACCGTCAACGACTCCCGCTACGTCTGGCTGCCGCTGACCTTCCCGACCTCGACCTCGCTGTCCCTGTCCTGGTCCCCGGAGGTGACGGTCGACACGGCCGCCGGGACGGTGACCGGCACCGGCGCCACGTACAACACCCTGATCGCCAGGCACAGCGCCAAGTGCGCCGACGTGCCGAACCAGTCGCTCTGGCAGAGCGCCGCGATCAGCCAGTACACCTGCAACGGCGGCACCAACCAGAAGTGGTGGTTCAAGGACCTGGGCAGCGGCTACTACGCGTTGGTCGGACGGGGCAGCTCCCTGTGCCTGACGGAGAACGCCACCGCTGTCACCCAGGAGAACTGCACTGGCGCCACCGCCCAGCAGTGGTCGGTGACCGCCTCCGGCAGCTACGTCCTGGTCAAGGCGCGCGCCAGCGGCGAGTGCCTGGACGTGTCCGGCGCGTCCACCGCCAACTCCGCCGCGATCATCACGTACACCTGCAACGGAGCGACCAACCAGCAGTGGACACGCGGGACATGAGGACACCTCAGGCGAGCAGGTCGATCGCGTCGACCGAGGTGCCCGCGCTGAGATAGGACGTCGTGCCCGAGCCGCTCGCCACGTAGATCTTCAGCGTGTTGTAGGCGCTGGTGTCCGTCAGCCAGGCGGACGCCGGGACGCTGTAGGTGAACGTGTAGTTGTTGCCCCGGTACGAGCCCACGGTCAGCGAACGGGTGCTCGGCTGGGTGGGCGGCGAGGGAACGGCCGAGGTCCAGGTGTCGTTGACGACGACCTGCGGCCGGCCGTTGGCGTAGGCCGTCGTCACGCCGATGCGCAGGGTGTGCGCGGCGGCGGCCTGGGCGGCGGTCAGCTTGAAGTACACGATGATCCCGCTGTTGACGTCCTTCCACAGGTAGCAGGGGAAGGCCGACGTCTCCGTGCCGCTGCCGACCACCACGTTCCCGGTCCAGGACGAGGCCCGGACGTCGGACGGATGCGCGTACGTCATCAGGTCCGCGTTCTTGAAGCCGCTCGGGGAGCCGGTCCAGTCGCCGATCCGCCAGATCGTGCTCGCGTTGGACGGATCGTTCGAGGACGGGATCGCGATCGAGTTCAGGGTGGTCGTGCCGCCCGCCGTCACCGTCACCGACGTGGTGTACACGGCGAGTTCGCCCTTGAAGACGGTCAGGGTGTACGACCCCGGCAGCACCCCCGCGATCGAGAACCAACCGTCCGACGAGCGTGCCGGACCCCAGTACTGCGCGGCCGAGTTGGCCAGGCCCACGGTGTACGCGTAGGCGGTGTTCCGGCCGGTGATGCCGACGCCCGCGACCCGGCCCCGGCCGCTCGCGGAGACGTATCCGGAGATGCCCAGCGAGTCCGCCCACGAGGTGGTCAGGGTGCCTGGATAGAGCGACGAGGAGGGGGCGCCGCCGTCCGTGAAGGCGATGACGTACGGGCCCTGGAGGCCGAAGCGCTCCGACTCGGTCTGGTTCTCGCCGTAGTACAGGATCTCGTACAGGCCGCCCCCGTCCGTGCTCTGGTGGCGCAGCAGTGAGCGGTAGAAGGGGCCGCCGGAGGCCTTCTCGTGGTTGCTGCGCACGATCCACAGGCCGACGCCGCCGGTGGTCCAGCCGATGTAGTTGTAGTCCATCACCCGCAGCTTCGAGTAGTGCTTGGCGCGGGTCTGGCCGTCGGACTTCTTGAAGACGTCCGCGGACTCGATGACGGTGGGGGCGTAGGTGTATGAGTCCGGCTCGTCGTTGAGGAACAGGCCGGCCTTGACGCGGACGATGTAGCGGGTCGCGGAGACCGAGGTGTCGGCCTTGTTGGTCCACAGGTAGACGTTGTTCTCGCCGCTGCGGGCCGCGTAGTAGTGCTTCAGCGTGCCGTACGCGACCGAGATCAGGATCGTGGTGTCGGACTGGGCGATGGTGACCGTGGAGGTGCCGAGGCCGGACTCCACGTGCGAGTTCTTGCCGCCGTAGCCCTGGTACTCGGTGCCCTTGTAGACCAGCGAGGTCAGGTCGCCGTTGGTCTTGCTGACCTTGAAGACCAGACTGGCTCCGGTGTCGACGACGTAGTTGGAGCCGTCGTCGCTCCAGCCGAAGCTCGCGGCCGACGCGGTGCCGGCGAGCGGTCCGGCGAGGGCGGCCGAGCCGGCGGCGGCCGCGGTGCCGAGAACGAAGGTACGGCGTCCTAAGGATCCGTTCGGTGATCCGGACATGGGGGTGCCTCCTCCGGGAGGTGTGGGGGTGCGGGTGCGGTTGGCAGAGTGGCAGTTGAATCGATTTCGCGAAAGGGCTTTCACTGTCTGTGAGTCGGTGGTCGTGCAAAATCTGGCCATGGACTAGAAAGCGCTTGCCGATGGCGGTACCGTCCAGCGGCCAGGCCCTGTCCCCCGACGGAGGAGCCGCAAGTGAGACGTTTCGAGCTCGCCGTGCTGGCGGCGATGACACTGACCGCCGCCCTGCCCGCCGTACCCGCCCAGGCGCACGCCGGGCCACGGCCGTTCGGCCTCGACCACTGCACCGCCACCGCCTGCCACTTCGACGTCCCGCCCGGCACGTACGACGTGACGGTGCTGCTCGGCGGTGACGGCGCGTCGAGCACGAGCGTCGGCGGCGAGACCCGGCGCGCCCTCCTCCCGGAGACGGCGGCGGCGCCCGGCGCCCGTACCCTCCGCGGCTTCACGGTGGACGTCCGCACCCCCGAGGGGGAACCGACCGGCCCCGACGGCACCGCCGGGCTCGACCTGACGATCGGCGGCACCGCGCCCGCGCTGGCCGGCGTCCGGGTCGTCCCGGCCCGCCACCCCCGCCAGATCTTCCTGGTCGGCGACTCCACCGTCTGCGACCAGCCGGCCGAGCCCTACACCGGCTGGGGCCAGCAGCTCCCGCAGTACCTCCGCGCGGGCGTCTCCGTCGCCAACTACGCGGACTCGGGGGAGAGTACGGTCACCTACCTGGAGAACCCGCTGCTGTGGGCCACCGTCCAGCCGCTGATCCGCCCCGGCGACCTGGTCCTGGTCCAGCTCGCCCACAACGACAAGACCACCGACGAGGCGACCTACCGGGCCAACCTGGAGACGCTGGTCGCGGGCGTCCGGGCGAAGGGCGGGCGGCCCGTCCTCGTCACGCCGATCGTCCGGCGCTGGTTCAACGCCGACGGCACCCTCGACAACGACATCGCCCTCCTGGTCAACGGCCTCGGCGTGAACCACCCCGCGGTGATCCGCGAGGTCGCCGCCGCCGAGGGCGTACCGCTGATCGACCTCACGGCGAGGACGAAGGCACTGGTGGAGTCCCTGGGCGTCGAGGGCTCCAAGGCGCTGTACCTCTACAACGAGAAACGCGACAACACCCACACCTCCGTCCACGGCGCCACGGTGTACGCGGGCCTGGTCCGCGACGAACTGCGCGCACAGCATCTGGTGCCAAAGGGCAGGGTGCGGGTGGGATGAGAGCTCCGCAGCTCTGAGTCCCCGATGAACGCCTGGGGCGTCCCGACCGGAACCGGGGCGTCCCAGGCCCCGCCGGAAGGAGAGACCGCCGGATGCGGCTGCCCCCGCCCGACCACACGCTCAGCCCCGCCACCGGCTTCACCCGCGTCCACTGGGAGGCGGCCGCCGACGCCCTGCTCGCCGCCGTCGAGCCGTACGCCACCGGGAACCGCGCCCTCTACCATCTGCCCGGCCCCCGCCAGAGCTGGTCCGGCCGCCTCTCGGACGGCCTGGAGGGGTACGCCCGTACGCTGCTGCTGGCCGCCTTCCGCCGGGACGAGACCGCCCTCGGCCGCTACGCCGAGGGCCTCGCCGCCGGGGTCGCGGGGGTCTGGCCCCGGATCGAGGACCGCGGTCAGCCGCTCGTCGAGGCCGCCTCGATCGCGCTCGCCCTGCGACTGACCCGGCCCCTGTTGTGGGACCGCCTCGACGACACCGTGCGCGGGCGGGCCGCCGAGTGGCTGGCCGACGCGCTCACCGCCGAACCCTGGCCCTGCAACTGGGAGTTGTTCCCGGTGACAGTCGGCGGCTTCCTCCAGGAGATCGGCCACGAACCGGACGCCGCCCGCAAGGCGGTCGACCACGGGCTGGCGCGCATCGAGGACTGGTACGTCGGCGGCGGCTGGTACACCGACGGCGACGGGCGCAAGTTCGACTACTACAACGGCTGGGCCATGCACCTCTACCCGGTGCTGCACGCCTGGCTGGCGGACGACCCCCGCCTGCTCGACCTGTACGGCGGCCGGCTCGAACGCCATCTCGCCGACTACGCCCGCCTGTTCGGCGCGGACGGCGCGCCCCTGCGCCAGGGCCGGTCGCTGACCTACCGCTTCGCGACGGCCGCGCCGCTGTGGCTGGGCGCCCTCACCGGGCGTACCCCGCTGGCCCCGGGTGAGACCCGCAGACTCGCCTCGGGCGCGCTGAGGTACTTCCTCGACCGGGGCGCGGTGGACGGACGCGGACTGCTCACGCTCGGCTGGCACGGCCCCGACGAGTCCGTCCTCCAGGGCTACTCGGGACCGGCGTCCCCGTACTGGGCGAGCAAGGGCTTCCTCGGCCTGCTCCTCCCGCCGGACCATCCGGTGTGGACGGCGCCCGAGGAGCCCGGCCCGGCGGAGCGTGCCGACGCGCTCACCTCGATCCGGGCCCCCAACTGGCTCCTCCAGTCGACCTGTTCGGACGGTCTGGTGCGCCTCCACAACCACGGCAGCGAGGACGTGCGCTACGACCCCCACTACACGCGCCTCGCCTACTCGACCGTGACGGCGCCCTCGACGTCGTACGACAACAGCGTGATCGTCGGCGACGAGCCGGGCCGCACCGGCATCGAGCCGCTGGGCGTGGGCGACGGCTGGGCAGCCTCGCGGCACACCACCGCCTCCGGTGCCCGGGTGACGAGCCTGGTGCTCGCCCACGGAGCCGCGGAGGTGCGCGCCCATCTGGTGACGGGCGCGGCCCCCGGCACCCCGGTGCGGGTGACCGGGTGGGCGGCGCCGTACGGGGTCAGCGCCGAACTGCTGCCCGCCGTCGGTCTCGTGGACCCGGCGCACGCCGTGGACCGGGCGGGCGTCGGGGCGTCGGCGGAGCACGAGGATCCGGCGGACGGCGCCGGGCTCGTCGGGGTCACCGGCGACGGGGACACGCTCTTCGTGGCGCTGGCCCGGCTGACCGGTGCGCCGGACCCCGGACCGTTGGAGGAGACGGTGTCCGTACGGGTCGACGCGGCAAACGCGACAGACACAGCAGGGGAGTTGGACGTCGACTGGGGTCAGGGGCCCCGACTGCGGGCGCGGCTCGACGGGCACGGGGTGGAGGTCCATGTGCGGGAGTGAACTTCCGGGGCCCGTTACTCCGTTGCCCCGGTCCCGGGCGGCCACGAGAATCCCCGTATGACTTCCGTGATCCGTCATGTGACCGTCGACTGCGCCGACGCCTACGCCGTCGGCAGCTTCTGGTCCAAGGTTCTCGACCAGCCCCTGCACGACGACGACCACCCCGGCGACCCGGAGGCGCTGATCGAGGGCGCGGGCCTGCTGTTCGTCACCGTGCCGGAGGCCAAGGCGGTCAAGAACCGAGTCCACTTCGACCTCCAGCCGCAGGACCGCACCCGTGACGAGGAGGTCGAGCGGCTGCTCGCGCTGGGTGCCCGGCTGGTCGACGACCGCCGCAACGAGGACGGCACGGGATGGGCGCTGATGGCCGACCCCGAGGGCAACGAGTTCTGCGTGGAGCGCAGCGCGGCGGAGCGCGCGACCTGAGACACCGGTGCGGGCCCGCGCCCAGGGTGCCCGGCCCGGGTGCGCGCACCCGCGTGCCCACACCCGCGTGCCCACACCCGCGTGCCCGCACACTTCGGTCCGCGCCGAAGTGACACGGACCTGGCCTGCGGGTATGACCGTGAACCCGCGGGGCCGGCCGTCGGCCGGCTCGCCGACCTCGGCGTGCGCCGGATCAGCGTCGGCTCGCTGCTGTACCGGCGGGCGCTGGGCGCGGCGCTGGAGGCGGTGGCGGACATCGCGGCCGGCCGCGCTCCGGGCGGCACGGTACCGACGTACGACGAGGTGCAGGCGCTCGGCGACCCGGCCTAGACCCCGGGCGGTGGCGTCCCTTCCTCGCGCGGCCAGTGTTCCAGTGCCACGTGCAGGGCGTCGACGGCGCGGTCCCAGGACTTCTGCACGTCACGAGGGGCGCCGAAGCCGCCGCCCGCCTCCAGGGCGCAGTAGCCGTGGAAGGTGCTGCGCAGCAGTCGCACGGCGTCGGTGAGGTCGGGCTCGTCGAGGCCGTAGGCGCGGAGCATGCCGTAGGTGATCTCGGCGGTGCGCAGCAGGGCGGGGGAGCCGGCGATCACGGACGGGTCGACACGGCTCTGGGTGGCGGCGTACCGGCCCGGGTGGGCCAGCGCGTACGCGCGGTAGGCGCCCGCGAAGGCGGTCAGAGCGTCCTTGCCCGCGCGTCCGGCGACGGCCGCCGCGATCCGGTCGATCAGCTCGCCGCCCGCGGCCAGTGCGAGCCGGGTCCGCAGGTCCTGGAGGCTCTTGATGTGCGAGTACAGACTCGCGTCCTTCACCCCGAAGTGACGGGCCAGCGCGGACACGGTGACGTTCTCGAAACCGGCCTCGTCGGCGAGGTCGGCGGCGGCTGCGACGACCCGGTCGGTCGTGAGGCCGGCACGGGCCATGCGGTACTGCCTCCGTATCACTGGGCTGCAACCCGGAGCCTCCAGGGTGCAGCCCAGTCTAGGCAGTCCGCGTGTCGCCGCCGGTCAGCCGATCGGCGCGTACACCACGCCCAGCTTGTCGATCTCGTCGCCCGAGCGGCCGGTGAAGCCGACGATCTGCCAGCCGGACGGCGCCGTGAACGTCTTCGTGTCGGACGTGGCGGTACCGGCGATCAGGCCGCGGCCCTTGTCGGTGCCGAAGGCGGCCGAGAAGATCCGTGTCTGGCCGCTTTTCTGACCCTCCGTCAGCGTCACCGAGGTGAGGTGCTCGCCGGACGCCAGGGTCAGCGAGACCGCCGTACCGCCCGTGCCTCCGTGGGCCAGTGCCGTTCCGCCGTCGTGCGTCAGCGACACCGCGTCCAGCCGGGCGCCGCCGCGCAGGGTCAGCGTGCGCGGGGCGAGGGCGGCCGGCAGGTCGTCGGCGTCGTTGAAGGCCGTGCCGCCCGTGCCGCCGAAGAAGTCACTGGCCCTCAGCGCGGAGTTCAGGGTGTACGAGAAGTCGACCGTGTGCGGGAAGTGGTCGGAGAGGTTGCCGCCCGCCGGGTCGAGGAACTTCGCCCACTCGTCGTGGTAGCGGGTCGCGTCGAGCGTGACCAGCCTGCTGCCCCGGTAGAGGATCTTGTCCACCACCTCGCAGTCGTCGGTCGGCGCCGTCGTCGGGCACAGCAGCGCGTCCGCGCCCTGCGTCGGCCGGGAACCGCCCTTGACCAGCTTCACCCACGCGTCCGTCAGGCCGTTGCCGTCGGCGAGCGTGCGGATGTTGTCGCCGCTGCGGGTGTACCGGGTGTTCGTGTCGCCCATCACGATCACCGCGTTCCCCGCGGAGTTCGCCTGGACGAAGGCGGACAGCTGGGTGATGTTGGCGCGTCGGGCGGCCAGCGCGTCGTCGGTGTCGTCCGCGTTGGTGTGGACGTTGTAGAGGTCGACGAAGACGCCCTCGGCGAGCCGCACCCGCGCGAGCGTGAAGCCCTTCGGGGTCAGGCAGTCGGTGCCGGTGCAGTCGTTCCACCCGACCCGCTGGAAGTCCTCGAACGGGTAGTCCGAGAGGGTGTTGAGACCGTCGCCGATCCCGGCCCCGCCGCTGGTCGCGGTGCGGTACGCGTGGTCGTCGCCCGCGTACAGCGCCGCGTGGTAGTTGAAGTCCTCCTGGACGTTCACGATGTCGTACGCGCCCAGCCGCGGCGAGATCAGCGGGGTGTCGGTCGCCGGGTGGCCGGAGCTCAGCCCTTCCGGCAGGCCCGCGACGTTGTAGGTGAGGACGTTGAAGGTGCCGGTGCCGGTGCCGGTGCCGGCCGCCGCCGCGGGCGCCGAGCCGGCGGTGGCCAGGCCGGTGAGGGCGAGCGCGGCGGCCGCGAGGGTGCCGATGAGTCGTCTCATGGTGGGGGTGTCTCCGGTCGGGGAGGGGGAGGGTGCACCCGGAAAGAGGGGGGACGCACCCGGGGGAGAGCGGTGCGTGGATCGACGGTTCTCAGCGTGCGGTCAACCAGTGTGACGAACAAGGGTAGTTGGGGAAACTGTGAACGTCGTGCCGGGCACCGCCGGTCGTTCCTCCGGGACGGACGTCAGGCCCCTCCCAGTTCCCCCACCGCCCCGCGCGGGTGCGCCCGGCCCTCCGGCCGGCCGCCCGAACACCACCACACCATCCGGTCGTCCACGTACTGCGGGTGCATGCCGAGGTCGTGCTCGTCGCACACCGGCCAGGCCTGCCACAGGCGTTCGACGACCGACTCCTGCGCCGCGTCGACGACGGCCGCGAGCGCGTCGACCGGGTCGTCCCGGTCGAAGTCGTGGTCGAGGTCGTGGTTCAGCGGATTGCCGTGCCAGGTGCCGTCGGCCACCGCCACGTACACCTGATCCGGTTCGTCCTCCTCCGGACGGGGCAGCGCCATCAGCCGCAGTTCCCCCTGCCCCGGCAGGGTCACGGCCAGGTCCCGGTTGACCACGGCCAGCGCCTCCTCCCACAGCGGGTACGTGCCGGGCGGCACGGGGCGCGGGTCGAAGTCGGGGAGGGGACGGCGGCGTGGCGGAATCGAGTGCATGGTCTCATCGTGCCGCAGGCGCGACCGCGGACCCGATCGCCGGCGGACGTACGGTGGTCGACGACTTCGAGGCCCAGGGGGCAGGATGACACACGAGGGGCGCCGCGACGGCGGGGAGCACGACGGCGGCGCACCGCACGGGCGGGCGCACGAGAGACCGCCCGAGCCCGCGCACGGCCGACCGCACGATCCGCCGACCGCCGCCGAAGTCCCGCTGTGGCGGCAGCGGGACTTCGGGATCTTCTGGGCAGCGCAGACCCTCTCCGTCCTCGGTGACTCCTTCGCGCTGATCGCCCTGCCCCTGCTGGTGCTCCAGGCCACCGGTTCCCTCGCCCGGATGGGGCTGCTGACGGCGGTGGGCGGCGCGGCCTCGGTGCTGGCGGCGCTGTTCGCGGGGGCGGTGGTGGACCGGGTCGACCGACGCCGGCTGCTGATCGGCTGCGACCTCGTACGGATGGTGCTGTACGGGGTGATCCCGCTGGTGTGGCTGTTCGGGCCGCAGGTGTGGCTGCTCTACACGATCCTGCCGCTGTGCGAGGCCGTCGGCATGCTGTTCGCCGTCGGCTATGTCACCGTCGTGCGCAGTCTGGTGCGCGGCGTCCGGCTGACCGAGGCCAACGGACGGCTCAACGCGACCGCCGCCGCGGCCGGTGTGCTCGGCCCGCTGGGCGCCGGGCTGGTGGCCGCCTGGACGGGTCCGGCGGCGGCCGTCGGCGTGGACGCGGCCAGCTTCGGGGTGTCGGCCGCCTGCATGGTCCTCGTACGGTTCCGGGAGCGGGCCGGGGGCGGCGCGGACCGGCCGGACGAGCGGGCCGGGCTGTGGCGCGACCTGCGGACCGGGGTCTCCTTCCTGTACGGCCACCCCGTGCTGCGCGCGCTCACCGCCCTCCTGTTCGTCTTCAGCTTCCTCACCCTGGGCCTGAACGACCTGGTCATCTACCACGTGAAGCACGACCTGGG
Organism: Streptomyces sp. NPDC001443; assembly: GCF_053597355.1. Taxonomy (NCBI): domain Bacteria; kingdom Bacillati; phylum Actinomycetota; class Actinomycetes; order Kitasatosporales; family Streptomycetaceae; genus Streptomyces; species Streptomyces sp. NPDC001443. Next base: position 30,719 of record NZ_JBSFIA010000043.1, read on the forward strand.
GCACGACGACGGAACGGTCGGCACGGTCATGGCCGTCGGCGCGATCGGCACGATCACCGGTTCCCTGCTGGTCGCCCGGGTCCGCGGCCGGTTCGGCTTCGGCCCCACCTGGACCGGTTCGGTGGCGGTGTGCGGGCTCGCGTTCGCCTGGCTGGGCCGGGCGGGCGAGGTACCCGTCGTCGCGGCCCTGAGCGCGGCCTTCCTGGCCTGCGTGGCCGTGGCGGGCACCTGCTCGCTGTCCCTGCGCCAGGAGGTCACCCCGGAACATCTGCTGGGCCGGGTCACCTCCGCCTTCTGGACCCTCCAGTACGCGGCCGCCCCGGTCGGCGCGGTCGTCCTGACCGGGGCGGCGGAGCGGTGGGGGACGGCGCCCGTGGGGTTGGTGGCCGGCCTGGCCTGTGTCCTGGTCGCGGTCGCCGCGCTGTTCACACCGCTGCGCGGACCGGCTCACGGCTGACCGGCCCGCGCGGCGATCCCGGACCGGTCAGCCCGTCGCGGTGAAGACGAAGGAGAACTCCGCGGGTTCGGCGTGCAGGAAGTACTGCGGGAGCGGGCCCGGGCCGCAGGACTGCGAACCGATGCCGTGCTGGCCGTGGTCGAGGTTGACCCACACCGTGTCGCCGGGCGTGAGGTCCGTCAGGTGCGCGGCCGTGTCCAGCTGTTCGGTCGTCCAGCGCCGGGCGGTGAACCAGAACTCCGGCTCGCCCTCGATCCGCAGGCCGCCGAGCTCCACCCAGCGGACGTCGGCGCGGGCGCCGTTCTCCTGCGGGCGGACGTACGGCGTCTGCATCCCGTCGACGCGGGACTCCCAACGAGTCACCAGGGACGCCGATCCGGTGTCCGGGTAGGCCTCGCCGGGGCCGCCGCCGTACCAGCGCACCCGGTCGGCCGAGGCGGGCAGCCCGAGGCGGACGCCGAGCCGGGGCAGCGGCAGCTTCCACTCGCCCTCGGGGGTCACGGACACCGTCAGCCGCAGCCGGTCGCCGTCCGAGGTCCACCGGTACACCGTGTTCAGGCCCACCTCGCGGGCGGCCGGTGCCACCCGGGTGCGTACCGTCAGCGCGTCGTCGGTCGACTCCACCGCGTCCAGGCGGTGTTGCATCCGGTGCAGCCCCAACTGGCGCCACAGCACGCCGTGCCGGATGTCCGACTGCCAGGGGGCGCCGTCGTCGTTGTCGGTGGTGGCCCGCCACACGTCCAGGCGCGGCCCGGTCAGTTCCACCCCGCCGACCGAGGTGAGCCGGCCGGTGCGGGCGTCGAACACGGCGGGCCCGAGGGTGATCCGGCCGTCGGCGCGTACGGGCCGCGCGGCGGGGGCCACCGGCACCGGGGTGCGGGGCGTGACGGCGAACTGGCCCCAGCCGACCACATGTCCGCGCGGCGCCCACGCGGTGTCGGCCGCCAGCAGCGCCCGTACCGTGCACCGGGTCTCCGCGTCCCCCGGCTCCTCGGGCGGATGCGGCAGCTTCACCTCGGCCGACTCGCCCGCCGCCAGCGCGGGGACGGCCAGGGAGCCCGACTCGACGCTCTCGCCGTCGCGCTCGTACGACCAGGTGAAGGCGAGGGCGGAGAGGTCGGCGAAGTCGTACCGGTTGGTCACCCGGACGGTGCCGTCCGGGCCGCCCTCGACGCGTACCGGCTCGATCACCTTCTTGTACTCGACGAGTCCGGGCGACGGCTCCCGGTCGGGGAACAGCAGGCCGTCGCAGACGAAGTTGGCGTCGTGCAGCTCCTCGCCGAAGTCGCCGCCGTAGGCGTAGCCGAGCTCCGGGTGCCTGATGCCGTGGTCGATCCACTCCCAGACGAAGCCGCCCTGGAGCCGGTCGTGGGCCTCGAAGATCCGCTGGTAGTCGGCGAGTCCGCCGGGTCCGTTGCCCATCGCGTGGGCGTACTCGCAGAGGATGAAGGGCAGTTGGCGCCGCCTGCGGGTGCCGCCGTCCAGGCCCTGGCCGATCCGCTCGACCTCGGCGTGGGAGGCGTACATCCGCGCGTACATGTCGGTGTCACGGCAGTCGGGGTCGCCCTCGTAGTGGACGAGCCGGGAGGCGTCCCGGGCGCGGATCCACTCGGCCATCGCGGTCAGTCCGCGGCCGGTGCCGGCCTCGTTGCCGAGGGACCAGACCACGACGGACGGGTGGTTCTTGTCCCGTTCGACCATGCGGGCCGCGCGGTCCAGCAGCGCCGGGGTCCAGCGGTCGTCGTCGGCGGGGTTGTCCCGCCAGCCCTGCTCGGTGAAGCCGTGGGTCTCCAGGTCGCACTCGTCGATCACCCACAGGCCGTACTCGTCGCACAGGTCGAGGAAGGCCGGGTGCGGTGGGTAGTGCGAGGTGCGGACGGCGTTGATGTTGTGCCGTTTCATCAGCAGCACGTCCGCCAGCATGGTCTCCGGGTCGAGGGCGCGGCCCCGCTCGGGATGCCACTCGTGCCGGTTGACTCCCTTGAACAGCAGGGGCCTGCCGTTGACCTGGACCAGTCCGTCCGCGAGGCGCACGGTACGGAAGCCGATCCGCAGCGGGATCCGCTCGCCCCCGGTGGCCAGCACCCCGTCGTACAGGCGCGGGGTCTCCGCGGTCCACGGCTCGACGGGGACGGTGACCGGCTCGCCGGTGGCGACGTCGACGCCCAGGTCGGGCACCGTCACCCGGCCGTCGACGTCGGAGTCGACGCGCAGGGTGCCCTCGCAGGTGGTGTGGTCGTAGGAGGCGTGCACGAAGAAGTCGAGGGCGCTGTCCGCCGGGCGGTGCAGCAGGGTCACGTCACGGAAGACGCCCGGCAGCCACCACTGGTCCTGGTCCTCCAGGTAGGAGCCGGCCGACCACTGGTGGACGCGGACCGCGAGCACGTTCCCGGCCGGCCGCAGCAGGTGCCCGACCGCGAACTCGTGCGCCAGCCGGGAGCCCTTGAACTCGCCGATGTCCGTGCCGTTCAGCCAGACCCGGGCGCAGGACTCCACGCCGTCGAAGCGCAGCACCGCGCCGCCCCCGTCGAGGTCCGGCCAGTCCTCGGGCAGGTCGAAGGAGCGCAGGTGGTCGCCGGTGGGGTTGTCCGTCGGCACGTGCGGCGGGTCGACCGGGAAGGGGTAGAGATGGTTGGTGTAGACGGGCGAACCGTGCCCCTGGAGCACCCAGTGCCCCGGGACCGTCACCTCCGCCCAGTCCCCGGCGTCGTACCCCTCCTCGGCGAAGGAGTCGTCCCGCGCGTCCGCGGTCGGCGACAGCCGGAAGCGCCAGCTGCCGTTCAGGGAGAGGGACGCGGCGTCCGAGGACGCGTACCAGGCGCGCGGTGGCAGGGCTCCGCTGCCGGGGGAGACGTCCTCGACGTAGTCGGTTGCGGTGACGGAAGGGCGAGCAGACATCGGTCTCCAGATCCTGGGTGGAAGGCGTCAGCCCTTGATGCCGGTCTGCGCGATCCCCTGCACCAGCCAGCGCTGGAGGAAGAGGAACACGAGGAGCAGCGGCAGCAGGGAGATGGCGGTCGCCATGAAGATCAGGTGGTAGTTGACGGTCTGGTTGGTCATGTACGACGACAGCGCGACCTGGACCGTCCAGGCGCCCGGGTCCTGGCCGATGACCAGTGGCCACAGGAAGGAGTTCCAGCCGTTGATGAAGGTGATCGTCGCCAGCGCCGCGAAGAAGTTCAGCGAGTTGGGCACGACGACCCGCCAGTACGCGCCCCAGTGGCCGAGCCCGTCCACCCGTGCCGCCTCCTCCAGTTCCTTGGGGAACCCCAGGAAGTACTGCCGGAACAGGAAGCAGGTGAAACCACTGAAAAGCCCCGGGATGATCAGGCCGCGGTAGCTGTCCACCCAGCCGAGCGACGAGACCAGCACGAAGCTCGGGACGAAGGTGACGGCGGTCGGCACCATCAGGGTGAACAGGACGGCGTAGAAGATCTTGTTGGCGTGCCGGTAGGGGATGCGGGCCAGGCCGTAGCCGGCGAGCGAGCACACCAGCAGGGTGCCGACCGTGTGCAGGACGCCGACGACCAGCGAGTTCACCATCGACCTGCCGAAGTCGACCGTCGGGTCGCGGAAGGGTTCGGTGATGTTGCCCCACTGGAGGTCGGTGGGGAAGAACTTCCAGTTCTCGCCGGTGATCTCGGGGTCCGTGGACAGCGCGTTGCGCACCAGCAGATAGAACGGGATCAGGAAGAGCAGGGCGGCGACGCCGATGGCGAGGTACAGGCCGGTGGAGCCCATCGGGCCGGTGTGCCGGACCCGTCGCGGGCGGCCGGAACGAGGCGGCACGGCCCGGCCGGTGCGGGGTGCGGTGGTGGTCACCTGGACTCCTCTCCCCGGCCGAATCCCATGAGCCTGCCCTGGAACAGGGTGACCACGCAGATCAGCAGGGTCAGCATGACCGCGCCCGCGCTGCCCGCGCCGTAGTCCTGGTTCTGGCCGAGGGCCATGTAGTAGAGCTCGACCAGTGGCGGCCGGCCCCAGGTGGTCTTCGACAGCAGGTTGAAGAACTCGTCGAAGGCCTGGTAGGCGGCCACGAGCAGCAGCAGGATCACGGCGGTCGAGGTCGCGCGCAGCTGCGGCAGCGTGATGTGCCGGAAGGTCTGCCAGCCCCGCTTCGCGCCGTCGATCTCGGCGGCCTCGTACAGCTCCTGCGGGATGTTCTGGAGGGCGGCCAGGAACAGGATCATGTAGAAGCCGGACTGGAGCCACAGCCGGGCGGTCACGAGGACCAGCCAGTACCACGGCGGGTCGGGGTCGGCGAGCCAGGCGATGTTGTCCACGCCGAACCAGCCGATGACGGTGTTCGCCAGACCGAAGCGGACGCCGTTGAAGAGGGACATCTTCCAGATCAGCGAGGCCGCCACATAGCTGCACGCGGTGGGCAGGAAGAACACCGAGCGGAAGAACGCCCGCATGAACCGCATCCGGTTCACCAGCAGCGCCAGGCCCAGCGAGAGCGCCCAGGTGGTGGGGACGATGAGCGCGGCGAACACGGTGAAGGTGACCAGCGCGCCGGTGAAGTTGCCGTTGTCCAGCATCTGCCGGTAGTTGGCGAACCCGGTGAACTTGTCGGGGGTGACGGTGAAACGCGCCTCGAAGAAGCTGAGCCAGACGCTCCAGCCGATGGGCACGTAGACGAAGATCACCAGGCCGAGGAGGAAGGGGCCGGTGAAGAGCCAGAAGTTGAGGGTGGGGCTGCCCCGCAGCCCCCGCCGCGGCCGGGCCGTGGTGGCCTCGGCCGGGACGGGGCGGGTACGGTCGAGCCTGCTCGTCGTCGCCATGTCGAGGTCGGTCCGCCGGCCTATCCGAAGAGCTTCTTGAGCTCGGCGGACACCGTCTTCTCGGCCGTGTCGAGCGAGGCCTTCGGGTCGCCGCCCTTGCGGACGCAGTCGGCGAAGACGTTCTCGGTGGCGGTGATCATCGCCTGGGTCCAGCCGATGTTGTCGAAGTGCCCGTACTCGCCGAAGAGTTTGACGCCCTCGGCGGGCAGACCGGACTTGAGCTTGGTCGCGGACGCGGCGATCGAGGAGCGCGGCGGGATGTGGAAGCCGTAGGACAGCGCCCAGTCCTCCTGGTACTTCTTCTGCTCGATCCACAGCCACTTCACGTACTCCTTGGCCGCGTCGACGTTCTTGCCCTTGGCGTTGACGAACATCGACCAGCCGCCGTTGTAGACCGAGGGCTTGCCGGCGTCGGTGGCCTTCGGGAAGGGGAAGACGCCGAGGTCGTCACCGAGGGCCTGCTGCATGGCCGGCATGGCCCACATGCCGCAGAACTGGATGGCGCACAGGCCCTGGTTGATCGCGGACGGGTCCCAGTAGTCGGCCGGGGCACCGAGCAGCAGGCTGCCGCTGGTGAACAGCTTGCGCATCTTCGTCAGGCCCTCGGCGACGCCGTCGGTGTTGAAGGCGGGCTGATTGTCCGCGGTGAGGGTGTCGGCGCCGGAGGACCAGATCAGCGGGTTGATGACCGAGTGCAGGTCGTTGCCGAGGAAGGCGCCCTTGACCTTGCCGGTGGTGAGCTTGGCCGCGGCCTCGATCAGTTCGTCGAGGGTCTGCGGCACCTCGACCTTCGCCTTCTCCAGCATCGACTTGCGGTAGAAGAAGAACTGCGGGTCGTCGATCATCCGGACGCCGTATATCTTGCCGTCGACCGTGTGCGAGGCGATGTCGGCCTGGTTGAAGTCGGACTTGACCGGGTCGACGATGTCGGTCAGGTCCGCCACCTGGCCGCTCTTGACGAGCTGGATCTGCGGGTGGAACTCGAACAGGTCGGGCGCGTTCGCGGTGAGCAGGGTGGCGAACAGCTTGCTCTCGAAGTCCGAGCCGGTGATCCACTGCGTGCTGACGTCGGCCTTCGAATACGCCTTCGCGTACTTCTTGACGGCCTGCTCGGTGCCCGCCTCGCCGTAGGCGTGGAAGTACTGCACGAGGTGCTCGCCCGAACCCGACCCGCCGCCACGGCCGTTGTTGCTGCCGCAGGCGGCCAGCGTGCCCGCGGCCGCCATGCCCGCGGCGGCCCGGAAGATCGATCGGCGGGACCAGTTGCTGTTGCTCGATGCCGACATGGTGACGTCCTTGTCTTGAGTGCGGCTGTGGCTCCACTGCTGCGCCGCCGCCTGGCGGACATTTGCGTTGCGGTGCGGGACGTTAACCTTCTGCTAAGGCTTCGGCAAGGGGTTGGACGAAGCCCGTCCGAAGCGTTGCCTCCGGTTCGGAATCACGAACAGGGCTCAGACACAAAGGAGTTGAGGACCGCCGACTCGGGTGAGCGGCGATCCTCGGTGGGCAGGGGCGACCGTGCCCGGGGTGGGCCCGCCCCGCACCTGCGAACGTCAGGAAGACGGTGCGGTACGGCTCCTCGCCGGGGTGGCGCGCCTGGGGCCGCGCTGCCCCACCGACTGGAGGGCGCCTTCCAGGGCGAAGGTCGCCGCGCCCAGGCACACCGGATCGGTGGGGATGGGCGAGAGGACGATCTCGGTGGCGGCCAGCGGACGCCGCAGCGCGTGCCGGGCGACGGCCTCGCGCACCTCGCGGGCCAGCGGCTCGCCGAGCCGGGAGGCGACCCAGCTGCTCAGCACGACCACTTCGGGGTTGAGGAGGTTGACCAGGTCGGCGACGGCGGCGCCGAGATAGCGTGCGGTGTCGCGGACCACCTTGACCGCCACCGGGTCGCCGGCCGCCACGCCCCGCGCCAGCGCGTCGATGGTGGCGGTCTGGTCCTCGGGGTGCAGCAGGGCGCTGCGCGGGCTCGACTCCCGCAGGTTCACCATGATCCCGGGCGCGCCGACGTACGTCTCCACACAGCCGTGGTTGCCGCAGTGGCACAGCCGCCCGTCCAGCACGAGCGTGGTGTGACCCCACTCGCCGGCGCTGTTGCTGACCCCCCGGTGCAGCCCGCCGCCCACGACGAGACCGGCGCCCACGCCGGTGCCGAGATTGACCACCACGGCGTCCTCGTGGCCCCGCGCGGCCCCGAACCACAACTCGGCGACCGCGCAGGCGCGCAGCGGATTGTCCAGATACAGCGGATAGGCGATGTGCTCGGCGAGCAGGTCGAGCAGCGGCACGTCGTGCCAGTCCCAGTTGGGCGCGTACTCCGAGAGCCCGGTGTCGCGGTCCACCTGCCCCGGCACACTGACCCCGACCCCGAGGACCCGGGCCGCCTCGACCCCGGCCTGGGCGACCACCGAGCCGACGGCGGCCGCGACATGGCCGACCACCTGCTCCGGCAGGCTCTCGCCGGGGCGCACGTCCTCCTCCGCGCGGGCCAGCACGTTCAGCCCGAGATCGAACAGCTCGACATGGACGTACGTCTCCGCGATGTCGACACCGATCAGCGCGCCGCCGGAGGAGTTGACGGCCACCAGGCCCCGGGGGCGGCCGCCCGCCGAGTCCTCGAAGCCGACCTCCGTGATCATGCGCAGCTCGAGCAGCTCGCCGACCAGCGTGGCGACCGTGGCGAGACTGAGGCCGGTGGCCACCGCCAGTTCCTGCCGGGAGGTGGGCGACGCGGCGATGATCTGGCGCAGCACCTCGTAGCGGTTGGCGGTGCGGATGTCGCGTGACGTGCGCTTCACCGAAAGCCCTCGTTCCTTCCGGTCCCGGCCGGAGCCACGTCGGCACCGGCGCGGCGTCAGGCTATGGGGGCGCCGGGCCTTTCGACAAGGGGTTAGGAAAGGGGGTGTACAAAGTCAGCCGCCGAGCAGGTCCCGTACGAACGCGTTGGTGAACTTGCCCGTCGGGTCCAGGTCCCGGACCAGGGCGCGGAAGTCGTCCAGCCGCGGGTAGCGCCCGCGCAGCCGCCCGGACGGCACGGTGAACACCTTGCCCCAGTGCGGCCGCGGGTCGAAGGCGTCCAGCACCTCCTCCACCCGCCGCACCACCGGCAGGACGGCGTCCGTGTCCTCGATCCAGGTGAAGTGCAGGGCCACGGTGTCCCGCCCGTACGACGGGCTCAGCCACTGCTCGTCCGCGGCCACCGTGCGCACCTCGCAGATCTGGAGCACGGGCGCGACGACCGCCCGGACCGCGTCGATCGCGTGCAGCGCCTCCAGGGCGCGGGACCGCTCGATCAGGTACTCCGACTGGAGCTCGGCGCCGCTGCTGGGCGTGAACTCCGCCCGGAAGTGCGGCAGCCGCTCGTGCCAGGGCCCCGGCACCCCGAGCTGCTGCGTGCAGTTGACCGCGGGCATCCCCGGCACCGGGTGCAGTGCCTCGGTGGCGGGCGTGGCCGGCGGGCGGTCGGTGAGCGGCTGGTCGGTGCGCCGCTTGAGCCACACCTGCCGGAAGCCCGGCTCACGCCAGTCGGTGAACAGGCTCACGCTGTACGCGGCAGCCATCACCGACTCGAAGTCCAGCCCCGCGAGCGGGAGTTCGGTGAACACCTGCTGCTCGACGGTGAAGGAGTGCTCCAGGTCGAGGGTGAGCGCGCCGACCACGCCGAGCGCGCCGAGCGAGGTGACCGCCCCGCCGAACCGGTCGTCCCCGCGCCCGAGGACGAGGGTCGAGCCGTCGGCGGTGACGATCTCCACCTCCCGTACGGGCGCCGCGAGCGGCCCGTTGCCGACGCCCGACCCGTGGGTGCCGGTCGCCACCGACCCGGCCACCGAGATGTGCGGCAGCGACGCCATGTTGGGCAGCGCGAGCCCGTGCAGGTCCACCTGCCGGGCGAGCTGCGCGTACCGGACGCCACCGCCGACCCGTACCGTACGGGCGGCCGTGTCGACGTCGATCTCGGCCGGCAGCGCGTCGAGCGAGACCAGCACCCCGTCGCCGCCGGGCTCCGCGATCTCGTTGAACGAGTGCCCGCTGCCCAGCGCCCGCACCCGCGCGTTCCCCGCCACGGCCGAGCGCAGCGCGTCCGCGGAGCGCGGCCGGTACACCTCCTTGGCGGCGTACGTGACGTTGCCCGCCCAGTTGCTCACCTGCTCGGCCATGCGGTCGTCCCTCCGGGAGGATCGAGATCGGAAAATCCCCGTTGAACCTACCTCGTCCCGACTGGCGGCCGAACGTCTCCCGATACGGGTGTTTTGTGCGGGTCTCGCGCCACGCGGAGGCCCCGCCCGCACCCGCGCGGGACCGTGGGCATACCGTGAGGAGTCGTACACGCGAGTCGGAGGAGAAGTCGGGATGGGCAGCCGTACCGCGCTGGTCGAGGATCTGATGGAGCGCTTTCCGCACGTGCCGCGGGAGGCGGTCTTCAAGGAGGACCTGCTCCGCGGCGGCGTGGCCTTCGATCCGTCGGCGCTGAGCGACAACGAGAGCGGCGAGGTCAAGCCGAAGTCGTACTTCATCTTCTCCTTCGACCACGGCACCCTGCCCGAGCTCGGCGAGGCCGCGCTCAGGCGCCCGCCGGAGGAGATCATCCTCACCGGAGGGCCCTACGACCTGCGCCGGACCGTCGTCTCGGTGCGGGTGAACCCGACCTCGCCCTACCGCGTCGCCGCCGACGGGGAAGGCCTGCTCGGGCTCTACCTCGACGGCCGGCGCATCGCCGACGTCGGCGTGCCGCCCATGCCCGAGTACTACCGGCACAAGCTCTCCAACGGGAAGTCCGTCATGGAGGTGGCCCCCACCATCCAGTGGGGCTACCTGATCTACCTGACCGTTTTCCGGGTCTGCCAGTACTTCGGCGCCAAGGAGGAGTGCCAGTACTGCGACATCAACCACAACTGGCGCCAGCACAAGGCCGCCGGGCGGCCCTACACGGGCGTCAAGGACGTGGAGGAGGTGCTGGAGGCGCTGGAGATCATCGACCGCTACGACACCCAGAAGACCTCCACCGCCTACACCCTCACCGGCGGCGCGATCACCAAGACCGTCGCCGGGCGCGACGAGGCCGACTTCTACGGCCACTACGCCAAGGCCATCGAGGAGCGCTTCCCCGGCCGCTGGATCGGCAAGGTCGTCGCCCAGGCCCTGCCGAAGGACGACGTCCAGCGGTTCAAGGACTACGGCGTGCAGATCTACCACCCCAACTACGAGGTGTGGGACCGGCGGCTGTTCGAGCTGTACTGCCCCGGCAAGGAGCGCTACGTCGGCCGTGACGAGTGGCACAAGCGGATCCTGGACTCCGCGGAGATCTTCGGCGCCCGCAACGTGATCCCCAACTTCGTGGCCGGTGTGGAGATGGCCGAGCCCTTCGGCTTCACCTCCGTCGACGAGGCCATCGCCTCCACCACCGAGGGCCTGCGCTTCTTCATGTCGCACGGCATCACGCCCCGCTTCACCACCTGGTGCCCGGAGCCCACGACCCCGCTCGGCAAGGCCAACCCGCAGGGCGCGCCGCTGGAGTACCACATCCGGCTCCTGGAGGCCTACCGGGCCACGATGGACGACTTCGGCCTGTCCTCCCCGCCCGGCTACGGCCCGCCCGGCCCCGGCAACGCCGTCTTCTCCGTGAGCTCCTTCATGGACAGCCTCCCGGCGAACGAGACGGCGAACGAGACGGCGGACGGGACGGCGGACGAAACGGTGAAGGAGACCGCGAACGGGGCGTGAGCGGGACCGCGAACGGGGCGTGACAGGGGCGAACAGGGCGGACGGGACCGCGGCGGTGTGGCGCGTGATGCGCGCGGTGAGTACAAGTGCCGTCGCAGTCCGTACAGTAGGGCGGAGCCGAGGGGGCTTTCGTGTCAGGCCTGCCGACCGCGCGACCGTCACGCCATGACATCTGAAAAGGGCGCTTGTCAGTTGTGACGGGGACGTGAAAGGGTCGGGCCCTGCTGCGAGGTACCCCCAACTCCTTCGCCGAATACGGCGAGTTGACCTCGATCCTGGATGCAGGAGACCCATGCCCGACCTGCCGACCCCTCGGGACGCCGCCGAGGCCGCACTGTTCTCGGAATGCTGGGACGCGGTGCTTTCCTACGCCGACCTGTGCACGGCCGGTTCCGCGGCCGCCCAGCAACTGGCCAGGGACGCCTTCGCGCTCGGTATACGCGAGTCCCGCGAGGCCGAGGCGAACGGCCGGCGCGGCGCCGGCCGACGCCCCTCCGGGCTGCCCAGGATCCCCCTGCTGCTGACCGCCGTGCGCACCACGGCGGCCGCCTGGGAGGCCGCCGGCCAGGGCCACAAGCTCGACCCCGACCTGCGCCTGTGGCTCAACTCGGACAAGGCCGCCCGCTACACCGGACCGCCGCTGCGCCGCCCCATCGCGCTGCGCGGTCTGCGCGACATGCAGGAACCCGACGCGGCACTGCTCTGGCTCGCCGAGGTCGAGGCGCTGCCGGTGCGGGCGGTGGCCCGCAGGCTCGGCCTCGACCCGGCCGCCGCGAGCGAGGAACTCGACCAGGTGCGCGGCCTGTTCCGGGACCGCTGCCACCGCAACCACCTCGACACACCGCTCGACGGGGAGTGCCGCAGCTACCGTCGGCTGCTGGACGCGGTCACCCGCTCGCCCGTCGCCGACACCCCCGAGGACCTCTCCCGGCATCTCGCCACCTGCGTGGAGTGCGCCGAGGCCGCGGCCTGTCTGCGCCTCCAGGGCGGCGGACTGCCCGCCGCCCTCGCCGGCGGCGTGATCGGCTGGGGCGGCCTCGCCTACCTGGAGCGCCGCCGCCGCGCCGTCGAGGTGCGTCTCGGCGCGCCCCGCCCCGAGGACAAGGACACCGACGGCGACCACACCCAGAGCGGAGCCCACAAGGCGCGCGCCGTGCGCAACGGACTCCTCGTCACCGCCGTCCTGGTCTCGATGCTCGCCCTCGCCGTGTCGATGATGCCCTTCGGCGACGACGGCGCCGACACCGCGGCGGTCAGCGACGACCGCCAGCCGGTGGCCGATCCCCACCCCTCCGTGCCGTCCGGCACCGCCACCCGGTCCGCGTCGGTCACCCACGAGGCCCCGCGGCCCTCCGCCGACAGCGCCTCTGCCACACCCCGCCACGACGACCCCGACCCCGACCCGGAACCCCAGGGCACCTCCTCCACCACCGCCGCCGCGGGCCACCCGTCGGCCCCCGCGCAGACCGGCGCGGCCGTCTGCCACGTCCGCTACGACCTCGACAGCGAATGGACCGACGGCTTCCAGGCCAGGGTCACCGTCACCACCGTGCGGGCCCTCGACACCTGGCAGGTCGCCTGGTCCTACCGCGACGGCCAGCGGGTCGGCCAGATGTGGGACGCGAGCGTCGCCCAGAGCGGCTCCCGCGTCACCGCGACCGCGGCCGACTACAACAAGTCCGTCGCCGCGAACGGCACCCTCGCCTTCGGCTTCCTCGGTACCTGGCAGGGCACCGACTCGGCGCCGTACGGCTTCACCCTCAACGGCCAGGACTGCACCCTGTCCTGAGCGCCGGGAGCCGGCGCGGTGCTCGACGATCCGGCCCGGCTGCCGTCCGGGGCCCGTCCGGCGGAACGTGCCGGACGGGCCGCGGTCCCGGGACGGGCTCAGCGCTTGAGCGTGAAGGTGAAGTCGTCGGAGAGCCTGCCGCTCAGCCGGACCGCCGAGACGAGTTTCCCGTCCGTGATCAGCTTCTCGACCTCGGCCCGGGAAAGACGGCAGCCTTCGGCGATCAGCCGCACCGCCCGGACGGGGATCCGCGCCGAGAAGCGGACCGAGACGTCGATCACCTCGCGGTCCAGGTGACCCGTTCCGCGGGTGTCGAGACGCCAGGCGTCGTCCCAGTCGAGGGACACGTGATTGCGGCGCCGCACGGCCGGATCCTGGAGCAGTTCGGCCGCCAGGGAGGGGTGTGGAGCTGCTGCTTGACCGTGCACGAGTGCGTTTTCGTGAGCGTGGGTGAGCGGCTGGTGGCGGGTGCCGGTGGGTGGGAACGGGGGTTTGCCGGTCGAATGCGTGACCTTTTCGGGTGGGGTGCGTTGAGCGGGGTGACTGCAGTGGTGCGGGGTTGGACGGGCGGGGGTGGGCGGGGTGCGGGAGGTGGCGGCGTCGTTCGTGGTGCCCGGTCCTGCCGGGGTGCCGAAGTCGGCCGCCAACCGTGTCATCGACCACCTCGGGTCGTCGCTCGCGCTCCAGCAGCGCAGAAGGTTCCGCAAGGACGCCGTGCTGATCGTGGACGGCACCCTGGTTCCGACCCGCGACCACACCATCGCCGAGCAGTCGAAGAACTATCGTTACTCGACCAACCATCAGGTCGTCATCGACGCTGACTCCCAACTCGTCGTCGCCGTCGGCCGGCCGCTGCCCGGCAACCGCAACGATTGCAAGGCGTGGGAACTTTCCGGTGCGAAGGCCGCCGTCGGCCGGGCCACGGTCATCGCGGACGGCGGCTATCGGGGCACCGGCCTGCTCGTTCCGCACCGCCGTGAACGCGGCCAGACCGAACTGCCAGCTTGGAAAGAGGAGCACAACACCTCCCACCGCAAGGTCCGGGCCCGCGTCGAGCACGTCTTCGCGCGGATGAAGGCATGGAAGATCCTTCGTGACTGCCGTCTGAAAGGCGACGGCGTTCACACCGCCATGCTCGGCATCGCCCGGCTGCACAACCTCGCCCTCGCGGGGTAACTCCCGCCCCGTACGAGACCAGAGAGGCCCAAGGGAGGTGGCTCCCCGCCTCCCCGGCTCGAAGGATGTTCAGTCGATACAGAACTCGTTGCCCTCGATGTCCAGCATCGGGATGCACGACTCGTTTTCCTCATCGGCATACAGCGTTTGCACGTGGGTCGCACCGAGCGCGACCAGTCGTGCACACTCGGCTTCGAGCGCGGCGAGGCGCCCGTCCCCCACGAGCCCGGTACCGACCCGGACGTCGAGATGCACCCGATTCTTGACGATCTTGCCTTCAGGGACGCGCTGGAAGTACAGGCGCGGGCCCACGCCTGAGGGATCACTGCAGGCGAACCATGATCCCTGCTTCTCGGGAGGCAGGGTGCGGTTGAAATCGTCCCAGGTGGTGAACCCCTCAGGTGGCGGCGGCATGACGTACCCCAACACTTCACACCAGAAGCGAGCGAGGCGCTCAGGTTCTGCGCAGTCAAAGGTGACTTGGAACTTTTTGATCTCTGACATCGGCGCACCGTACCGCTTACCAGGGGGACCCTGCCGCTCATTTCCCCAGGCGGATCCGCCCGCCACCCATCGCATCCTGGGCCGCCTTGGATACCAAGTGATCAAACCGAACAGTCCAGGAGAATGACGCGGCCGTGGCGGCGGAGCGCCCCAGTGGTCCTCAGGATCCAGTCCTGACCAACCACCTTCAGGCCAAGATCAGTTGCGGGACAGCCCTTAGACGGCTCGGTTCGGCCGCATGGTAGTGATCCACGGCGGCACCGCTCCACTGGTTTTCGGGCATCCCACCGCCGGGTCCTGTATATCCACCGGCGTGTCAGCACCGGTGATATCGAAGCGACTTGTGCCGACCGCGTCGGCAGGTACGGCAGACGCCACGGACACCCCGTGCTCCGTGCGTCCGCGCCAGGTCCAGCCGGGACGACGGCCCGACGCACCACAGGGCCACCGGACTTCCTGGTGACGGGCCACCTCCGTCCGGCGCCCCTGGCCGACGGGCGTGCTCCTTCGGCCCGGACGGATTCCCGCCACGGAGAAAAGCGCTGGCCTTCCGGTGAGACACCCGGCTAGGGTTTCCCTGGTTCCGAGGCGGCCGCCGGCCGTCGTGGTCGGCGAGCGTGATCCGGGAGGTGTGACTGATGACTGTCGTTGCGATGGGCGATGCCCGCATCCACGAGTTCATCGATTCCACCTCCGTGGCCCTCGGCTGACATCTCCGGTCTCCGCGCCCGTGTGCGCGGTCCGGCTCCGGGGCCACCCTTGTGAAGGGTCATCCCTTGTCTTCCTCCGTTCAGCCTCCTTCCGCGCACCCTCTCGCCCGCTACGGCTGGGACGCGGATCGGGAGACCGAGTTCGCCCCCTACGCCCGGCAGGGTCTGCTGCCCGGCCGGGTCGTACGGGTCGACCGCGGCCAGTGCGACGTCGTCACCCCTGACGGCACCGTGCGGGCCGACACCGAGTTCGTCGTCCCCCGCGATCCCATGAAGGTCGTGTGCACGGGCGACTGGGTCGCCGTCGACCCGGACGGCGGTGATCCGCGCTATGTGCGGACCCTGCTGACCCGCCGTACCGCCTTCGTACGCTCCACCTCCTCCAAGCGGTCCGAGGGACAGATCCTCGCCGCCAACGTCGACCACGCCGTCGTCGCCGTCTCCCTGGGCGGCGAACTCGACCTCGGCCGCGTCGAACGCTTCCTCGCCCTGGCCTGGGAGTCCGGCGCGCAGCCCGTGGTGGTGCTCACCAAGGCCGACCTCGTGCCGGACCCGGTCGGCCTGTCGTACCTCGTCCAGGACGTGGAGACGACGGCGCCCGGCGTGCCGGTGCTGACCGTCAGCGCCCACGACGGAACCGGACTGGACGTCCTCGTCGCCCTTGTCGGCGGCGGTACGTCCGTGCTGCTCGGCCAGTCCGGCGCGGGCAAGTCGAGCCTCGCGAACGCGCTGCTCGGCGACGACGTGATGGGCGTACAGGCCACCCGTGACGTCGACGGCAAGGGCCGGCACACCACCACCACGCGCAACCTCCTCGTCCTGCCCGGCGGCGGCGTGCTGATCGACACCCCAGGCCTGCGCGGGGTCGGCCTGTGGGACGCCGAGACCGGCGTCGGACAGGTCTTCGCCGAGATCGAGGAGCTGGCGGGGCGGTGCCGCTTCCACGACTGCGCGCACGAGTCCGAACCGGGCTGCGCGGTGCTGGCCGCGCTGGAGACGGGGGAGCTGGCCGTGCGACGGCTGGACAGCTACCGCAAGCTCGTCCGGGAGAACCAGTGGATCGTCGCCAAGACCGACGCCCGGCTGCGGGCGGAGATCCGCAAGGACTGGAAGCGCAAGGGCGCGGAAGGCCGGGCCGCCATGGAGGCGAAGCGAGGGCGGGGACCGCGGTGATCCCCGCGGCCCCCGCCGGGTGACGGGCCCGGGCATCGATACCGGGCGGGGACCGGCGGGCGGCGGGCCGGCGGGTGAGGGCGATGTCCGATACCCGCCAGCCCGGCCGTCCGCCGATCGCCCACACTGGACCTCGTGAGGGACGAGGACAGCAGGTACGAGGCCGTGCGCAGCCGGGACGCCCGGTTCGACGGCGAGTTCTTCTTCGCCGTCGAGACGACCGGCATCTACTGCCGCCCGAGCTGTCCCGCCGTCACCCCACGGCGACGCAACGTACGGTTCTTCGCGACGGCCGCCGCCGCGCAGGGCTCGGGGTTCCGGGCCTGCCGGCGGTGCCGCCCGGACGCCGTACCGGGATCGGCCGCCTGGAACGTACGGGCCGACGTCGTGGGCCGGGCCATGCGGCTGATCGGCGACGGCGTGGTCGACCGCGAGGGCGTCGCGGGCCTCGCCGTCCGGCTGGGCTACAGCGCCCGGCAGGTACAGCGCCAGCTCACCTCGGAACTCGGCGCGGGGCCGGTCGCCCTCGCCCGCGCCCAGCGGGCGCACACCGCGCGCGTGCTGCTCCAGACGACCGGACTGCCGGTCACGGAGATCGCCTTCGCGTCCGGCTTCGCCAGCGTCCGCCAGTTCAACGACACCATCCGGGCCGTCTACGCCGCCACCCCCAGCGCACTGCGCGCCGCCGCGCCCCGCGGCGGACCGGCCACCGCCGTCACGCCCGCCGCCGGGATCCCGATCCGGCTCGCCCACCGCGGCCCCTACCAGGCAGGTCCCGTCCTGGACCTGCTCGCCCGCGAGGCGCTGCCCGGCGTCGAGGAGGTCACCGGCACCCCCGGTGACCGCACCTACCGGCGTACCCTGCGCCTGCCCCACGGCACCGGGATCGCCGCGGTCCGCGAGCGACCGGTCACCCAGCGGGCGACCGCCGCCGCCCACGCCGGCGGCTGGCTCGACGCCCGGCTGCGGCTGACCGACCCACGGGACCTCACCACCGCCGTGCAACGGCTGCGGCGGCTGTTCGACCTCGACGCCGACCCGTACGCCGTCGACGAGCGGCTCGGCGCCGACCCGCGGCTCGCCCCGCTGGTCGCCGCCCGGCCGGGACTGCGCTCACCGGGCGCCGCCGACCCGGACGAACTCGCGGTGCGGGCCCTGGTGGGCCGGGCCGCCGCCGCGGAACTCGTGCGCCGCCGCGGCAAGGCACTCGACGCGCCCTGCGGCACGCTCACCCACCTCTTCCCGGAACCCGCCGCCCTGGCCGGGACCGGGCGCGACGGCCCGCTGGGCGCGCTCGCCACCGCCCTCGCCGACGGAACCGTACGACTGGACGTGGGCGCCGACCGGGACGACGCCGAGCAGGCCCTGCTCGCCCTGCCCGGCATGGACGCCCGGACGGTGGCGGTGATCCGCACCCGCGCCCTCGGCGACCCGGACGTCGCGCCGCCCGGCGCGGACGTCCCCGGCACCTGGCGCCCCTGGCGCTCCTACGCACTGCACCACCTGCGCGCCGCCGACGAGCGGGCCACCCGACAACTTACGGAGAACCGATGACCAGCCCGTCGTACTGGACCAGCCTCGACAGCCCGCTCGGGCCGCTGCTGCTGACCGCCGCCGCCGACGGTGCGCTGACCTCGCTGTCGCTGCCCGGCCAGAAGGGCGGACGCACCCGCGCGGACCTGGACGGCCTGCGCGAGGACCCCGGGCCGTTCCGCGAGAGCGCGCTGCAGCTCGCCGCCTACTTCGCCGGGGAGCTCGAGGAGTTCCGGCTGCCGCTGCGCGCCGAGGGGACGGACTTCCGTACCCGGGTGTGGGACGCCCTCGACACCGTGCCCTACGGGGCGACCACCACGTACGGAGAGATCGCCGCGCGGATCGGGGCCTCCCGGGCCGCCGTGCGGGCGGTCGGCGGCGCGATCGGCGCCAACCCGCTGCTCGTCGTCCGCCCCTGCCACCGGGTGATCGGCGCCGACGGCTCGCTGACGGGCTACGCGGCGGGCCTGGAGCGCAAGGTACGGCTGCTGACGCTGGAAGGAGCGCTGACGGCGGACCGCGGGCTCTGACCGCTGCCGGGGGACCGCCGGGGGACCGCCGGGGGGGAATACCGCCCCCGCGCCGAGGGACCGCCGGGGGGAATACCGCCCCCGCGCCGAGGGGACCGCCGGGGGACCTGCCGTCCCCTCGGAATCCCGCCCCCTCGGAACCCCGCCCCTCATCCCCACACCACCGCGCCCAGCCACGCCCCCGTGACCAGCAGGCAGGCGAACAGCTCGGTCAGGACGCTCCAGCCGCCCGCCCGCATCACCTCGTGCACCGACGCCCGCGCCTCGGCCGACCCGCCCAGGCGCAGCCGCTCGCACAGGTAGATGCCGCCCACGAATCCCGGGACCGCGCCGAGCACGGGGAGCAGGACGAAGCCTGCCAGCGCCCCGGCCCCGGCGTACACGGCCATCCGGGAACTGGCCGCGCTCTGCCGCAGCCGCCGGGGCGGCAGCGCCCAGCGCACCGCCTGGGCGAGGAACAGGGTGCAGGTGGCGCCGACGAGGACGCCCCAGGCGACCGGCTGCGGATCGTTCAGCGCCCACCACAGGACCCCGGACCACACCAGCCACGCCCCCGGCACCCCGGGTACCAGCACTCCGCACAGGCCGAGCAGGACCACCAGGCCGACCAGCAGGAGTTCCCACACTCCCATCTGCCCAGGGTGCCCGAGCCGGGGAGGAACGGCAGGTCAGTCCCGCGCCATCCGGTCCCGCGCCATCCGGTCCCGCGCCATCCGGTCCCGCGCCATCCGGTCCCGCGCCATCCGGTCCTGCCCGTGCGTGCGCACCCCGCCCTCCGGCCTGCTCTTGCGCACCACCGGTCACAGATACGTACTGGTGTTCCCGATGTCACCCTATATGCCGTTCGGCGGGGAGGGATCGCACAGGATTTTCCTGATGCCCCGTTTTCATCAGGCCCTCGCGGTGGACAATTAGGGGCATGAGCCAGCAGGGGGGAAGGCCCACCGGTCACGAGGACGACTGGTGGAGGCAGCTGTACGACGACTCCACCGAGGACACCGGCCCGGTGGCCGCGGCCGACTCGCTGGACGACCGGTTCGCCTCGGCCGCGGGGACGCTGGGGGACGGGACGGCGTTACCGGAGGGCGGCGCGGCGCGGGCGGTGCCGCCGCGGCAGCGCGCCCCCTGGGAACCGCTGTCCACCGCGCCCGAACCACCTTTCAGCCCTGACCGGCCCTCCGCCGCGGACCTCTCCTCCGCCGCGGACCCGGCGCTCCTCCCCGACCTGCCCGCCCGTCCCGACCCGGCGGCTCTCCCGGACCCGGCGCCCCGTCCCGAACCGCCGTCCGCAGCGCCCGGCACCGTCCTCCCCGAACTCCCCGCCCTCCCCGAACTCCCCGCCCGCCCCGAACTCCCGCCGCCCGCTCCCGCCGAGGCCCCCGCGGCCTTCCCGCCCGGGCCCATGCCGCCTGGGTTCCACCAGCGCACCCCCCAGGAGCGCACGAACTCGGTGACCGGCCCCGCCGTGACCGGCGCGGGCCCCGCCCGCCGGGACCCCGCAGGACCGCCCTCCGACGCCGCCCTCCCCGCCGACGGGCCGCGGCCGGGCACCGACACCCGTCTCGGCCTCCCCGTCGTCGACCGGGCCGGCCGCCGCGACCACGTCGGCTCCGGGCCGCCCACCTACGACGCCGAACCGACCGCGCTCCCGCCCGCCGACCCCGACGCACTCGACGACCTGGTCGCCGACACCGTGCTCGACGGAGCCCACTACGGCGCCTGCACCCTGCGCGCCGTCTCCGCCCGCGGCGACTCGGCCCGCTTCCGTGGCGAACCGCGCCGCGACGCGCTGCTCACCGCACGCTTCGGACAGGGCGACGCGGCCCTGGTGCTGGTGGCCATGGCGACCGGCGCCCGTGCCACGACCGGGGCCCACCGGGCGGCCGCGGAGGCCTGCCAGTGGATGGGCCGTGCCGTGGGCCGCAGCCATGCCCGGCTCGCGGAGGACATCCGGGCCGGACGGCGCGGCGAACTCAAGTCCGGCCTGCACCGCCTCACCGACCGCAGCCTCGGCAAACTCCGCGCCAGTGCCACGCTCCACGGCATCGACCCCGACGCGTACACGGCCGACCTGCGCTGTCTGCTGCTGCCGGCCGACCCCGACTGCCGTACCCGGGTGTTCTTCGGAGTCGGCGAGGGCGGGCTGTTCCGGCTGCGGGGCGGCGAATGGCAGGACATCGAGCCTCGGGTAACCGAGACCAGGGGCGGACCCGTGGTCGGCTTCGGCTCGCCGCCCGCCGAGACTCCCGAGGGCGACCGGCTCACCATGGACCTGGGCATCCCGACCCCGCCGAGCCCCTACGAACCCGCCCCGCAGGCACCCCGCGAACCCTTCCGCTTCCGGGCCTCGGTAGCCCGGCCGGGTGACACCCTGCTGGTGTGCACCGGCGGCCTCGCCGAGCCGCTGCGCGGCGAGCCCGAACTCTGCGGATACCTCGGCGAGCGGTGGTCGGCGGGGGAGGCGCCCGGTCTCGCCGCGTTCCTCGCGGACACCCTGGTCCGGGTCAAGGGGTACGCGGACGACCGTACGGCGGCGGCGGTCTGGGAGGCGTGACGGCGGCTGCTGTGTCTCCATGGAAACCGGAGGCATCCGCAGCCGACCGGGAGGACATCCGACAGCCATGGCCAAGCAGAACGTCGCCGAACAGTTCGTGGACATCCTCACCCGCGCCGGAGTCACCCGCCTGTACGGCGTCGTCGGCGACAGCCTCAACCCGGTGGTCGACGCGGTCCGCCGCAACTCCGCCATCGACTGGATCCACGTACGCCACGAGGAGACGGCGGCCTTCGCGGCCGGCGCCGAGGCCCAGCTCACCGGGAAGCTGGCGGCCTGCGCGGGCTCCTGCGGACCCGGCAACCTGCACCTGATCAACGGCCTGTACGACGCCCATCGCTCCATGGCCCCGGTCTTGGCCCTCGCCTCGCACATCCCCTCCAGCGAGATCGGCCTCGGCTACTTCCAGGAGACCCACCCCGACCGGCTGTTCGCCGAGTGCAGCCACTACAGCGAACTGATCTCCAGCCCGAAGCAGATGCCCCGGGTGCTCCAGACCGCCGTCCAGCACGCCATCGGCCTCGGCGGGGTCAGCGTCGTCACCCTCCCCGGCGACATCGCCGACCTGCCCGCACCCGAGAAGACCTTCGAGACCGCGCTCGTCACCGCCCGCCCCACCGTCCGGCCGGGCGACACCGAGATCGACCGGCTGGTCGAGATGATCGACCGGGCCGAGAAGGTCACCCTGTTCTGCGGCAGCGGCACGGCGGGCGCGCACGCCGAGGTCATGGAGTTCGCCGGGAAGGTCAAGTCCCCCGTGGGCCACGCCCTGCGCGGCAAGGAATGGATCCAGTACGACAACCCGTACGACGTCGGGATGAGCGGACTGCTCGGCTACGGCGCCGCCTACGAGGCCACCCACGAGTGCGACCTGCTGCTCCTGCTCGGCACCGACTTCCCGTACAACGCCTTCCTGCCCGACGACGTGCGGATCGCCCAGGTCGACGTCCGGCCCGAACACCTGGGCCGTCGTTCCAAGCTGGACCTCGCGGTGTGGGGCGACGTACGGGAGACCCTGCGCTGTCTCACCCCGAGGGTGCGGCCCAAGGACGACCGGCGCTTCCTCGACCGGATGCTCACCAAGCATGCCAACGCGCTGGAGGGGGTGGTGAAGGCGTACACCCGGAAGGTGGAGAAGCACGTTCCGATCCACCCCGAGTACGTGGCGTCCGTGCTGGACGAACTCGCGGACGACGACGCGGTCTTCACCGTCGACACCGGCATGTGCAACGTCTGGGCCGCCCGCTACATCTCGCCCAACGGCCGTCGCCGCGTCATCGGTTCCTTCTCCCACGGGTCGATGGCGAACGCGCTGCCGATGGCGATCGGCGCGCAGTTCACCGACCGCGGCCGGCAGGTCGTGTCGATGTCCGGCGACGGCGGGTTCGCGATGCTGATGGGCGACTTCCTGACCCTGGTCCAGTACGACCTGCCGGTGAAGGTCGTGCTCTTCAACAACTCGTCCCTCAGCATGGTGGAGTTGGAGATGCTGGTGGCCGGTCTGCCCGCGTACGGCACCACCAACAAGAACCCCGACTTCGCCGCCGTCGCCCGGGCCTGCGGCGCCCACGGGATGCGGGTGGAGAAGCCCAAACAGCTCGCCGGCGCCCTGAAGGACGCCTTCGCGCACAAGGGTCCGGCCCTCGTCGACGTCGTCACCGACCCCAACGCCCTGTCCATCCCGCCGAAGATCAGGGCGGAGATGGTGACCGGCTTCGCGCTGTCCGCGTCGAAGATGGTCCTGGACGGCGGCGTCGGCCGGATGCTCCAGATGGCCCGCTCCAACCTGCGCAACGTGCCGCGCCCTTGACGCCCCGCCCCGGCGGCACGGCGTCCACCGGGGCGAGGGTGCGGGTCCGGCCGGGCGGCCGGTTTCAGGAGCGGCGCAGCCGCAGGGTGCGGATCTCGAACGGCCGCAGGACCGCGGCCGGGTCCGGGCCGTCGGGCAGCGGCTGTTCGAGCAGGTCGGTCACCTCCGTACGGGCGACCGGGAAGTCCGCCGACAGCTCGCAGCGGGCCCGCCCGCCCCGGGACTCGTACAGCCGGACCACCACGTCCCCGCCGCGGTCGTCCGCGAGCTTCACCGACTCGACGGTCACCGCCGGGTCCGCCACCCGCACCAGCGGCGCGGGCGCCGGCGCCTCGGCGGGCCGCAGCGGCAGATTGAGCGCCAGCCCCTCCGCGACCGCGTCCCCTACCGCCGCGCCCGGCAGCAGCGCGTACGTGAAGCGGTGGGTGCCGAGGTCGGTCTCGGGATCCGGGCTGTGCGGGGCGCGCAGCAGGGTCAGCCGTACGGTCGTGCCGAGGCCGCCCTCGTACGGGGTGCGGGTCACGTCGTGGCCGTACGTCGAGTCGTTGAGGACCGCCACGCCGTAGCCCTCCTCCGCCACCCGCAGCCAGCGGTGGGCGCAGATCTCGAAACGGGCCGCGTCCCAGGACGTGTTGGTGTGGGTGGGGCGGTGCACATGCCCGAACTGGATCTCGGCGGCGGAGCGTTCGGCGTGCACGTCGAGCGGGAAGGCGGCCTTGAGGACCTTCTCGGACTCCTGCCAGTCGACGTCCGTGACGATGTCGACGCGACGGCTCGCGGCGGTCAGCCGGATCTCCTGGCTCAGCCGCGAGGCGCCGAACGCGCGGGTGACCCGTACGGCGGCCCGCAGCGGACCGTCCGCCACCAGCTCTACCGAGTCCGCCTCCGTCAGGTCCGTGTGCCGGCGCCGGTAGTGCCGGTCGATGTCCCAGGCGTCCCACGCGTTGGGGTGGTCGGGGTGCAGCTGGAGGAGGTTGCCGGGCCCGCACAGGACCTCCCGGCCGGCCACCAGATCCCGCACGGACGTCAGCAGACCGTCGGCGTCGACGCGCACGCGCAGCCACGCGTTCTCCAGCACGAGCGTGTCGCCGTCGCGCTCCGCGCGGACGCCCCGGGCGGGCGCCGTCGTCGGTACCGCGGCGCCGCCCAGCCCCGGTACGGTCACCACCGCGTCCCCGACCACCTCGGTCCGCTCGTACGGCGAGGCGTTGAGCACCGCCGGGCCGCCCGGCCCCAGCGCCCGCACCGCCCCGGCCGTGAGCTCCGCCAGCTCCGCCAGTACGCGCGCGTACGTCTCCCGGGCCTCCCGGTGCACCCACGCGATGGACGAGCCGGGCAGGATGTCGTGGAACTGGTGCAGCAGCACCGTCTTCCACAGCCGGTCCAGCGCGTCGTACGGATAGGCGTACGACGCGCTGCGCACGGCCGCCGTCGCGCACCACAGCTCGGCCTCGCGCAAAGCGTGTTCGCAGCGCCGGTTGCCCTGCTTGGTCTTCGCCTGGGTGGTGTAGGTGGCCCGGTGCAGCTCCAGGTACAGCTCGCCCGACCACACCGGCGCCTGCGGCCCGTACTCCTGCTCGGCGGCCGCGAAGAAGGCGGACGGCCGCTCGATCTCCACCCGCGGTGAGCCCTCCAGGGAGCGCAGCCGCCGCGCCTTCTCCAGCATCTCCCGGGTGGGTCCGCCGCCGCCGTCGCCCCAGCCGAACGGGACCAGGGACCGGCTCGCCCGCCCCTTGTCGGCGAAGTTGCGTTCGGCGTGGGCGAGTTCACGGCCGTGCAGCTGGGAGTTGTAGGTGTCGACGGGCGGGAAGTGGGTGAAGACGCGGGTGCCGTCGATGCCCTCCCACCAGAAGGAGTGGTGGGGCATCCGGTTGGACTGGTTCCAGCTCAGCTTCTGGCTGAGGAACCAGCGGATTCCGGCCAACTTCGCGAGCTGCGGGAAGGCTGCGGTGTAGCCGAAGGAGTCGGGCAGCCAGATTTCCTCCGTCCGCACGCCCAGTTCCTCGGCGAAGAACCGTTTGCCGTGGGTGAGTTGGCGGGCCAGCGCCTCGCCGCCGGGCATGTTGGCGTCCGACTCCACCCACATCGAGCCGACCGGCGCCCAGTTGCCGTCCTGGACCGCTTTCCTGATGCGCTCCCAGATGTGCGGCTGGTGCTCCTTCACCCACGCGTACTGCTGGGCCTGCGAGCAGGAGAAGACCAGTTCGGGGTAGTCGGCGGCGAGCGCGGTGACGTTGGCGAAGGTGCGGGACGCCTTGCGGACCGTCTCGCGCAGCGGCCACAGCCACGCCGAGTCGATGTGGGCGTGCCCGGTCGCCGAGACGCGGTGGGCGCTCGCCGCCGCCGGGCGGGACAGCACGTCCGTGAGGGCCGCGCGGGCCGCCGCCGCGGTGCCGGGCACGTCGTGCAGATCCAGGGTGTCGAGCATGTCCTCCAGGGCGCGCAGGATCTCGTGCCGGCGCGGCCGCTGCGCGTCCAGCTCGTACATCAGCTCCGACAGCACCTCGACGTCGATGACCAGGTGCCATACGTCCTCGTTCAGCACGGCCAGTTCGGCGGCGCGGAACCGGTAGCAGGGCCGGTCGCCCGCGGTCAGCACGTCGCCCAGGCGGGTCGGCTCGAAGCCGCCGTGCAGCACGGCGGGGTTGGCCGCCGCCTCCAGGAGCAGGTCCACCGGCTCGCCGCCGCGCGCGGGGCGGCCGACGGTCAGGTGCCGGTTGCGGGGGTGGATTCCCTTCAGCGGTACTCCGGAGGTGTCGAAGAGCAGGCCCTCCGCCTGGAAGCCGGGGCCGTCGCGGGTGAACCCGGGGTCGATCACCGCCTCCACCCGCCGCCCCGCCCACTCCTCGGGCACCCGGCCGGTCAGCCGGAACCAGCTCGTCGACCAGGGCTTTCCCCACTCGGTGCCGGCCGTGAAGGGCTCGTAGTCCGCCCGCAGGGCCTGCTCCACCGGCACCGGCTCGCCCGGTACGTGCCACACGGACAGCTCCAGCGGCACCGCGGGGCCGTACCGCGCGGGCCGCAGGAACTGTCGCAGGGCGCGTTCCAGGCGCGCCTCCACCAGGGCTCGGTCGTCGTGCACGGCACTCTCCTCGGCGGCTCGGGCGGTGCTGTCGGAAGTCCTGTACCCCTTTCGGACGGCCGCGCCGACACGAGTCCGCGTGGCCCGGCCGCCGCCGAAGGCGTCGTGGGCATGGCCGAAGACCCGGTCGTCGGGGATCCGGCATGAGTGCGGCGATGCCGGTGGGGCATGTCTCCCCGTGAACGTGTTCGAGCTGGAGGGGAACCGACATCGGCGCGCGGGCGGGGGCCATGACGAGGCAGGCACGAGGGAGCGGTCCCGTGGTGACCGGGACCACCTCGGCGGAGGTGAGAGCGGACGCGAGAGCCGTGGGGGGAGAGCCGGAGGACGCCGGGCCGCGGACGCGGCCGTCGCAGCTGCGGCACAGACTGGGGCGGGCGGACCTGCGGGCGGTGCCCGAGGCCCGCAGGGCGCTGCGCGAGCTGCTGCGGCACTGGGGGAAACCGGGCCGGTCGGAGATCGCGGAGCTGCTCACCAGCGAGCTGGTCACCAACGCACTCGTGCACACCGACCGTGAGGCCCTGCTGACGGCCACCGTCGGACCGGACGGACTGCGGGTGGAGGTACGCGACTTCGTGGCCGGCCGGCCACGGCCGCGGGTCCCGGCCGCGGAGGACGGCACGCACGGGCGGGGCCTGCTGCTGGTGCAGTCCCTCGCGTCCGCGTGGGGCGTGCGGCCGCACGGGGTGGGCAAGTCGGTGTGGTTCGAACTGGACGCGGAAGCGGCGTGAGGGCCGCACGGGCGGCCGGACGGACGAACGGGAGGGGGTGCGGCGCGCCGGAGCCGCACCCCCTCCCGTCGCCGCCCGGTACCGGGCCCCGGCTCAGCCGAACTGCTGCTCCAGGTCCTTGAGCTTGCGCTCCAGGTGGTCGAGCCGCGGCAGTGCCATGGTGTCGTCCTCGGTGGTCAGGTCGACGGTGATCGGGTCAGAACCAGTCCGTACGGGCTGGAGGGACGGCCGTGAGCGCGCGGGCAGCTCCAACTCCGGTGTCGATATGGCAGGCTCCGCGGCGGCGCGCTCGGGGCCCCGCTCCAGGGCCTGCGCCTCCGGTCGGCGACCGCCCCGCCCGACGAACCCGCGGTGGCCCCGGCTGATCGCCTTGAGCTGTGCGCGCTCCACCCGCTCCTTGTCGCGCCGCAGCAGCCGGGCGGCCTCCTTCTGGCGCTTGTCCTCGCGTACCTCGTCGACCGCCTCGTCCAGCGAGCGCACGCCCTCCAGCAGCATCAGCGACCAGGCGCCGTACGTCTCGCGGGGCGCACGCAGCCAGCGGACGATACGGATCTGCGGCAGCGGACGCGGCACCAGACCCTGCTCGCGCAGCGCGGCCCGGCGGGTCTGCTTCAGCGCACGGTCGAACAGCACCGCCGCGGACAGGGACATGCCGGAGAAGAACTGGGGAGCGCCGTCGTGGCCGATGCCACGGGGCGCGTGGACCCAGTTGAACCAGGCGGCCGCGCCCGCGAACGTCCACACGAGTATGCGGGAGCCGAGGGCCGCGTCGCCGTGGCTGGCCTCGCGCACCGCGAGCACGGAGCAGAACATCGCCGCGCCGTCCAGACCGAACGGCACCAGGTACTCCCAACCGCCGGAGAGGCCCAGGTTCTGCTCGCCGAAGCCGACCAGGCCGTGGAAGGAGAGTGCCGCGGCAACGGCCGCACAGCAGAACAGAAGTACATAGGAGGCGGTGCCGTATATGGCCTCCTTGCGCCTGCGGCGCTCTTCGCTGCGCTCCCACGAGTCGTCCGCGCTCGTGTCCTTCCCCGAGGAGCGCTTGCCACGCGCCAGCACCGCAACCGCCGCCAGCATGCCCAGGAGCAGTACGGCGCCGGGAAGCAGCCAGTTCAGCGATATGTCGGTCAGTCTCATCTGGGGTCCCTTGCATTGGGATAGGGCGTAACGCCCGCCATAGTGGCCCAATTCCACCGGCCCTCAGGGGGTTTCTGGGCAAGAGGCCGCCAAGGAGGTGCAAGGGGATGCCGAGGGCGACACTCTGCTCGAACTGCCATATGAGGGGCAGGAGTTGAGTTCGATTAACACTACCCGTAAGGATGGTTCCACGGATAGTTCCTGCGGCAAGTGAGGAAGTTGTGAATCCCCGGTGACCGTGGCGGGGTCGGCTCAGGTCGGTTCCGGGGGTGGCGGCGGTGCGTCCGTCGGTCTGACGCCGGGTCAACTCACGGCTGCGGCGGTCAACTTCGCGACCCGGTCCGCGTCACAGGTGCGCGGGCAGGTGGTGCAGGTGTCCTGCGGGCGCACCGTGTAGAACATGCAGCAGCTCGCCCGGTCCCGGGTGGGCAGCGGCTCGCCGTCCGGCCCGGTCAGCTCGCGGAAGGCGGCCGAGCCGACGTACGGCCTGGTCGCGCCCGGCAGCAGCGCCTCCAGCTCGCGCATCGCGCGCCGCTCCTCGCCGATCAGGTGGGCGACGTACCAGAGTCCCTCGACGATCTCGTCGGTCACCATGCCCCACAGGGCGCGCCCGCGCCGCCGCATCAGCGGGCCGAACCCGCCGAGCACGGGTTCCATGTGCTCGGCGACCGCCGCGCGCACCTCGGCGCGCAGCGCCTCCTCGTCGGCGACCACCCGGGCGCCGGGCAGTGCCGCGGCGGGATCGCCCGGCAGGCAGGCGAAGGAGGCGGTGCGCACGGCCATGCGGCCGGCGGTGCGGTCGTACGAGACATGCGTCACGGGGAGGCGGGGCACCCTGCGGTGCAGGAACCAGGGCACGGTGATGAGCAGGCAGGCGGGCCAGGCGTACCGGTGCAGTCCGAAGCTCGCGACGACGTCCGGGCGGGCGCGTTGTCCGTAGTCCCGCAGCACCTGGGCGTCGTCCCAGGCCAGGAAGGCCTCCAGGCCGCTGCCGCCGTCCACGAGGGCGGTCGCGCCGACCCAGCCGCCGCCGGTCGGGGCGGCTTCGGGGCCGGTCAGCTCGGTCACGGTGAGCCCGGGGTAGACCTCGGTGAGGCGGGCGTACGCGTCCGCGACGGCCGACAGGGGCAGGGGCATACCGGACCACCGATTCACGGTCGACTGCGGACGACTAGAGGTAAGGCTTACCTTACCCTGCCTGGTCGGGATTTGAACGAGGCGGATCTGCGCCTAAGGTGCTTGACGGACGAGTAACAACCCGTCGTAATAGCCCCAAGTACCGACAAGCCCGGAGGAGAGTCCGTGGAGCAGAGCACGCAGGGCTCCACCGGGCCGCAGGTCGCCCCGCAGGCGCGGCTCGGAGAGATGAGGGTCCCGGTCCAGCCGCGGGCCGCGGACCGGGACCGGATCCGCCAGGAGCCGCCGGACGGCGCGGCCCGCGGTGAGCACACGCACGCCGAGCCGCCGATGCCCCGGCCGCACACCGCCGTCGCCGGTCCGACGTCGTCCCATGCCGCCGTGCAGCGGACCGCGGTGCCGCACCTGGGGGATCTGGAGTCCACCGCCACGCGTCCCGTCGGCACCCGCCCCGCCGTGCCGCACCCGGCTGTCGAGCGGCCCTCCGTGCAGCGTTCCTCGGTGCGCGGCCAGATCGTCGACGCGCTGCGCACCGCTCTGGTGGCCGGGGAGCTGACGCCGGGCGAGGTGTACTCGGCACCCGCGCTGGCCGAGCGCTTCGGGGTCTCCGCGACCCCCGTCCGGGAGGCCATGCAGCAGCTCGCGCTGGAGGGCGCCGTCGAGGTCGTCCCCAACCGCGGGTTCCGGGTGATCGAGCGCGACGCGCGCGAACTGGCCGAGCTCGCCGAGGTCAGGGGGCTGGTCGAGGTCCCGGTGATGCTGCGGCTGGCCCGCGCGGTGGCGCCCGAGCGCTGGGCGGAGCTGCGCCCGCTCGCCGAGGCGACGGTACGCGCCGCTTCGACCGGCTGCCCGGCGACGTACGCCGAGTCCGACCGTGCCTTCCACCGTGCGGTGCTGTCCCTCGCGGGCAACGCCCAACTGGTCCGTATCGCCGAAGACCTGCACCGGCGCGCGCAGTGGCCGCTCGTCGGGGGCGCCGCCCGGCAGCGGCGCGCGGAGTTGGTGGCCGACGCGTCGGAACACCTGAGCCTGCTGGAAGCGCTGATCGACCAGGACCTGGACGTGGTCCGGTCCCTGCTCCGAGAACACTTCACCGGCACCGCCTGACCCGGCAAACGGCCCGGCCTCCACAGGGGGCTGACCGCCCGACACCCGGCCTCTGCTGGGGGCTGACCGCCCGACGCCCGGCCCCTGCTGGGGGCTGATTGCCTGACGCCTGGCTTCCGCCGGGGCTGACCGGCTCCCGGTCCCGTGGCGGCGGCCCGCCCCCGCTGGGGCCCACCGGTCCGCGAGGCGCGACCCGGTGCCGCCGGTGTCGACGCCTCGCCTCCACCGGGGCTGACCGGCCCGCGGTCTTGTGCCCCTGTGCCGACGGCCCGCCCCGCTGGGCCCCTGCCCGCGAGGCGCGACCCCGTCCCCCCGGTGGCGACGGCCGTCTCACCCGGGGCTGAGCGGGCCGCGCCCCCATGCTCCCGTCCCCGTGCCGACGGCTCGCGAAGCGCGGCCTCGTACCCGGTGCCGTCGTGCCCTCGCCCCGGCCGGGCCTTCGCCCTCGCCCCGGCCGGGCCTTCGCCCTCGCCCCGGCCGGGCCTTCGCCCTCGCCTCGGCCGGGCCTTCGCCCTCGCCTCGGCCGGGCCTTCGCCCTCGCCTCGGCCGGGCCTTCGCCCTCGCCTCGGCCGGGCCTTCGCCCTCGCCTCGGC
>NZ_JBSFIA010000043.1:61345-86738 GCF_053597355.1 Streptomyces sp. NPDC001443
CCGGGCCTTCGCCCTCGCCCCGGCCGGGCCCTCGCCCTCGCCCCGGCCGGGCCCTCGCCTCCGGCCCGGCCGGAACCCTGGTCCCGTCGGGCTACGCCGTAGCCGCCGGGGGGAGGGGGGCCAGGTGGCGGGACAGCCAGGTCGGTACGCCGCCCAGGAGGCGGTACAGGCGGCGGGCCTCCTCGCGCAGTCGTGAGGCCTCCGGCTCGGACTCCGCGTCCGCCAGGGAGGCCAGCGCGGGCGCCGTGCCGACCAGGTAGCCCAGTTCCTCACGGATCCGCAGGGACTCGGCGAAGCCGTGCCGCGCCTCCGCCAGCTCGCCGTCCCGCAGGGACAGGCCCGCCAGATGGCGCCAGGTGAAGGACAGCAGCAGCGCGTCGGAGTGCGCGACGGCGCCCGCGTGGGCCCGGCGGTAGGCGGCGCGTGCCGCCTGCGGGGAACGGGACAGGTTCTCCGCCAGCAGCCCGCGCCGGAAGTCCAGCAGGGCCCGCCCCGCCGACCCCGGCGGGATCAGCGCCGCCGCCCGCCCCAGCGCCGCCCGCGCCTCGTCCGCCCGGTCGCGCACCCCGTGCAGGGTGGCCGCGTAGGCGAGCTGGCCGCGTTCGCAGGCGGCCGCGCCGCGCTCCTCGTCGCCGGCCGCGAGCGCCTCGGCCGTGCGCAGCGCGTCCTCGGCGTCCTGCCAGCCCTGCTCGGTGTACAGGCACCGTTCCACCAGCAGCCCGGCCCGTTGCAGCGCGGCGGCCGCGCTGTCCGGTGGGAGCAGGGCCGCGGCGTCGGTCCAGCAGGCGCGTGAGCGCAACCGCCATACCGCGGTCTGGAGGGGATCGTCACCAGCGGTCGTTCCGTTACCAGACATGGCGGTATGCGCCACGTTGCCCTCCCCGAGCACGCCATCGAGCTGTGAGTGGTGGCGGCATTCCAGCACCAATCGCGGCGCCCGGCCAAGAGGTTGGTGAAGGTTTTCACAAAGTCGTGGTGGCCGGAGGACACTTGATCCCCTTCCGTCCCCCGGCCGGGTGACCTCAACTCATGCGCAGCGCCAGGAAGAAGTCCAGCTTGTCCTCCAGCCGGGACAGGTCACGGCTCGTCAACTGCTCGATCCGTCCGACCCGGTACCGCAGCGTGTTGACGTGCAGATGCAGCCGGGACGCGCATCGCGTCCAGGAGCCGTCGCAGTCGAGGAAGGCCTCCAGAGTAGGGATCAGCTCGGCACGGTGGCGCCGGTCGTAGTCGCGCAGCGGGTCCAGGAGACGGGCCGTGAAGGCCCGGCGGACGTCGTCCGGCACGAACGGCAGCAGCAGCACGTGCGAGGCGAGTTCCTGGTGGCCCGCGGCGCACACCCGGCCCGGCCGGGCCGCCGCGACCCGCCGGGCGTGCCGTGCCTCCTCCAGCGCCCCGCGCAGCCCCTCCGCCGAGTGCACGGCCGCGCTGACACCGAGCGTGAGCCGCCCGTCGTCGTTCAGCCCGGCCGACAGCGGGTCCCGTACGGACCCCAGGAGCGTGTCGGCGACGATGCCCGGCTCCGTACCGTCGCCGCCCGGCACGGCCGGCAGCGGTACGAGCGCGACCGCCTCGTCGCCGGTGTGGGCGACGGCGATGCGGTCCGAGGGCTCGGCGCCGGTGGCGAGCGGGTCGACCAGGATCTCCTCCAGCAGCGACTGGGCGGCCTGGCCGCCGTCGACGGTGCCGCCCTCCCACTCGACCCGGGCCACGACCACCTGCCAGTGCGGGGCCGCCCCCAGGCCCGGCAGCAGCACCGGGGCGGCGACCCGCAGCCGCGCCGCCAGCTCGGCGGGCGCGGCGCCCGTCTGCACCAGTTCGAGGATCTCCTGGGCCAGCCGCCGCCGGACCGTGCGCGCCGCCTCCCGCCGGTCCCGCTCGACCGCTATCAGCTGGGTGACGCCCTGGAGCAGGTCGAGCCGCTCCTCGGGCCAGTCCCCGGCGTCCGCCTCCACCGCCAGCAGCCAGTCGGACAGCACGCTCTCGCGCACGTCCCGGGAGCCCTGCGCCGAGCGGCCGCCGCCGCGGATCGGGAACAGCGAGTAGGTGGCGGAGCCGAGCGCCACCCGGTGGGGCGTGTGCCGGCCCGCGCGGGCGGCGCCCAGGTGTTCCGCCGCGAGCCGGGCGCACGCCTCGGCCGGCAGCTCAGGGCCCGCCGCCTTCGGGCCCGCGATCAGCCGGCCGGCGGGGGAGAGGACCCAGGCGCGCAGATCCAGGTCCGAGCGGAGCAGGTCCAGGACCACGTCCGGGCCGCCGCCCGTCGGGCCCGAGGTCATCAGCCGGCGGTGCCGGTCGACCACGGCCGCGAGGTCCCCGGCGCGCTCCCCGGACACCTGCCGCACCACATGCTCGGTGATCGTCGCGAACGCCACCGACTCGTGCACCGCGAACAGCGGCATCCGGTGCCGGGCGCAGGCCACGACCAGGTCCTCGGGCACGTACCCGAACTCCGCGGTACCGGCCGCGACGCCCGCCACCCCGGCCCCCGCCAGGGTCCGTACGAACGGTTCGGAGTCCTCGGCGTCCCGGCGCCAGGCCAGCCCCGTGAGCACCAGCTCACCGCCGGCCAGATAGCGGCTGGGATCCCTGAGGTCGGTGGTCATCACACCCTGCACGGTGCGGTCCAGCTCGTCCTCGCCGCCGAGCAGCCGCAGCCCCAGCGCGTCGGTGTCCAGCAGTGCGCGCAGCCGCATTCTCGTCGCCGCCGTTCCTTGTCTCGAAATCTACGATGAATCCTGAAGGCGTTTGTGGTGAGCACCCGGCGAGAGGGTGCTCGGCGCGGGAACCGGTCGTCCCGGGATGGCGGGGCGCGTCTCACGTTTCCACAGGAAAACCCGGAGGTTACTGATGGCCTCCGTTCATACGAATCTACAAGATGCCCGTGCTGGCCAGCCAACTCCTTCATGGTTTCCGTGACTGACCCCACTGGAGTACCGGGCGGTGTACTGAGCCCACTTCGCGTGAACAGCACAGGAACGAGCCCGGCCCGCCGCACCCTGACCGGCTCGGATCCGGACGGCTCACGAGACGACGACCCACAGGACGACGACTCGCGAGACGAAGACGAACGAGACGAAGACGAACGAGACGAAGAAGAGAGCCGGTCATGGACTTCCTTCGCCCCGCCAGCTGGGAGGAGGCGCTCGCCGCCAAGGCCGAGCACCCCAGCGCCGTGCCGATCGCGGGCGGCACCGACGTGATGGTCGAGATCAACTTCGACCACCGGCGGCCCGAATACCTGCTCGACCTGAACCGTGTCGGAGATCTCTACGAGTGGGAGGTCGGCGAGCGGAGCGTGCGGCTGGGCGCCTCGGTCCCGTACACGAAGATCATGGAGAACCTGCGCGGCGAGCTGCCCGGCCTGGCCCTCGCCTCGCACACGGTCGCCTCCCCGCAGATCCGCAACCGCGGCGGGGTCGGCGGCAACCTCGGCACCGCCTCCCCGGCGGGCGACGCCCATCCCGCCCTGCTGGCCGCGGGCGCCGAGGTCGAGGTCGCGTCGGTGCGCGGTACGCGCATGATCCCGATCGACGCGTTCTACACCGGCGTGAAGCGCAACGCCCTCGCCGCCGACGAACTGATCCGCGCGGTCCATGTCGCCAAGGCCGACGGGCCCCAGCAGTTCTCCAAGGTCGGCACCCGCAACGCCATGGTCATCGCGGTCTGCGCCTTCGGTCTGGCCCTGCACCCCGAGACCCGCACGGTGCGCACCGGCATCGGCTCCGCCGCCCCCACCCCGGTCCGGGCCAGGGTGGCGGAGGAGTTCCTGACCGCGGCGCTCGACGAGGGCGGCTTCTGGGACAACGGGAAGATCATCACTCCTTCGGTCGCCAAGCAGTTCGCCGACCTCTGCTCGGCCGCCTGCAACCCGATCGACGACGTCCGGGGCACCGCGAGCTACCGCAGGCACGCGGTCGCCGTGATGGCCCGCCGCACGCTGACCTGGACCTGGGAGTCCTACCGCGGCACCGCCGCCCGCACGGAGGGAGTCGCGTAATGCGCGTCAGTTTCACCGTCAACGGCTGCCCGCAGGAGGCCGACGACGTATGGGAGGGCGAGAGCCTGCTGTACGTCCTGCGCGAGCGCATGGGTCTGCCCGGCTCCAAGAACGCCTGCGAGCAGGGCGAGTGCGGCTCCTGCACGGTCCGCCTCGACGGTGTGCCGGTGTGCTCCTGTCTGGTGGCGGCGGGCCAGGTCGAGGGCCGTGACGTCGTCACGGTCGAGGGCCTGGCGGAGTACGCCAGACAGCGCGCGGAGCGCGGCGGCTGCCCCGCCCCCACCGCCCCCACCGCGGCCGCCCCCGCCGCGGCCACCGGCCCCGGAAGCCGCGCCGCGGGGACTCCGGGCCCCGCCGGGACCCCGCTCGACGAGGCCAGGCGCTGGGCCGCCAAGGGGCAGCACGCGCACACCGGCGAGGGCGTCGAACTCGCCCCGGTCCAGCAGGCGTTCATCGACGCCGGCGCCGTCCAGTGCGGCTTCTGCACCCCGGGCCTGCTGGTCGCGGCCGACGAGATGCTGGAGCGCAACCCCGACCCCACCGACGCGGACATCCGCGAGGCGCTCTCGGGCAACCTGTGCCGCTGCACGGGCTACGAGAAGATCATGGACGCGGTCCGCCTCGCGGCCGCCCGGCAGGCGGAGGCGGTCTGACCATGCCGACCAACGGCGTTCCCACCACCCTCACCCAGGGCTCCCGGACCAGGGGTGGCATCGGCGAGTCCACCCTCCGCCCGGACGGCACCCTCAAGGTCACCGGCGAGTTCGCGTACTCCTCCGACCTGTGGCACGAGGACATGCTCTGGGGCCAGATCCTGCGCTCCCCCCTCGCGCACGCCGAGATCGTCTCGATCGACACGAGCGAGGCCCTCGCCCAGCCCGGCGTCCACGCCGTCATGACGTACGACGACCTGCCGGCCGACGTGAAGCACTACGGCCTGGAGATCCAGGACACCCCGGCCCTCGCCCACGGCAAGGTGCGCCACCACGGCGAACCCGTCGCGATCGTCGCCGCCGACCACCCGGAGACCGCGCGCCGCGCCGCCGCGAAGATCAAGGTCGAGTACCGCGAACTCCCGGTCGTCACCGACGAGGCCTCCGCCACCGCGCCGGACGCGGTCCTGGTCCACGAGGGCCGCACCGACCACTACGCCAGTCATGTCCCGCACCCGAACGTCCTGCACCGCCAGCCGATCGTCCGCGGCGCCGCCGACGCGGCCGCGGAACGGGCCGACGTGATCGTCCGGGGCGATTACTGCTTCGGCATGCAGGACCAGGCCTTCCTCGGCCCCGAGTCCGGGCTCGCCGTGCCCGACGAGGACGGCGGCGTCCACCTCTACATCGCCACCCAGTGGCTGCACTCCGACCGGCGCCAGATCGCGCCCGTGCTCGGCCTGCCCGAGGACAAGGTGCGCATGACGCTGGCCGGCGTCGGCGGCGCGTTCGGCGGCCGCGAGGACCTGTCGATGCAGATCCACGCCTGTCTGCTGGCGCTGCGCACCGGCAGACCGGTCAAGATGGTCTACAACCGGTTCGAGTCCTTCTTCGGCCACGTCCACCGCCACCCGGCCCGCCTGCACTACGAGCACGGGGCGACCAAGGACGGCAAGCTGACCCATGTGAAGTGCCGCATCGTCCTCGACGGCGGCGCCTACGCCTCCGCGTCCCCCGCGGTCGTCGGCAACGCCTCCTCCCTGGGCGTCGGCCCGTACGCCGTCGACGACGTCGACATCGAGGCCGTCGCCCTCTACACCAACAACCCGCCCTGCGGCGCCATGCGCGGCTTCGGCGCGGTCCAGGCGTGCTTCGCCTACGAGGCGCAGATGGACAAGGTGGCCGCCCGACTCGGCCTGGACCCGGTGGAGTTCCGCCGGCGCAACGCCATGGAGCAGGGCACGCTCCTGCCCACCGGGCAGCGCGTCGACTCCCCGGCGCCGGTCGCCGAACTCCTGCGCCGCGTCAAGGCGATGCCGCTGCCGCCGGAGCGCCAGTGGGAGAGCAGCGAGGGCGCGGACGTACGGCAGCTGCCCGGCGGCCTGTCCAACACCACGCACGGCGAGGGCGTCGTACGCGGCATCGGCTACGCGGTCGGCATCAAGAACGTCGGCTTCTCCGAGGGCTTCGACGACTACTCCACGGCGAAGGTCCGGATCGAGGTCGTCGCCGGCGAGCCCGTCGCCACCGTGCACACCGCGATGGCGGAGGTCGGCCAGGGCGGTGTCACCGTCCACGCGCAGATCGCCCGCACCGAACTGGGCGTCACCCGGGTGACCATCGACCCCGCCGACACCAGGGTGGGTTCGGCCGGTTCGACCTCCGCCTCCCGGCAGACCTACGTCACCGGCGGCGCGATCAGGCACGCCTGCGAACTGGTCCGCGAGAAGGTGCTGGAACTGGGCCGCCGCAAGTTCGGCACGTACCACCCCGCCTGGGCCACGGCCGAACTGCTGCTGGAGGGCGGCAAGGTCGTCACCGACGGCGGCGAGGTGCTGCGGGACCTGGCGGACGTCCTCGGCGAGGAGAGCGTCGAGGTCGAGGCGGAGTGGCGGCACCGGCCGACCGAGCCCTTCGACCTGCGCACCGGCCAGGGCAACGGCCATGTCCAGTACAGCTTCGCCGCGCACCGCGCCGTCGTCGAGGTCGACACCGAACTCGGCCTGGTCAAGGTGGTGGAGCTGGCCTGCGCCCAGGACGTCGGCAAGGCGCTCAACCCGCTGTCCGTCGTCGGCCAGATCCAGGGCGGCACCACCCAGGGCCTGGGCATGGCGGTCATGGAGGAGATCATCGTCGACCCGAGGACGGCGAAGGTCAGGAACCCCTCCTTCACGGACTACCTGATCCCCACCATCCTCGACACGCCCACCATCCCGGTCGACGTGCTCGAACTCGCCGACGAGCACGCCCCGTACGGGCTGCGCGGCGTCGGCGAGGCCCCGACCCTGTCGTCCACCCCGGCGGTCCTCGCGGCCATCCGGGCCGCGACGGGTCTGGAGCTCGCCCGGACACCGGTACGCCCCGAGCACCTGACCGGGACGGCGCAGGAGCACCTGACCTGATCCGCCCAGGACCTGGACCGCCCGGCAGACAAGGAGACCGAGACATGCTGGACATCGCCGCGGAGCTGCACCGGTGGGTCGAGCAGGGCCGTGACTTCGCCGTCGCCACCGTGGTGGCCGTCGGGGGCAGCGCGCCCCGCCGGCCGGGCGCCGCCCTCGCGGTGGACGCCGACGGCACGGCGATCGGCTCGGTCTCCGGCGGGTGTGTGGAGGGTGCGGTGTACGACCTGTGCCGCCAGGCCCTCCAGGACGGCGAAGCGGTCCTGGAACGGTTCGGCTACAGCGACGAGGACGCCTTCGCCGTCGGTCTGACCTGCGGGGGAGTCCTCGACGTCCTCGTCACCCCGGTACGGGCGGGCGATCCGGTCCGGCCGGTGGCCGCGGCCGCGCTGGCCGCCGCCGCGCGCGGCGAGGCGGCGGCGGTGGCGCGGATCGTGCGGGGCCCGGCGGAACTCTCGGGGCGCGCCCTGCTCGTCCGGCCCGGGGGCGGATACGCCGATGGGCACGAGAGCCGGCGCGAGAGCGGGTACGGCGGCGGGTACGAGGGCGGTTTCGGCGCCCACCCCGAACTGGACCGCACGGTCGCGGCCGAGGCACGGGCACTGCTGGACGCGGGCCGCACCGGCACCGTGGAGATAGGAGAGCAGGGCTCACGCTGCGGAGCACCGCTCACGGTGCTGGTCGAGTCGTCGGTGCCGCCGCCCCGGATGATCGTCTTCGGCGCGATCGACTTCGCCTCGGCCCTGGTCAGGATCGGCAAGTTCCTCGGCTTTCGTGTGACGGTGTGCGACGCCCGCCCGGTGTTCGCGACCCGCGTCCGCTTCCCGGAGGCCGACGAGATCGTCGTCGAGTGGCCCCACCGGTACCTGGAGCGCACGGACGTCGACGCCCGTACCGTCCTGTGCGTACTGACCCACGACGCCAAGTTCGACGTACCCCTGCTCCGCCTGGCGCTGCGGCTCCCGGTCGCCTACGTCGGCGCGATGGGCTCGCGTCGCACCCATCTGGACCGCGACCGGCGGCTGCGGGAGGTCGGGGTGACGGAACCGGAGCTGGCGCGGCTCAGATCACCCATCGGCCTCGACCTCGGCGCCCGTACGCCCGAGGAGACCGCGCTGTCGATCGCGGCGGAGATCGTCGCAGCCCGGCACGGCGGCAGCGGGGTCTCCCTGACCGGCGCGCGCACCCCGATCCACCACGACGCACCGATCCATCACGACGTCGCGTCGACGAAGGCGGTGCCAGCGGTGTCAGCAGTGCCGTCGACGTCACCGCCGCCGGTCCGGATCGGTTCGGTGGCCTGAACCACCCGTCCGGGCCCAGCCGTTACTGCAGACCCGCGGTGTCCGCCGCTCCCATGGACACCGGCGGCTGGTCCGGCCAGGCGAACGCGTAGCGCGGGTCGCCGCCCCGCCGCACCCGCGCGTAGCGCAGCAGTTCGCGGGCGACGCCCGCGCTGCCCATCGCCCATCCGGTCTGCGGTTCGAGCTCGCTCGGGGTGGCCCGGTGCTCCACGTTCGACCAGCGTGCCCCCTCGGCGTCCCGGGTCGCCCGCGCGGCGAGGTCCGCGACCAGGAGCCGGGCGAAGTCCGGGGCGTCCCCCTGTTCGGCCAGCCGGTCGCAGGCCAGCGCCAGTACGCCCGAAGTGCCGCAGCAGCGGCCGTTGTTGTCCCAGAAACCGGGACGTGAGCGGTGCGGTAGCCCCGAGTGGGTGACGCTGTGCCAGCAGCGGTCGGCGAGGGCGGACCAGCCGGGCTCGCCGAGGACGTCCCTGAACAGCCGGAAGACCTGGGCGTCACCGGCCGGGCCGTGACACCAGCCGTAGCTGAACCGCCCGATCAGATCGGGGAGGTACTGCGGATCGGAGTGCGGGACGAGGAAGCCCGCGGGCCCGCCCACGTCCCGGGCCACCACGTCCGCGACCCCGGCCCGCGCCCGCTCGACCAGGTCCGCGCGGCCGGTGTCCGTCCCGACCCGGGCCAGGGCGTAGGCGATCCCGAGGGTGCCGTGCGAGACATGGTGCAGCCGGGCCGCCACGCCGCGCTTGAACTCCCAGGTGACACCCGCCCCGGTCGGCTCCGCCGTACGCACGTAGGGCTCCAGGGCGAGTACGGCGAGTTCGGCGTCGCCCGCCGCCAGCGCGCCCAGACCGATGCCCGCGTTGCCGCCCATCAGCTCGTACAGCTCGCCCCAGCGGCTGCCGTCGAAGCCGGACCGCACTCGTCGCAGGGCCCGGTCCGCCGCGGCCCCCGCCGCGCGCTCGCCCAGGTCGCGCTCGACGGCCCGCAGCACCAGGGCCATCCCGGTGAGGCCGAAGTACAGCGAGCAGTCAGGGTGTTCGTCGACGGCGGCGGCGAGGGAGCGCGCCGCGCGCAGTGCGGCGTCGGCGTAGGCGTCGTCGCCGAAGTGCCGCCACGCCTCCAGGAGCGCCGGGACGACACCGGCCGTCCCGTTGTAGAGCATCGGGTCGGTGTCGGCGTCCGAGGGGCGCACGGGCCAGCCCAGACCGCCGTCGCCGGTGTCCCGCGCGGTGCCGAGCAGCCAGCGCAGGGCGTCCGCCGCCAGGGCCTCGGCCTCCTCCGCCTCCCGCGCGTCCGCCACCGCGCCCGCCCGTCCCGCTTCCCCCGCCGCCCCCGTGTGCCCTGCCGTCCCTGCCGTCGCATTCCCCGGTGTCATCCGCCCACCCTCGCACGCGGCGGGGTGCCCGGCCAGGGGGTCGGGCACCCGGCACGAAGCGGTGCGGTCCGCCTCCCGTCCGCAGGCGCGCGGCGGGTATCAGGGCCTGCGCAGCAGGCGGTTGGCCGCCCGTCCGAACACCGTGCGCGCCGCCGAGCGCAGCAGGGGGTCGCAGAAGGACGGCAGCAGTCGCACCCGCAGCTCCTCGCGCCAGATCACCCGCGCCCGCCCGCCGGGCCCCGGCCGCACCTCGATCTCGGCCCAGCCCAGGACGATCCGGCCCCGCTTCTCCAGCCGGCACAGGCCCGCCTCGTCGCCGTCCGGCGGCCGCCAGACGGTGACCTCCATCCGGTCGTCGAAGGCGAGCGGACCGATCCCGGAACGCGCGACGATCAGGGTGCCCACGCGGGTCGGCGGGGGTGTGACCACGGTGACCCGGGTCAACGGGACCACGTCGCCGTGCCGGGGCCACACCGTGAGCCGGCGCCATGCCTCGTCGAGGGCGAGCGGCACCGTGCGTACGAGCTGGAAGTCGACCACGGGCCGATCGTAGGCAAGTGGGCGGTGACACCAGGGCGTTCGCCCTCGCGTCACCCGATTCGCCCAGTGCGCGGTCGTCGACGAGACGTACGAGGGGACGGCCCCGAAGGCCCCCGCACGCCCTGAGGGCCCCTCAGGGGCGGTACACCTCCCCGGGTTCCGCCCTGCCCGGTGCCAGCAGTTGCGGCACGGTGACGAACACGTATCCCCGCTCCTTGAGCGCGTCTATGATCCCCGGCACCGCGGGCACGGTTCCGGGGTAGATGTCGTGCAGCAGGATGATCCCGTCACGGGACGACTGCGCGAGGACCCGCTCGCGTATCAGGTCGGAGTCGTTCGTCGTGTAGTCCTTCGCGGTCACGCTCCACAGGACCTCCGACATGCCGAGCTCGCGGCAGATCCTGTGCACGGTGTCGTCGGTGCGGCCCTGCGGCGGGCGCATCAGGGTCGGCCGGTGTCCGGTGAGGCGCTCTATCTCCTCGTTGGGCCGCTCCAGTTCCGCACGTATCTCGTCCGGTTCGATCTCGGTGAGGATCCGGTGGTCCCAGGTGTGGCTGGCGACTTCGTGACCCTCGGCCGCCATGCGTCTGACGAGCTCCGGGTACTTCTCGATGTGGCGCTTGCCCAACAGGAAGAACGTCGCGTGGACCTGTTTCTCCTTCAGGATGTCCAGCAGCCGGGCGGAGTGCTCGCTCGGCCCGGCGTCGAAGGTGAGCGCGATGCACTTCGCCCTGCGGCAGTCGACGCTTCCGTAGCGGGCCTGGACGGTGGGGTGGGCGCGGGCGGTGCTCGGCGCCGTGGTCTCCAGCCGGGTGCACCCGGTCAGGGCCAGTGCCAGGGAGACGGCCGCCGCCGAGACGGTGACGGCACGCAACCCTGCCCCCGTTTCCTTCGTCTTGTTCTTCGCCGTGCGGCTCAGGATCTTCTTGGTCAGAGAAGGCATGCGGCGACTATACATAGACGGTATACACGGCGTGTATAGGGGGTCACCCGGTGTGAAGCGCGAGGTGGGCGACCTGCCGCCCGGCCCTCAGGACGCGTTCAGGTTCCCGGTGGCGGCGTCGGGCGCATGACATCCCGCACCCTCTCCGGCCGCCGGCTGCTCCGGAGCGAGGTCCCGGGGGCGATCGTCCACTTCTGGATCGTCAAGGTGCTGTGCACGACGGTCGGCGAGACGGCCGCCGACCTCCTCGACGCGAAGCTGGGCCTGGGCACGGTCGTCACCAGCGCGCTGTTCCTGGCGGTCATCCTCGGTCTGGTCGTGTACCTGACGGTGACGCGCAAGGACGTCACGGAAGCCGATGGCGGTGCGGACGCGGACGCGCAGGGCGGTGCCGCTGGCAGGGCCGGGTCCGGAGGGCTCACCCGGCGGGCAGGGTGACCGTGAACCTCGCCCCCGCGGTGTGCGCGGGGTCGTGGTGCACCTCGCCGCCGACCGAGCGGGCCAGGCGCCGCGCCAGCGGCAGCCCGAGGCCCGCTCCGCCGTGCCCGTCGTACGGATCGGCGCGCCGGCCCGGCTGGAACAGCTGCCCGAGGAACGCCTCCGGTACGCCCGGTCCGTCGTCGGTGACGTCGATCCGTACGGCGGACACGGAGTGGACGGCGGTGGGTCCGGCGTGGACGGCGGTGGGTCCGGCAGGTCCGGCGGGCCCGCCGGACTCGGTGTCGGGCAGGGGGTGTCCGGGCCAGGTGTGCCGGACGTGCAGGGTGACGCCCGAGCGCGCGTACCGCAGCGCGTTGGCGAGGAGCGGGCCGACGATCCGTTCCAGAAGGGCGGGGGACACGCCGGCCTCCAGCCGGTCGTCCGCCGCGGTGACGACGACCCTCGACCGCACCGGGCCCGTCTGCTGCGCGGCGAGCCGGCGCAGCACGGGCAGTACCTCGGCCGTGCCGGGAGCGGTCGCCGCGTCGTCCCTGGCCTCCTCCCGGGCGTCGCCCAACAGCGTGTCGCAGATGGTCCGCATCGACTCGGCGGCCTCGGTGATCGTGCGGTGCGCGGCCAGCGTCTCGGCCTCCGTACGCGGCCGGGAACGCCACCAGTCGAGCTCGGCGATGATCCGGCTCAGCGGGGTGCGCAGTTCGTGCGAGAGCTCCCCGGTCAGCCGCCGCTCGTGCCGCAGGACGGCCCGGATGCGATTCAGGAGCGAGTCCAGCGAGGCTCCGAGGCGGGCGAGTTCGGCGGGCTGCGCCACGGTGCCGAAGCGCCGCTCGGACTCCACCGCGCTCCACCGTATGGCCTGGTCGCTCATGTCCCGCACGGGCTGCAGCGCCCGCCCGACGGCCAGCCGGGTCAGGGCGTAGGTGCAGGCGAGCATCACCGCGTCGAGGGCGAGCGAGCCGAGCAGCAGCAGATCCGCCGAGCTGCGGTACGGCGACAGGTCCAGGGCCGTCACCACGGTCGCCGCGAGCCTGCCGTGCGGCACGGGCCGGGCGCACAGCCGGACCGGCCGGTCGCCCTCGACGGTCGTGCAGTCCCCGTCGGCCCGGGCCGCGAGCAGCCCGGCCGCCCGGCCGATCTCGGGGGCCGGGGAGGGGGGCTGTTCGACCGTCGTGGGCCCGGCGTAGATCCACACGTTGGTGTCGAGGAGTCCGTCGTCGGAAGCCTCCAGGACGCGTACGGTACGGCCGCCGGTGTCGACGGTCGTGGCGACGGCGGCCGCGCGGGCGCGCAGCTCGTCGTCCGCCTGGGCCTGGAGGTGGTGCCGGACGACGGTGTTGAACACCACGGTCAGGATCGTCATCAGCAGGGCCGCGGTGGTGAGCGCGACCAGGGAGAGCCGGCCGCGCAGGGTGCGCGGTACGAGGTGGGGGAGCGGGCTCCTCATGACAGACGGTGACCGATTCCGCGGGCCGTGGTGACGGTGAGCCGGCTGCCCGCGTCGCGCAGCTTGCGGCGCAGCCGGGTCAGGTACTGGTCGAGCGTGTTGTCGCTGACCTGGGCGCCCTCCGGCCACCCCGCCCGGACCAGCTCACGTCGGCGCACGATGTCCCCGGCCGCGGACATGAGCGCGGCCAGCAGCCGGAACTCGGTCGGCGTCAGCTCGACACGGCTGCCGTGCACCGTGACCGTGTGCCGTACGGCGTCCAGGACCAGGTCGCCGGCCGCGGCGGTCGGAGCGGGTCCGGCGCGGCGGACGGCGGCCCGCAGCCGGGCGACGAGCTCGGCGAGGTGGAAC
Organism: Streptomyces sp. NPDC001443; assembly: GCF_053597355.1. Classification (NCBI taxonomy): domain Bacteria; kingdom Bacillati; phylum Actinomycetota; class Actinomycetes; order Kitasatosporales; family Streptomycetaceae; genus Streptomyces; species Streptomyces sp. NPDC001443. The sequence continues at coordinate 74,790 of NZ_JBSFIA010000043.1, forward strand.
GGCTTCGGCAGATAGTCGTCGCCGCCCGCGGAGAACCCCGACAGCCGGTCGGCGAGCCGGTGGTGCGCGGTCAGGAACAGGACGGGGGCGGCGAAACCGTTGGCCCGCATCGCCTGGCACACGTCCCGCCCGTCCGCGTCGGGCAGCCCGACGTCCAGCACGGCCGCGGCCAGGCCTCCGGCGTCGGCCAGCCGCAGCGCGGTGGCGCCGTCGGCGGCGGGCACGGGCCGGAACTCCTCCTCCCGCAGTCCGCGCACCAGTACGTCACGCAGGGCGTGATCGTCCTCGACGACCAGGATGCGGGGGTTCATGGTCCTCCTGCATGGTGTGGCGGCCCGGCTCTTCCGGGGCGGCCGAGGGCGGACGGGTGAGGAGGCCGGCGGGCAGCCACCGCGACACCGCGCACAGGCACACCCCGAGCCAGCCCAGGCCGAAGAGCCAGCCGCCGACGACGTCGGTGAACCAGTGGACGCCGAGGTAGACGCGGGTCAGGCCGACCAGTACGCCCCAGCAGCCGACGGCGACGCGCAGCGCGGTGCCGCCGCGTGGGGCGCTCACGGTCAGCACGAGTATCAGCAGTCCGGCCGTCAGTGTCGCCGTGGTGGTGTGGCCGGAGGGGAAGGACCAGCCCGAGGCGCGCGTCGCCCAGTCCTGCCGCGGCGGGCGTGGCCGGTGCACCAGGACCATCACGGTGTACCGCAGCAACTGGCCCGAGACGAGACAGCCGACGGCGAGCGCGACGCCGGTCAACCGCTGTCGCGGGGTGCGGCCGAGCAGTACCCCGGCCAGCGTGGCGAGCAGGTACGCGATCACGCCGGTCCCGGTGGCGGTCAGCGCGCGGGCGACCGTCACGGCCACGGCCGGGCGGTGGGCCAGCGACCAGGAGTGCAGCGTGTCGTCCAGGAACAGCGGGGCGCCGTCGGCGCCGACGACGGCCAGGGTCAGCAGGCCGAACGCGGTCCAGGCCCCGAGCCCCACGCTGCCCGACAGCTCGGTGACGTCCGCGCGTCTCACGAGACGGCCTCCGGCACACGGACACGGATACTGATACGGAGGAGCGGAGCCGGGCCCATCAGCGCTCCGTCGCCTTCGCGCCGGTCCGCCCGGCCCCCGTACCGTCCGTCGGACCGTCGGCGCGCGCGGTCCCCGTACCGTCCGTCGGACCGTCCGTCGGACCGTCGGCGCGCGCGGTCCCCGTACCGCCCGTCCGCGCGGCCCGTCGGCCGCGGTACAGCTCCGCGGCGAGCGGGAGCAGCGACACCGCGACGATCAGCGCGACCAGCGGGAGCAGATAGTGGTCCACGTTCGGGACCGAGGAGCCGAGCGCGTACCCCGCGAGGGTCAGGCCCAGTGTCCAGACCAGGCCGCCGGCCACCTGCCACACGGTGAAGACCCGCCCCGGCACGTTCAGTGCGCCGGCGACCGGGTTGAGCACGGTCCGGACCACCGGAACGAATCTGGCCAGCAGGATCGCCTTCGCGTACCCGTACCGCTCGAGCAGTTCCTCCGCGCGCTCGGCGCCCTCGCGCAGCCGCACCGAGCGGGTGCGGGCCAGCAGGGTCCCGCCCGCCTTCCGGCCGAGCAGGTAGCCGACCTGTGAACCGGCCAGCGCGCTCACCGCCGCGACCACCAGCAGCGGTCCCAGCGACAGCTTCACCCCGCGGTCGGCGCTGCCGGTGCACAGCAGGCCCGCGGTGAACAGCAGGGAGTCGCCGGGCAGGAAGAAGCCGATCAGCAGCCCCGTCTCGGCGAACAGCACCACGCCCACGCCGAGCACCCCGAAGGCGGCCAGCAGCGACCGTGCGTCGAGCACGTTGACGGCGAGCTGCGACGATAGGTGGAGTGAGGTGGTCATCGACGCGAGGCCTTCCGGTGGGTGACAGCGGGAACGACTGCTTGTACAACCGCGTGAACAACTGCTCGAATGACTACAATGATGTAGACGGTCTACGACACTGTAGACGAATGTGGGGGGAGGTTCGTTCCCATGACCGAAGCCAAGGACGAACGTCGGCCGGCGGGTGAGCTGGAGGCCGCCGTCATGGCCGTGCTGTGGGCCGCGGACCTGCCGCTCACGGCGGGACAGGTGCAACTCGACCTCGGCTCCGGCCTGGCCCGTACGACCGTGACGACGATCCTGACCAGACTGCACGAGAAGGGCGTCGTGCAGCGGGAGCGGCAGGGCCGGGGCTTCGCCTACCACCCGGCCCAGGACCCCCAGGGCCTGACCGCCCGCCGGATGCACACCGAGCTCGACCGCGACAGCGACCGTGAGACGGTCCTCGCCCGCTTCGTCGCCCAGCTCGGGCCGGACGACGAGCGGGTGCTGCGCCAGCTCCTGGAGGCGGACGAGGCATGACCGTCACCCTGCTGATCGCCCCCCTGCTGCTGCCCTTCGCGGTGCCGCCGCTGGCCCGGCGCGCCCTGGAGGGGGTACGGCCCGTCGTCGCGCTGTGGACCCTCACCGTCTGTGTCCTGGTGCTCGCGGGCGCCTGCGTGGCCTCGCTGGGCGCCCTGGTCCTGACCGGGGTGCTCCGGGTGCCCGCCTTCGCCGCGCTCGGCGAACTGGTCCACCCGCTGAACGCCCCCTCCGACCTCGTCGTCCTGCCCGCCGCCGCGCTGGCCACCGGCGCGCTGACCCTCGGCGCGGTCACGCTCGTGCGCTCCGCGCTGCGCCAGTCGAGGGCGTTCCGCGTCGCCCGCCGGCAGGCCGGCCGGCGCCCCGCCGCCGGCGACCTCTGCGTGGTCGACTCCCCGCACCCGGACGCCTACGCCCTGCCCGGCCGCCCGCACCGCATCGTCGTCACCACCGCGATGCTGCGCAGCCTCGGCCCCAGGGAGCGCGACGCCCTGTTCGCCCACGAGCGTGCGCACAACGCCGGCGGACACCACTACTTCCTCGCCGCCGCCGAACTCGCCGCGCACTGCCACCCCGCGCTGCGCCCGGCCCGCGAAGCGATCCGGCTGGCCGCCGAGCGCGCCGCCGACGAGGCCGCCGCGAGCGCGGTCGGCGACCGGCGCCTGACCGCCCACGCCATCGCGCGCGCCGCCCTGGCGGGCAACGCCGCCCCCTCGCCCCGCCCGGACTTCGCCTCCGCGGCCACGACCGGCCCCGTCCCGCAGCGGGTCGCCGCCCTCCTCACCCCGCCCGGCCGCCCGTCCCGGGTGCCGCACCGCGTCGCCGCCCTGCTGGCCGCCTGCGCGCTGCTGTCCGGCACCGCCGCGTCCGCCGGCGTCCTGGACTTCCACCACGAGATCGAGGTCGCCCAGGGCGAAGCGGCCCGCTGACGGCCGGCCGTCGTCCGTACCGTGTGTTCACCCCACGCGGTACGGCCGGGCCCGCTCGGCGTCCAGGCTCAGCCCGAGCCCCGGCGCGCCGTCCCGGCCCGGGGCGAGGACACCGCCCGCCGGATCGAGCGTCCCGTCGAACAGCAGGCGCTCGATGCGGACGTGGTCGTGGAACCACTCCAGGTGCCGCAGATTGGGCACACCGGCCGCCGGGTGCGCGTGGGCGTGCGGGGCGCAGTGGCCGGAGATCTCCAGCCCGTGGCTCAGGGCGAGCGCGGCGACGCGCAGCCAGACGGTGATCCCGCCGCAGCGGGTGGCGTCCGCCTGGAGACAGTCGACGGCCCCGGCTGCCAGCATCCGCCGGAAGTAGGGCAGCGTGTAGCCGTACTCGCCCGCCGTGACGTCGGCCGTGACCCGGCCGCGGACGAACGCGAGGTCCGTCAGGTGGTCGGAGGAGACCGGCTCCTCGAACCAGGTGACGCCCTGACCGTCCAGCCCGGCCGCCACCCGCACCGCCTGCTTCGCGCCGTACCCCCCGTTGGCGTCCACGTACAGCTCCGCGGCGTCACCGACGCTTTCCCGGGCCCGTGCCACCCGACGCAGGTCCCGGACCTCGCACCGTCCCCAGGACTCCCCGATCTTGATCTTGACGCGGGGGATGCCCTCCCCGTCCGCCCAGCCGCGCAGCTGCCGGTCCAGCCGGTCCTCGTCGTACGTCGTGAAGCCGCCGCTGCCGTACACGGGCACCTCGTCGCGGGCCGCGCCCAGGAGGGTGACGAGCGGCAGCCCCAGCAGCCGGGCCTTGGCGTCCCACAGAGCGATGTCCACGGCCGAGACCGCCTGGGCCGCGATCCCCGGCAGGCCGGCGTTGCGCACCGCGCGCTGCATGGCCTCGTTGGCGCGCGGCACGTCGGGGGCGGGCAGGCCGGTGACGGCGGGGGCGAGCAGCTCGTCGACGGCCTTCGCGGCGGCCGCCGGGGCGTACGTGTAGCCGAGCCCCGTGACCTCGCCGCAGCGCACGGTGACCAGGACGAGGGTGGTGCTGTCCCAGGCCAGGGTGCCGTCCGCCTCGGGGGCGTCCGTCGGGACGGTGTAGACCGCGACGTCCACCCGCTCGACGACCGGGGCGTCGCTCACCGCTGCCCCGTGGTGTGCCGGTGCGGCAGGAACTCCTGCACCTTCGCCTTGAAGCCCTGCCGGACCATCGCCGCCCGGTCGCTGTCGCCCTTGAGGACGGCGGCCGCGGCGGACTCGATCTGGTCGAGGGTGGCGTGCGGCGGGATCGGCGGCACGGCCGGGTCGGTCACGAAGTCGAGCACGCACGGCCGCTCGGCGGCGAGCGCGGCCTCCCAGGCGCCCCGCACCCCGTCCGGGCTGTCGATCCGCATCCCGGCCAGGCCCAGCGAGCCGGCGAAGTCGGCGTACGCGACGTCCGGGATGGACTGCGAGGGCAGGAACTGCGGGGCGCCCTCCATCGCGCGCATCTCCCAGGTCACCTGGTTCAGGTCCCGGTTGTTGAGGACGGCCACGATCAGCCGCGGATCCTCCCACTCCCGCCAGTACTTGGCGACCGTGATCAGTTCGGCCATGCCGTTCATCTGCATCGCCCCGTCACCGACCAGCGCGATCGCCGGCCGGTCGCCGTGCGCGAACTTGGCGCCGATGGCGTACGGCACCCCCGGCCCCATGGTGGCCAGCGTCCCCGACAGCGTCCCCCGCATCCCGTCCCGCAGCTTCAGGTGCCGGGCGTACCAGTTGGCGGCCGAGCCCGAGTCGGAGGAGATCATCACGTCGTCCGGGAGCAGCCCGCTGAGCGTGTGGGCGACCAGCTCCGGGTTGACGGGGTCGGCGCCGACGGCGGCCCGCCGCTCCATGACCTCCCACCAGTCCCTGACGTTGGCCTCGATCTTCTGCCGCCAGGAGGGGTCCTCCATCTGCTCCAGCAGCGGCAGCAGCCGGCGCAGGGTCCGGGTGGCGTCGCCCACGAGGTTGACCTCGAAGGGGTAGCGCATCCCGACCATGTGCGGATCGAGGTCGATCTGCACGGCCCGCGCCTTGCCGAACTCGGGCAGGAACTGGGTGTAGGGGAAGGACGACCCGATCACGAGCAGGGTGTCGCACTCCATCATCATCTCGTACGACGGCCTGGTGCCGAGCAGGCCGATCGCGCCGGTGACGTAGGGCAGGTCGTCGTCGAGGGCGTCCTTGCCCAGCAGCGCCTTGGCGATTCCGGCGCCGAGCCGGTCGGCGACCTCCTTGACCTCCGTCCGGGCCGCGCGTGCTCCCTGGCCGATCAGGATGGCGGTCTTCCCGCCGGAGTTGAGGACGTCGGCGGCCCGCCGCAGATCGTCGTCGTCCGGCACGGGCGCGTAGTGCGGCATGCCGAGGCTGGAGGGCACCATCTTGAAGGCGTGTCCGGGCGCTTCGTAGTCCAGCTCCTGGACGTCGGCCGGGATGATCAGGGCGGTCGGTGAGCGGCGCGCCATGGCGGTGCGCATCGCCCGGTCCAGCACGTTCGGGAGCTGCTCGGGGACGGTGACCATCTCGCAGAAGTCCGAGGCGACGTCCTTGTACAAGGACACCAGGTCCACTTCCTGCTGGTAGGAGCCGCCCATGGCGCTGCGGTTGGTCTGCCCGACGATCGCGACCACGGGGACGTGGTCGAGCTTGGCGTCGTACAGGCCGTTGAGGAGATGGATGGCGCCGGGCCCGGAGGTGGCGGCGCAGACGCCGACCCGGCCGGAGAACTTGGCGTAGCCGACGGCCTCGAAGGCGGACATCTCCTCGTGGCGGGACTGGATGAACCGGGGCTTGTTCTCCGCCCGTCCCCAGGCCGCGAGCAGGCCGTTGATGCCGTCGCCGGGGTAGGCGAAGACGTGCTCCACGTCCCACTCGCGCAGCCGCTGGAGGAGGTAGTCGGAGACTTTCGTCGACATGTTCGAAAACCTTTCCTTGAGTCCTGAGTGACGTGCGGCTTACCGGCGGCGCAGACGTCGTACGGCTCCCAGCGCGGCCGTGGCCGTGAGCGACCCGGCGACGGCGGTGGCCGCCCAGCGGGCCGTGCCGGAGGGTTCGGACGGCCGCCGGGCCAGCCGTTCGGGATGCTCGCTCGGCAGGGGCCCGTCGAGCGCGAGGGCCAGCGCCTCCGCGAGGTGCAGGGCCCGGCGTCCGGTGCCGCCCTGTTCGATCTGGGTGCGGCAGCTGAAGCCGTCGGCCAGCACGAGGCTGTCCGGGGCGGCCGCGCGCACGGCCGGGAGTACCCCCAACTCGCCGACGGCCATGGAGACTTCGTGATGCCCGCGCTCGAAGCCGAAGTTCCCGGCGAGACCGCAGCAGCCCTCGTCCAGGACGTCCGCGTCGAGACTGGCGCGGTCCATGAGCTCGCGGTCGGCGTCGAACTTCATGATCGCGTGCTGGTGGCAGTGGGTCTGCACGACCGCCTGCCGGGCGAGGAAGGGCGGCCGCCAGCCGTCCGGAGCGTGGTCGACGAGCTGCTCGGCGAAGGTGCGGGTCTGCTCCGCCAGCCGCCGTACGTCCTGCTCCTCGGGCAGCAGTTCGGGCGCGTCGGACCGGAAGACGGCGGTGCAGGACGGCTCGAGACCGATGACCGGGGTGCCCGCGTCGAGATAGGGGCGCAGCGTACGCAGCGTACGACGCAACACGCGTTTCGCCATGGCGAGTTGGCCGGTCGAGATCCAGGTCAGACCGCAGCACACGGGTGCCTCGGGGACGGCGACCCGGAAGCCGGCGTCCTCCAGTACCCGTACCGCCGACATCGCGACCGAGGGGTGGAACCGGTTGCTGAAGGTGTCCGGCCACAGCAGCACGGTCGCGGGATCCGCCGGATCCGGCTGCCCGGCACCGAGCGAGCGCCACCACCGTACGAAGGAGCGCTCGGCGAACACCGGGGGCCGACGCGCCCCGTCCACCCCGGCGAGCGCCTTCCCGACCCGGCCCAGCCCCGGCGCGTGCAGTGCGCTGTTCGCCAGCTTCGGCGCCCGCTCGGCCAGTCGGGCCCAGACGGGCAGCCAGCCCATCGAGTAGTGGGCGGCGGGACGCGGCCGGCCCGCGTAGTGATGGGCGAGGAACTCGGCCTTGTACGTGGCCATGTCCACGCCCGTCGGGCAGTCGGACTTGCAGCCCTTGCAGGCCAGGCAGAGGTCCAGGGCGTCGCGGACCTCGGTCGAGCGCCAGCCGTCCTCGACCGCCGAGTCGGGGTGACCGTCGAGCATCTCGAACAGCAGCCGGGCCCGCCCGCGGGTCGAGTGCTCCTCCTCCCGGGTGGCCCGGTACGAGGGGCACATCACGTCGCCGTGCAGCCCACGGCAGTTGCCGAGGCCGACACAGCGCAGCACGGCCCGGGTGAAGGAGTGGTCGTCCTGCGGAAAGCCGAAGTGGGTGTCGTGCGGCCGCGGCCGCCAGTCGGGTCCGAGCCGCAACTGCCCGTCCACCGGCTGCGGATCGACGACCTTGCCCGGGTTCATCCGGTCGCCCGGATCGAACAGCGCCTTGAACTCGCCGAAGGCGCCCACCAGTCGGGTCCCGAACATCCGGGTCAGCAACTCGCCCCGGGCCTGTCCGTCACCATGCTCGCCCGACAGCGAGCCGCCGTACGAGACGACGAGGTCGGCCGCCCGTTCCAGGAAACGCCGGAAGTCCGCCACGCCCTCCGCGGTCTTCAGCCCGAACGGGATCCGGGTGTGCACACACCCCTGCCCGAAGTGCCCGTACAGGGACGGATGGTCGTAGTCGAAATCCTCGAACAGCGCTTTGAGATCCCGCAGATAGTCGCCCAGACGCTCGGGCGGCACGGCCGAGTCCTCCCAGCCCTCCCAGGTCTCCCGGCCGTCCGGCGGCCGGGCGGTCACCCCGAGCCCGGCCTCCCGCGCCCTGAGCATCTTCTGCTCGCGCCGCGGGTCGTCGGAGAAGGCGACCGAGCCGTCCTTCTCCGACCTGCCGATCGCCTTCAGCAGGGCGTCGGCCTGTCCGTCGACGTCGTCCTGACTGTCCCCGGTGAACTGCACCAGCAGCCAGCTGCCCGCCTCGGGGAGGGTGCGCAGCGAGTCGAGGTAGGCGTGCTCCTCGCGCATCAGCTGCGCCATCCGCCCGTCCAGGGCCTCCAGCTGGCCGGGAGAGCAGTGCTCCAGCAGCGCGGGGACGTCGTCGGCGGCCCGGCAGATGTCGTCGTACCCGAGCACCAGCAGCGACTCGCACGGCGGTACGGGCACCAGGTCGAGCTCGGCGTGCAGGACGGTCACCAGGGTGCCCTCGCTGCCCACCAGGGCCCTGGCCACGTCGAAGCCGTTCTCGGGCAGCAGCGAGTCGAGGTTGTAGCCGGAGACCCGGCGCGGGAGCTTCGGGAAGCCGCGCCGGATCTCCCCGAGGTACTCGGTGACCAGGCGGTCGAGACCGTCGTACAGCTCGGCCCGCCGGCCCCCCTCGGCGGCGATCCGCGCCCGCTCCTCCCGCGAGGTGGGCCCCACCCACATCCGCAGGCCGTCGTAGGTCAGCACCTCCAGCCGGCGCACGTTGTCGACCGTCTTCCCGTACGCCTGCGCGGACGCCCCGCACGAGTTGTTTCCGATCATGCCGCCCAGCGCGCAGTGGCTGTGGGTCGACGGCTTCGGGCCGAACATGAGGTGGTGGTCGGCGAGCCGCCGGTTGAGTTCGTCCAGGACGATGCCGGGCTCCACCACACAGGTGCGGGCGTCGGGGTCGACGGAGACCAGCGCCTTGCAGTGCTTGCTCCAGTCGATGACCACGGCGACGTTCGTCGTCTGCCCGGCGAGACTCGTCCCGCCGCCGCGCGACAGCACCGGGACGTCGAAGCGCGCGCACAGCTCCACCGCGTGGGCACCGGCCTCGACGGTCCGGGGGACGACCACGCCCAGCGGGACCTGACGGTAGTTGGAGCCGTCCGTGGAGTAGGCGCCCCGGCTGCCGGCGTCGAAGCGGACCTCGGCGTCCACCCCCGCGCGCAGGGCCGTGACCAGGTCGTCGAGGGACCCGTCGGGAACGTGTGTGCTCATGGTCGGCCTCCGGCCTGGTGCGCGGCTTCGTCCGGTACGCGCCCTCGGGTACCCCGAAAGTCCACTTCCCGCGCCGTCACGATCCGGGCGCCCATGTTGCGCTCCATCATTTCCAGCGCGGCGGCCCCCAGATGCGGATGGATCGAGGCGACGGCGTCCCTCGGCACCGCGACCTCCAGATGCCGGATGTGCGCGTCCAGGGCGGAGTACAGGACGCACTGCTCGGTGACCTGGCCGGTCAGCACCACCAGGCCGACGTCCAGGCGCCACAGCAGATAGGCCATGGGGGTGTCGTAGAAGATCGAGTGCCGGGCCTTCACCACGAAGAGCGAGTCGTCGTCCGGCCGGATCGGCTCCACCAGGCCCCCGTACGGGCGCGACAGCGCGGTCTCGACCAGTTCCCCGTGGTGGGAGCGCCACAGTCCGAAGTTGTCGTTCGCGTAGATCACCGGCACGTCCGCGTCCCGGGCCCGGCCGATCAGGTCCGCCAGCACGGGCACGATCCGCTCGGCGGCGGGTCTCAGCAGTTCGGCGTCCTCGTGGTCGTAGGTGTTGATCATGTCGATCACGACGAGCGCGCTGGCGCCGAAGCCTGGCATCACGCCTCCCGGGGGGAACATCTCGGCCGTCCCGTCCGGGTACCCGTTCTGCTCCGAGTGGCGCGAGGTGAGGAGCGGGTTTCGGGGAGAAGGGGCGAGAAGAGGGGTGCAGGACGTTTGACGTCGGCGTCCGTGGTCACGCGCCATATGGGGCCAGAACGGGTCACCGACGCCGACCGGGAAGAAGGAGTGTCATGACCGAGATCCACACCACCACCGACTCGGGCGCACCGGCGGAGAGCGACGAACATTCACTGACCGTCGGCCCCGGCGGACCGATCCTGCTGCACGACGCCTATCTGATCGAGCAGATGGCCCAGTTCAACCGGGAGCGCATCCCCGAGCGCCAGCCGCACGCGAAGGGAAGCGGCGCGTTCGGCCACTTCGAGGTGACCCACGACGTGAGCCGCTACACCAAGGCGGCCGTGTTCCAGCCGGGCACGCGTACCGACCTGGTGATCCGGTTCTCGACCGTGGCGGGGGAACGGGGCAGCCCGGACACCTGGCGCGACCCGCGCGGCTTCGCGGTGAAGTTCTACACCAGCGAGGGCAATTACGACATGGTCGGCAACAACACGCCGGTCTTCTTCGTCAAGGACCCGATGAAGTTCCAGCACTTCATCCGGTCCCAGAAGCGCCGCGCCGACAACAACCTGCGCGACCACGACATGCAGTGGGACTTCTGGACGCTCTCGCCGGAATCCGCCCACCAGGTCACCTGGCTGATGGGGGACCGCGGCGTCCCGCGGACCTGGCGGCACATGAACGGCTACTCGTCGCACACGTACATGTGGATCAACGCCGACGGCGAGCGGTTCTGGGTGAAGTACCACTTCAAGACCGACCAGGGCATCGAGTTCTTCACCCAGCACGAGGCCGACCAGATGGCAGCCGTCGACACGGATTACCACACGCGTGACCTCTTCGAACACATCCGTGACGGGGACTTCCCCAGCTGGACCCTGCACATGCAGGTCATGCCGTACGAGGACGCCGCGGGCTACCGCTTCAACCCCTTCGACCTCACCAAGGTGTGGCCGCACGGCGACTACCCGCTCATCCCGGTCGGCCGGATGACGCTCGACCGCAACCCGACCGATCACCACGCCGAGATCGAGCAGGCGGCCTTCCAGCCGAACAACCTCGTCCCCGGCATCGGGCCGAGCCCGGACCGGATGCTGCTGGCCCGGCTGTTCTCGTACGCGGACGCGCACCGCCACCGGATCGGCGGCAACTACCAGCAGCTTCCCGTCAACGCTCCCGTCGTCGACGTCCACAGCTATTCCAAGGACGGCGCGATGGCCTACCGAAAGACGACCGACCCCGTCTACGCCCCGAACTCCAAGGGCGGCCCGGCCGCCGACACGGCCCGCTACGGCAGTCCGCCCAGCTGGGCGGCGGACGGCGAGATCACCCGCGCCGCCTACGTCTCCCACCCGCAGGACGACGACTGGGGGCAGCCCGGCACCCTGGTACGCGAGGTGATGGACGACGCGGCCCGCGACCGCCTGGTCGACAACGTCGTCGGGCACCTGCTCAACGGGGTGAGCGAGCCGGTCCTCGAACGTGCCTTCACCTACTGGTCGAACATCGACGAGAACATCGGCAAGCGCATCGCCGACGGCGTGCGGGCGAAGTCCGACGAGAAGGACCCGAAGGCGGCGGAGCAGGGCAACCCCGCGCGCGGCACCATGCAGGACAAGGCCTAGCCGTCGCAGCACCAGGACCTCACGGAGATCAGCGGTCGCGAGAGGAGCATCCCATGAAGACCCCCGACAAGCGCGACACACGCCAGGCCGACGAGCAGACCCGGGAACGGTCCGCCGAGCAGCGCACCGTCACCGCGCCGACACCGCGTGACGTGCGGGAGAAGGCCGAGAGGCACGCCGAGCACGACGCCCCGCCCGGAGAGGACTCCTGACCGGACCCTTGACCGGTAGCGGCGGAATACCGCGCGCCGATGTGGTGCTCTTGGCTTACCGGTGCGTGAGCGCGGCGAAGGGCTGGTGGGCAGATGACGGCAGACCGGACGG
>NZ_JBSFIA010000044.1:0-83044 GCF_053597355.1 Streptomyces sp. NPDC001443
GCTACGAACGCAAAGCCGAACACTTTCTCGCCTTCGCCGCCATCGCCTGCACCCTCATCTGCTACCGCCGACTCGCCAAATGAGATGACTTCTTAGAGAAGGACCGGGCCCGCTACGGACTGATGGCCGTCGTCATCAGCATCGTCGCGATCTCGGGCGTCGCAGCCTTCGGCGTCTGGCGGCTCGACGGCGACCGGGCCGTGATCGTCGGTGTGCTGACCGCCGCGTTCACCGCGATCAGCGGGATGACCACCGCCTACCTGGGCATCAAGGCCGTCTCCAACACCGCCCGCTCCATCGCCCTGGGAGAGGGCACCCGCCGGGAACCCGCGCCCGCCGCACCCGCACCCGCACCCGCACCCGCACCCGCCACGCCCACGTCGACACCGGCCGCCCCGGCACCTCCCGAGGCACCGGCCGCCGCCCCCGCCCCGGACACGACACCCGCCGCGCCCCCGTCCGCACCCCCGGCCCAGCGCGCCCCCTGACCCGGCCCCCCACGCCGGGGGCAAAAGGGTTCGCCACGGATTTGGCCGGGATGAGATCCTGGATCGCGTATGTCTACGCACCCTGCCCCCGCCCTCGGCGCCCTCGCCCCCCGCCTGACCGAGCTGACCCTGCGCGACGCGCACCGGCTCGGACGCAGGCTCGAGGGCGCGCGCAAGATCCGTAACCCGGAGGCCCGCGCCGCCGTCCTCGCCGAGATAGAGGCGGAGGTCGCGAAGGCCGAGGAGCGGATGGCCGCGCGGCGCACCCGCGTGCCGGCCGTCACCTATCCCGAGCAGCTGCCGGTCAGCCAGAAGAAGGACGAGATCGCGGCCGCCATCCGCGATCACCAGGTCGTCATCGTCGCCGGTGAGACCGGGTCCGGGAAGACCACGCAGATCCCCAAGATCTGTATGGAGCTGGGGCGCGGCGTACGCGGCATGATCGGGCACACCCAGCCCCGCCGGATCGCCGCCCGTACCGTCGCCGAGCGGGTCGCCGAGGAGCTGGACACCCCGCTCGGGGAGGCCGTCGGCTGGAAGGTGCGGTTCACCGACCAGGTGAACCCGGACGCCACCTTCGTGAAGCTGATGACGGACGGCATCCTGCTCGCCGAGATCCAGACCGACCGCGAGCTGCGCGCCTACGACACGATCATCATCGACGAGGCCCACGAGCGGTCCCTCAACATCGACTTCCTGCTCGGCTACCTCGCCCAGCTGCTGCCCAAGCGGCCCGACCTCAAGGTGGTCATCACCTCCGCGACGATCGACCCGGAGCGCTTCTCCCGGCACTTCGGCGACGCCCCGATCGTCGAGGTCAGCGGGCGCACCTACCCGGTCGAGGTGCGCTACCGCCCGCTCCTGGAGGAGGACTCCGAGGACGCCGACCGCGACCAGATCACCGCGATCTGCGACGCCGTCGAGGAGCTCCAGGGCGAGGGCAAGGGCGACATCCTGGTCTTCCTCTCCGGCGAGCGCGAGATCCGCGACACCGCGGACGCGCTGGTGAAAAAAAACTACCGCTTCACGGAAGTCCTGCCGCTCTACGCCCGGCTCTCGCACGCCGAGCAGCACCGCGTCTTCCAGCCGCACACCGGCCGCAGGATCGTTCTGGCGACCAACGTCGCCGAGACCTCGCTGACCGTGCCGGGCATCAAGTACGTCATCGACCCCGGCTTCGCCCGCATCTCCCGCTACAGCCACCGCACCAAGGTCCAGCGGCTGCCCATCGAGGCGGTCTCCCAGGCCAGCGCCAACCAGCGCAAGGGCCGCTGCGGCCGCACGTCCGACGGCGTCTGCATCCGGCTGTACTCCGAGGACGACTTCCTGGCCCGGCCGGAGTTCACGGACGCGGAGATCCTGCGCACCAACCTCGCCTCCGTCATCCTCCAGATGACCGCGGCCGGCCTCGGCGACATCGAGAAGTTCCCCTTCATCGACCCGCCGGACCACCGCAACATCCGCGACGGCGTCCAGCTCCTCCAGGAGCTCGGCGCGCTCGACCCGGCGCAGAAGGACGTACGCAAGCGGCTCACCGACACCGGCCGCAAGCTCGCCCAGCTGCCCGTCGACCCGCGGCTGGCCCGGATGGTCCTGGAGGCCGACAAGAACGGCTGTGTCCGCGAGGTCATGGTCATAGCGGCCGCGCTCTCCATCCAGGACCCGCGCGAGCGCCCGGCCGACAAGCAGACCCAGGCCGACCAGCAGCACGCCCGCTTCAAGGACGAGACGAGCGACTTCCTCGCCTATCTCAACCTCTGGCGCTACATCCGTGAGCAGCAGAAGGAGCGGGGCTCCTCCTCCTTCCGCCGGATGTGCAAGCAGGAGTACCTGAACTTCCTGCGCATCCGGGAGTGGCAGGACATCTACACCCAGCTGCGCACGGTCGCCCGGCAGCTGGGGATCCACCCCAACGAGGACGACGCCGCCGAGCAGAGCGTGCACGTCTCGCTGCTGGCCGGTCTGCTCTCCCACATCGGGATGAAGGACGTGAAGGAGACCGGCGGCGAGAGCGGCCGGGGCGGCGGCAGGAACGAGTACCTCGGCGCCCGCAACGCCAAGTTCGCGATCTTCCCCGGCTCGGCCCTCTTCAAGAAGCCCCCGCGCTTCGTGATGTCGGCGGAGCTGGTGGAGACCAGCCGCCTGTGGGCCCGCGTCAACGCGAGGATCGAGCCGGAGTGGATCGAGCCGCTCGCCGGGCACCTGCTCAAGCGCACCTACAGCGAGCCGCACTGGGAGAAGGACCAGGCGGCCGTGATGGCGTACGAGAAGGTCACGCTGTACGGCGTGCCGATCATCGCCCAGCGGAAGGTCAACTACGGGCGGATCGACCCGGAGACCTCGCGCGAACTTTTCATTCGCAACGCGCTGGTCGAGGGCGACTGGCGGACCCACCACAAGTTCTTCGCCGACAACCGGAAGCTCCTCAGCGAGGTCGAGGAGCTGGAGCACCGCGCCCGGCGCCGGGACATCGTGGTCGACGACGACACCCTGTTCGACTTCTACGAGCAGCGGGTCCCCGAACACGTCGTGTCGGGCGCCCACTTCGACTCCTGGTGGAAGCACAAGCGCCATGAGCAGCCCGACTTCCTGGACTTCGAGCGGGAGATGCTCATCCGGGAGTCGGCGGAGGCGGTCACCAAGGCCGACTACCCGGACTCCTGGCGGCAGGGGCCGCTGAAGTTCCGGGTGACCTACCAGTTCGAGCCGGGCGCGGACGCGGACGGTGTGACCGTGCACGTCCCGCTCCAGGTCCTCAACCAGGTCACGGACGAGGGCTTCGACTGGCAGATCCCGGGCCTGCGCGAGGAGGTGGTCACCGAGCTGATCCGCTCCCTGCCGAAGCCGATCCGCCGCCACTACGTGCCCGCGCCGAACTACGCGAAGGCCTTCCTGGAGCGGGCCGTGCCCCTGCAGGAGCCGCTGACCACCACCATGGCGCGTGAGCTCAAGCGGATGGTCGGCGTGCCCTTCGAGGCCGACGACTTCGACTGGGGCAGGCTCCCGGACCATCTGAAGATCACCTTCCGGATCGTCGACGAGCGGCGCCGCAAGCTGGCCGAGGACAAGGACCTGGAAGCCCTGAAGCTCCGGCTCAGGCCCAAGGCCCGCCAGGCCCTCTCCCAGGCCGCGGCGGCCAGCGCCGAGCGGCAGGGCGGCGAGTCCCTGGAGCGCAAGGGTCTGACGGACTGGAGCATCGGCACGCTCACCCGGGTCTTCGAGACCCGTCGGGCCGGTCAGCCGGTCAAGGCGTACCCGGCGCTGGTCGACGACGGCGACACGGTCTCCGTACGCCTCTTCGACACGGAGGCGGAGCAGGCCGAGGCCATGTGGAAGGGCGCCCGGCGGCTGATCCTGCGCAACATCCCGGTGAACCCGGCCAAGTTCGCCTCCGAGAAGCTGACGAACGCCCAGAAGCTCGCCCTGTCGGCGAACCCGCACGGCTCGATCCAGGCCCTGTTCGACGACTGCGCGATGGCGGCGGCGGACAAGCTGATCGCCGACTTCGGGGGCCCGGCCTGGGACCAGGAGTCGCACCGCAAGCTGTACGACAAGGTGCGCGCCGAGATCGTCGACACCACGGTCCGCACGGTCGGCCAGGTGCAGCAGGTCCTGGCCGCCTGGCAGGCCTGTGAGCGCCGTCTGAAGGGCGTACGCAGCGCCGTGCTGCTGGCGAACCTCCAGGACGTGCGCAAGCAGGTGGACGCCCTCGTGCGGCCCGGCTTCGTCACGGAGACCGGGTTGCGGCGCCTGCCCGACCTGATGCGCTATCTGGTGGCCGTCGACCGGCGGCTGCAGCAGATGCCGACCAACGTCCAGCGGGACACCACCCGCATGGAGAAGGTCCACGAGATGCAGGACGAGTACGCCTGGCTGCTGGAGCAGCTGCCCCAGGGCCGCCCGGTGCCCTCCGCCGTCCTGGACATCCGCTGGATGATCGAGGAGCTGCGGGTCAGCTATTTCGCCCACGCGCTGGGCACGGCGTACCCCGTCTCGGACAAGCGGATCGTGAAGGCGATCGACGCGGCCGCCCCGTGACGGGATCCGCACGCTGGGTGAGTTCGACCAGGGGGCTCACCCTCCTGTACAGTCTGTCTCGCAGCGCAACGAAGAAAAGCGCAGCGAAACCTGGTCCTGTGGAGCAGTTTGGAGTGCTCGCCACCCTGTCAAGGTGGAGGCCGCGGGTTCAAATCCCGTCAGGACCGCATTGATCGACCGAGGCCCGTTCCCTTCCGGGGGAAGCGGGCCTCGGTCGTTTTTCCACGCGGGCCGTCCCGGCGGGGCCGGGTTCCACATCGACCGTCGACCGCCTACCGGAGTCCGCGCCCGTCGGTCCACCGGCCGGTCCGCCGCGACCGGCGCCGACCCGTCAGCCCGCGAACCGCGCCGACCCGTCGCCGCGACCGGCGCCGGCCTGCCACCCCGTCAGCCCGCGGCCCGTGCCGATCCGTCACCCCGTCAGCCCGCGGCCCGTGCCGATCCGTCACCCCGTTCGCCGCGGCGGCCTCCCGCGGCCACCACCCGGGCCAGGAACGGCAGTCCGGGCCCCCGGAAGCGGCGCGGTCGCCGTCTCGCACCCGCCGTGCCGTCTTGACGCAGCCACCCGCGGCCAGTACCCAGAGAGCAGGGCACCTTCCCGCGTGGATCCCGGAGGTGGCGCATGGCGGCGTCGGTCAGGCACGAGACGCGGGCATTGCTCCGCGCACATCTGGCGGCCGCTTCGTCCTACCGGCACCTGACCCGGCACTGCCCCGTCTGCCACCGACTGCTGCGGCTGGCGATGGACACCGCTCCCCCGGACGCGGAGGGCTCCCCGGAGGCCGCCGCGGACGAGCGGCCCGCGCCGCCGTGACCGCCGCCGTGACCCGTTTCACTAGCGCACACGAGCCAGAGGCAACAAGGCCCCTGGCATGTGACGGGTGTCACGGCATGATTTTTTGAAAGCACGGTACTTACCCGAGTCCTACAACCAGTCAATTTAATATGTGCCATTGCACTGACCTCGACGGTCACGCACAGCAGATCCGACAGCCCTCCCCAGACTCCGACAAGGCCGCTCACAGGCTGGCCGCCGAGAGTCGGACAGGTCGTCAGGAAGGCACCACAGGTCCGCCACAGAGGCATCACAAGGCCCACCCCGAAGCGCTTCCGAAGTGCGGTCGGGAGTGCTGCCGGAGCGGTTCCGTGGCGCCTCGGGGGCGCCTTTCGGGCGCAAAAAAAGATCGCGCTGGACCCGGCGGAGTCCAGCGCGATCCACGACGCACCCTGTTCGGTTGCCTGAACGGTCGGGCGGGGGACCTGTTGGGGCAGGACCCGCGTCGCTTGTAGCTGTGGGTTCGGGCCGCTCGACGGGTTGGGGACCTGTCGACATGCCCGGTATTCAGTTGTCCAGGCTGATCAGGCCTCGCTGCGCTGCTGCGGGATACCCGCGAGCAGAGCGCGGACCTCAGCCTCGCGGTAACGGCGGTGACCGCCGAGCGTGCGGATGGATGTCAGCTTGCCGGCCTTCGCCCACCGCGTGACCGTCTTGGGGTCGACACGGAACATGGTGGCGACCTCAGCCGGGGTCAGCAGCGGCTCGGCATCAGGGGTGCGAGCGGTCATGAGCGGCCTCCTCGGGAGAACCGAACCTTCTCGGTTCTTTCCTCTAAATTCTGCACCTTGACCCGCGTTGCCCGAAATGGCGGACGCGAGTCGAGTCGGTTATAGGACGAACGGCTTGTCCTCGGCACTACAACTACACCATCTGTCCAGCCGCGTCGGCCAAACCGATGGAATTGCCCTCCCAGGTGGCCATCAGCGACGGAAGCCGATGGACCATGCCATAGCGGACAGTCACGCCACTGTGACGATCAGTCACAGGGCGATCAGGAGTTACCAGACATCCCAAACTGCGTGATGCCGAGATTCCGCCCATGGTGGAGCATAGTTGGACAGACGGAGCCCTCCCCGGGCTCCTTGTCCTATTTTGGCATGAGGAGGGGCAAGGGGCGCAAGAGACTGGAAAGTGCGGTCTGTCACGCTTGACGTGAAAGCCCGGATCGGGACCTACGTCCCGCCGCGTTCCCGAAGTTCGGTAGACCGTACGTCGTTCGCAGCATTTTTCGATCGTGATCTACGTCACCCATCGGGTGCTGTCGATCCGTCAGTTCGCCGAACGCCGGTCCCGTGCCGAGCGCCACCGCTCCACCAGCCGGGCGTACGCCTCGCCCGCCGCGGAGCCGTCGCCGCGGCGCAGCGCGTCGATCCCCTCGGCCACGTCCGCGGCGGAGTGGTCGTCCTCCAGCGCGTCGGCCGGCAGCGTGTGCACCAGACCGCCGTAGTCCAGTTCCACCAGCGAACGCGGATGGAACTCCTCCAGCCAGCGGCCCACGTCCACCAGGCCGTCGATGAGCGGCCCTTCGTCCATCGCGTCCCGCAGCGTGCGCAGCGCCCGCGCGACCCGGCGCCGCGCCTGCACCATCGGAGTGCGGTAGCGCAGCACGGGCGGCTCGCCCTCGGCGGCGCCGCCCCCCTTCGCGTACTCCCGCTCCTCGTCGGACACGAGCACGAACCAGTTCAGCGGTACCTGCCAGGTCGACGTGCGGATCCAGGGGCGGGCGTCGGGATTGCGGGCCAGCCAGCGCTCGTAGTCCTGGGCGGCCTGGCCCCGTACGAGTGGGGGGAGCACGGCGTCCAGGACCGTCCGCGGCAGTTCCCCGGACAGTCCCTCCAGTGCCTGCCAGCCGCGCAGCCGGGTGCGCCAGGGGCAGACGCACAGCACCCCCTCCACCTCCAGCACGAACGCGTCGCCGCTCTCGTGCACCGGCACCGGGACCGGCGGGGTGGGCAGCAGATCGGCCAACGAGCGGCGCAGTTCGTCCTGGTACGAGGGGCGCTTCTCGCGCCGCGCGTAGCGCGCCCAGTGGCTGCGCTCCGGTTCCGGGAAGGCGGCCAGCGGTTCGTAGACGCGCAGATAGGTCGCGTACGGGACGATCACCGAGGACACCTTGGGCACGCCTGCTCCCTCCCCCGCGGATCGACCCGGAAAACGGCCGCACCGCACCCGGACACGTGGGAAAAACATGCAAATCGTCGCACGGCAGTACTCCAGGAGGAGGTGATCCCGAGCACCGGGAGGCCGGCGGGCCGGGGCAGGCTCTACCCTCGTGCCACAGCCCCCACCCCTCCCCCACTGCCAAAAGCCCGGGGGACCCCATGGGAGCTGGTCTCCAAGCCGCTACTTACCCAGGAGTCACCACAGTGACCGACGTAACCGGCGCGCACGCTGATGTACTGCACACCCTGTTCCACTCGGACCAGGGGGGTCATGAGCAAGTCGTGCTCTGCCAGGACCGCGCCAGCGGCCTCAAGGCCGTCATCGCCATCCACTCCACCGCTCTGGGCCCGGCCCTCGGCGGTACGCGCTTCTACCCGTACGCCTCCGAGGCGGAGGCCGTCGCCGACGCCCTGAACCTCGCGCGCGGGATGTCGTACAAGAACGCCATGGCCGGTCTCGACCACGGCGGCGGCAAGGCCGTGATCATCGGTGATCCCGACCTGATCAAGACCGAGGAACTGCTCCTCGCCTACGGCCGTTTCGTCGCCTCGCTGGGCGGCCGGTACGTCACGGCCTGCGACGTCGGCACCTATGTCGCCGACATGGACGTCGTCGCCCGCGAGTGCCGCTGGACCACCGGGCGTTCGCCCGAGAACGGCGGCGCGGGCGACTCCTCGGTGCTGACCTCCTTCGGCGTCTACCAGGGCATGCGGGCCAGCGCCCAGCACCTGTGGGGCGACCCCTCGCTGCGCGGCCGCACGGTCGGCATCGCGGGCGTCGGCAAGGTCGGCCACCACCTGGTGGAGCACCTGCGGGCGGAGGGCGCCCAGGTCGTGATCACGGACGTGCGCGAGGACGCCGTGCAGCGGATCCTCGACCGGCACCCGGAGGGCGTCACCGCGGTCCCGGGCACCGACGCGCTGATCCGGACCGAGGGCCTCGACATCTACGCCCCCTGCGCGCTCGGCGGCGCCCTGAACGACGACAGCGTGCCGGTGCTGACCGCCAAGGTCGTCTGCGGCGCGGCCAACAACCAGCTCGCCCACCCGGGTGTGGAGAAGGACCTCGCCGACCGCGGGATCCTCTACGCCCCGGACTACGTGGTGAACGCCGGCGGGGTCATCCAGGTCGCCGACGAGCTGCACGGCTTCGACTTCGAGCGGTGCAAGGCGAAGGCCGCGAAGATCTTCGACACCACGCTGGCCATCTTCGCACGTGCGAAGGAAGACGGGATTCCGCCGGCCGCGGCGGCCGACCGGATCGCCGAGCAGCGGATGGCCGAGGGGCGCGCGGCACACTGATCCACGAGCACACGCCAGGTGTGCTCGCGGCTTCGGGCGGTACCCGCCGGCGGGAACTTCGAGAGAACTCTCACGTCCACCGGCGGGTCGTGCCCGGATAAGTGGTTAAAATCGCCACTGACCAGCGAGGACAGGGCGCCTCGAAGGCCCTGCGCACACGCGCGTCCTGTGGGCGACGTACCGTATGGGCGCGGGCTCAGGTACCGTGGAAGCCCTACGGACCGGCCTCTCTACGGAGAGTCCGTTCCGGATCATGAACGCGTGTCAGACTCTGGGGCCGTCGAGCCCCGTCACCGAGGGGGTCGAGCCATGGGGCGCGGCCGGGCCAAGGCCAAGCAGACGAAGGTCGCCCGCCAGCTGAAGTACAACAGCGGTGGGACTGACCTGTCGCGTCTGGCCAGCGAGCTGGGCGCATCGACTTCGAGCCAGCCGCCGAACGGCGAGCCGTTCGAGGACGACGACGAAGAAGAAGACGACCCGTACGCGCAGTACGCGGATCTGTACAACGATGACGACGAGGACGAGGACGACGAGTCCGGTCCTTCGTCGCAACATCGTCGCGGCGCTTGACGCAGTAGCGACTCGGCAGTTTCCGCGGCTCTCGTAGCAACTGCACTTCACCCGGTCCGGGGCATCAGCGCCGGACCGGGTTTCGTGCTGTCGTCCACGGGATCGGTCGGTCTCAGACCGCGTAGTCGCCGACCAGCTCGGCGCCCGTCGTGTGCTCGCCGCGGCCGGTGATCTCGCCGGCGACCCAGGCCTCGACGCCGCGGTCCGCCAGCGTCGCCAGCGCCACGTCGGCCGACTCCTCGGGCACGATCGCGATCATGCCGACCCCCATGTTCAGGGTCTTCTCCAGCTCCAGCCGCGCCACGTCGCCGGTCCGGCCGACGAGGTCGAAGATCGGCGCCGGGGTCCAGGTGGAGCGGTCCACGACGGCGTGCAGGCCGTCCGGGATCACCCGGGCCAGGTTGGCCGCGAGTCCGCCGCCGGTGATGTGCGAGAAGGCGTGCACGTCGGCGGTGCGGGTCAGGGCCAGGCAGTCCAGCGAGTAGATCTTGGTGGGCTCCAGGAGCTCCTCGCCCAGCGTGCGGCCGAGCTCCTCGATCCGGGCGTCCAGAGACAGACCGGCCTGGTTCAGCAGGACGTGCCGGACCAGGGAGTACCCGTTGGAGTGAAGCCCGGACGCCGCCATGGCGATCACCGCGTCACCCTCGCGGATACGGTCCGCGCCCAGCAGCCGGTCGGCCTCCACGACGCCCGTACCGGCGCCGGCGACGTCGAAGTCGTCCGCGCCCAGCAGGCCGGGGTGTTCGGCCGTCTCGCCGCCCACCAGGGCGCATCCCGCCAGCACACAGCCTTCGGCGATGCCCTTGACGATCGCGGCGACCCGCTCGGGGTGGACCTTTCCGACGCAGATGTAGTCGGTCATGAACAGCGGCTCGGCGCCGCACACGACGATGTCGTCCATGACCATCGCGACCAGGTCGTGGCCGATGGTGTCGTACACGCCCAGCTGCCGGGCGATGTCGACCTTCGTGCCGACGCCGTCCGTGGCGGAGGCGAGCAGCGGGCGCTCGTAACGCTTGAGGGCGGAGGCGTCGAAGAGTCCGGCGAAACCGCCGAGGCCGCCGAGGACCTCGGGGCGCTGGGTCTTCTTCACCCACTCCTTCATCAGCTCGACGGCGCGGTCGCCCGCTTCGATGTCGACGCCCGCGGCTGCGTAGCTGGCACCAGTTGTCTCAGACATGACGGTGAGAACTTTCGTGTCGTACGGCAGGTATGGCGGGGCGCTACGGGCGACGGATCGCGTCGGTCGCGGCCGTGGCGGCGGGCCCGGCGGCCAGCTCGGTCTCCAGGAGCTGCTTGCCGAGCAGTTCGGGGTCCGGGAGCTCCATCGGGTACTCGCCGTCGAAGCAGGCACGGCAGAGGTTCGGCTTGTCGATGGCGGTCGCCTCGATCATGCCGTCGATGGAGATGTACGCCAGGGAGTCGGCGCCCAGCGAGGTGCCGATCTCGTCGATCGTCATGCCGTTCGCGATGAGCTCGGCGCGGGTGGCGAAGTCGATGCCGAAGAAGCAGGGCCACTTCACCGGCGGCGAGGAGATCCGGATGTGGACCTCGGCCGCGCCCGCCTCGCGGAGCATGCGGACCAGGGCCCGCTGGGTGTTGCCGCGCACGATCGAGTCGTCGACGACGACCAGGCGCTTGCCCTTGATGACTTCCTTGAGCGGGTTCAGCTTCAGGCGGATGCCGAGCTGGCGGATGGTCTGCGAGGGCTGGATGAAGGTCCGGCCGACGTAGGCGTTCTTGACCAGTCCGGCGCCGAAGGGGATGCCGGACGCCTCCGCGTAACCGATCGCGGCCGGGGTGCCGGACTCCGGGGTCGCTATGACGAGATCCGCCTCGGCCGGGGCCTCCTTCGCCAGGCGGCGGCCCATCTCCACCCGGGAGAGGTACACGTTGCGGCCGGCGATGTCGGTGTCGGGGCGGGCCAGGTACACATACTCGAAGACACAGCCCTTGGGCTTCGCTTCTGCGAATCGAGAGGTGCGCAGACCGTTCTCGTCGATCGCCACGAACTCGCCGGGCTCGATCTCGCGGACGAAGCTGGCGCCGCAGATGTCGAGGGCGGCGGACTCGGAGGCGACGACCCAGCCACGCTCCAGACGGCCGAGGACCAGCGGGCGGATGCCCTGCGGGTCACGCGCGGCGTAGAGCGTGTGCTCGTCCATGAAGACGAGGCTGAAGGCGCCCTTGACCTGCGGAAGGATCGCGTGCGCGCCCTCTTCGATGGTCAGCGGCTTGCCGTCGGCGTCGACCTGCGCCGCCAGGAGGGCGGTGAGGAGGTCGGTGTCGTTGGTGGCGGCCACCCGGGTGGAGCGGCCGTTGGTGTCCTTCGGCAGCTCGGCGACCATCTCGGCGAGCCGCGCCGTGTTCACCAGGTTGCCGTTGTGACCGAGCGCGATGGAGCCGTGCGCCGTGGCACGGAACGTCGGCTGGGCGTTCTCCCACACGGAGGCACCGGTGGTCGAGTAGCGGGCGTGTCCGACCGCGATGTGACCCTGGAGCGAACCGAGCGAGGTCTCGTCGAAGACCTGGGAGACAAGGCCCATGTCCTTGAAGACGAGGATCTGGGAGCCGTTGCTGACCGCGATTCCCGCGGATTCCTGACCCCGATGCTGGAGGGCGTAGAGCCCGAAGTAAGTGAGCTTGGCGACCTCTTCGCCGGGAGCCCAGACACCGAAGACGCCGCAAGCGTCCTGGGGGCCTTTCTCACCGGGGAGCAGATCATGACTGAGTCGACCGTCACCACGTGGCACGCCACCGAGTGTAGGCGAGATCGACCACTGGTCCGAATTGGCGATACTCGACGGTAACTGACCGCTCGCCGTCGGCCGACGGAAGGAACGCGGCGTTCTCGCTGGTCAGCGCGTCGCCATCGGGATCAGGCGAACGGCAGGACAGCGCGGCGGGCCGACCCGGAACCTCTCGTTCCGTGGACATGAGTGAGGCTTCGCACACCCTTCGCGTGGCCGGAACCCGACTCGGTACGACAGACCGGACCCGGTACGACGGACCGGACCGTCCCGCTAGGCCATCAGCGGCAGCAGTCCGCCGAGGTCCGCCCGCTCCCCGCTCGCGCTGACCCGGGCCGCGTCGAGCGCTTCCTTCCAGGCCAGCCGCCCGGTCGCCAGCCGGATCCAGGTCAACGGATCGGTCTCGACGACGTTGGGCGGGGTGCCGCGGGTGTGCCGGGGCCCCTCCACGCACTGCACCACGGCGTACGGCGGGATCCGCACCTCCGTGGAGCCGCCGGGCGCCTTCACCGCGAGCGCGTCGGCGAGCAGGCGGGTGCAGGCGGCGAGGGCCTGGCGGTCCTGGGGGACGTCCAGGCCCGGCACGGCGGCGTTCAGGTCGTCGGTGTGGACGACGAGTTCGACGGTGCGGGTGACCAGGTAGTCGGCCAGCGGCATGGCGCCCGCGTTCGTGGCCAGCAGTCGGGTGCCGGGGTGTTCGGCAAGCCGCTCCTCGAAGCGCCGTTCGACCTCGGAGAGGAAGGCGCCGAGGTCCGGGTGGCGCTCCGCGAGCTGCCGGGCCAGGTCGGCGACCGCCCCGGAGCGGGCCGAGGTCCCGGACGGCCAGTCGAGCACCGTGGCGTCCTGGCGCGCCGGCTCCGGCTCGTCCAGGAACCGGCCGACGGCCGCGAGGGCCGTCCCGGTGTGCGCGACCAGGTCCCGTACGGTCCACTCGCCGAGCCGGGTGGGCAGCGCGAGCTGCTCGGGCGTGAGGGTGTGGACGGCCGCCCGCACGTTCCCGAACTGGGCGAGAACCGCCGCACGGGTCTTCGCGGGGTCGTAGGTCCGGGTGCGCTTCTTCGCCGGGGGCATGGCGGTGAGCCTAGGGCCTGTCCGGCAATTCCCGTCGTCCGCCCGGAGGGCGGGTTCCGCGGCGTCAGGTGCGTTCTCTCGGCGTGCCGGGCGTGGTCCCTCGTACTTGGACGTACTTGGGACTGCGCCCGGCGCGGCGAGAGGGCGTGCATGGCGTCGCGGGACAGTCGGGAATTGTCAGACAGGCCCCAGGGCACGGCGAAGGCCCCGCTCGTGGGAACGGGCGGGGCCTTCGCCGTCGTACTGCCGGACCGCGGCGCGCAAGCGGAACGTCCGCGCGCCGGGGACGCGTCAGGCGAGCAGTGCCGGGATGGTGGCCTCGTGGGCCTCGCGCAGCTCCTCCAGGGAGAGCGCGAACTCGCCCTGGAGCTCGACCGTGTCGCCGTCGACCACGCCGATGCGGGCGACGGGCAGACCCCGGGCGCCGCACATGTCGTTGAAGCGGACCTCCTCCGAGCGCGGGACGGCGACGACCGCGCGGCCCGCCGACTCCGAGAACAGGAAGGTGAACGCGTCGAGCCCGTCCGGTACGACCAGCCGCGCGCCCTTGCCGCCGAGCAGTGCCGACTCGACCACGGCCTGGATCAGACCGCCGTCGGACAGGTCGTGCGCGGAGTCGATCATGCCGTCGCGGGAGGCGGAGATCAGGATCTCGCCGAGCAGCCGCTCACGCTCCAGGTCGACCTTCGGCGGCAGCCCGCCGAGGTGGTCGTGGACCACCTGCGACCAGGCCGAACCGTCGAACTCCTCACGGGTGTCGCCGAGGAGGTAGAGCAGCTGGCCGTCCTCCTGGAAGGCGACCGGGGTGCGGCGGGCGACGTCGTCGATGACGCCCAGCACGGCCACGACCGGGGTCGGGTGGATGGCCGCCTCGCCCGTCTGGTTGTAGAGCGAGACGTTGCCGCCGGTCACCGGGGTGCCGAGCTGGAGGCAGGCGTCGGCGAGACCGCGGACGGCCTCGGCGAACTGCCACATGACGGCCGGGTCCTCGGGCGAGCCGAAGTTCAGGCAGTCGGAGACCGCGAGGGGCTTGGCACCGGTGGTGGCGACGTTGCGGTACGCCTCCGCGAGGGCCAGTTGCGCGCCCGTGTACGGGTCGAGCTTGGCGAAGCGGCCGTTGCCGTCGGTCGCGATGGCGACGCCGAGCCCGGTCTCCTCGTCGATGCGGATCATCCCGGAGTCCTCGGGCTGGGCCAGCACCGTGTTGCCCTGCACGAAGTGGTCGTACTGGGAGGTGATCCAGGACTTGGAGGCCTGGTTCGGGGAGGAGACCAGCTTCAGGACCTGGTCCTTCAGCTCCTCTCCGGTCGCCGGGCGGAGCAGCTTGCCCGCGGAGTCGGCCTGGAGGGCGTCCTGCCAGTCCGGACGGGCGTACGGGCGCTCGTAGACCGGGCCGTCGTGCGCGACCGTGCGCGGGTCGACGTCGACGATCTTGCCGCCGTGCCAGAAGATCTCCAGCCGGTCGCCGTCGGTGACCTCACCGATGACGGTGGCGATGACGTCCCACTTGTCGCAGATCTCCAGGAACCGGTCGACCTTCTCCGGCTCGACGACCGCGCACATGCGTTCCTGCGACTCGCTCATGAGGATCTCCTCGGGCGAGAGCGTGGAGTCGCGCAGCGGTACGTCGTCGAGGGTGACGCGCATACCGCCGGAGCCGTTGGAGGCGAGCTCGGAGGTCGCGCAGGACAGACCGGCCGCGCCGAGGTCCTGGATGCCGACGACCAGCTTCTCCTTGAAGGCCTCCAGGGTGCACTCGATGAGGAGCTTCTCCTGGAAGGGGTCGCCGACCTGGACGGCCGGGCGCTTCGACGGCTTGGCGTCGTCGAAGGTCTCGGAGGCCAGGATCGACGCGCCGCCGATGCCGTCGCCACCCGTGCGGGCCCCGTACAGGATGACCTTGTTGCCCGCGCCGGACGCCTTCGCGAGGTGGATGTCCTCGTGCCGCATCACGCCGATGGCACCGGCGTTGACCAGCGGGTTGCCCTGGTAGCAGGCGTCGAAGACGACCTCGCCGCCGATGTTGGGCAGGCCCAGGCAGTTGCCGTAGCCGCCGATGCCGGCGACGACGCCCGGCAGCACGCGCTTGGTGTCGGGGTGGTCGGCCGCGCCGAAGCGCAGCGGGTCGACGACCGCGACCGGACGGGCGCCCATCGCGATGATGTCGCGCACGATGCCGCCGACGCCGGTCGCCGCGCCCTGGTAGGGCTCCACGTACGAGGGGTGGTTGTGCGACTCGACCTTGAAGGTGACCGCGTAGCCCTGGCCGACGTCGACGACACCGGCGTTCTCGCCGATGCCGACGAGCAGCGCGTCGGACTGCGGGGCCTTCTCGCCGAACTGGCGCAGGTGGACCTTGGAGGACTTGTACGAGCAGTGCTCGGACCACATGACCGAGTACATGGCGAGCTCGGCACCGGTCGGGCGGCGGCCGAGGATCTCCACGACCCGCTCGTACTCGTCCTTCTTCAGACCGAGTTCGGCCCAGGGCAGCTCGACGTCGGGGGTCTCGGCCGCGTGCTCGACCGTGTCCAGAGGCGTCCGGCTCATGCGTTGACCAGCTTCTTGAGGATCGAGGTGAAGAACGGCAGGCCGTCGGTGCGGCCGGACCCGATGAGCGGCTCGACGGCGTGCTCCGGGTGCGGCATGAGACCGACGACGTTGCCCGCCTCGTTGGTGATGCCGGCGATGTCCCGCAGCGAGCCGTTGGGGTTGACGTCCAGATAGCGGAACGCCACCCGGCCCTCCGCCTCCAGCTTGTCGAGCGTGTACTCGTCGGCCACGTAGCGGCCGTCCATGTTCTTCAGCGGAATGTGGATCTCCTGGCCGGCCGTGTAGTCGGCGGTCCAGGCGGTGTCCGCGTTCTCCACCCGCAGCTTCTGGTCGCGGCAGATGAAGTGGAGGTGGTCGTTGCCGAGCATCCCGCCCGGGAGCAGGTGCGCCTCGGTGAGGATCTGGAAGCCGTTGCAGATGCCGAGGACCGGCATTCCGGACTTCGCCTGCTCGATGACGGTCTCCATCACCGGCGAGAAGCGCGAGATGGCGCCGGCGCGCAGATAGTCGCCGTAGGAGAAACCGCCGGGGAGGACGACCGCGTCGACCTGGTGGAGGTTCTTGTCCTTGTGCCAGAGCGCCACCGGTTCGGCGCCCGCGAGGCGGATCGCGCGCTGGGTGTCCCGGTCGTCGAGGCTGCCGGGGAAAGTGACGACGCCAATACGAGCGGTCACTTCGCGGCCTCCGCGACTTCCTCCACCTTGACGGTGAAGTCCTCGATCACGGTGTTGGCGAGGAAGGATTCAGCGAGATCGTGGATGCGGGCGAGGGCGGCCTCGTCGACCGGCCCGTCAACTTCCAGTTCGAATCGCTTTCCCTGACGGACGTCGGAGATGCCTTCGAATCCCAGTCGCGGCAGCGCGCGCTGGACCGCCTGGCCCTGGGGGTCGAGGATCTCCGGCTTGAGCATGACGTCGACTACGACGCGTGCCACTGGCACTCCCGATGTGTGGTGCTGAGCAGGTTCCTTCAGACTACCCGCACAAAATTTCTACGCGAGTAGAGTTGTAGGAACATACGTGACGGCCATCACGATCCGGCATCGAAGGGGTGCGCTCGCGAAAATTTCCGGGAAAGATCCGGGATCCACACCCGACACCTATTGCGTCCGGACACGCGGAGAGATTTAGTCGGGCTTCACATTGCAATGCCGGACGCGGTACAAATAAATTGGCATTAGCCGATAGTTTGTCCAATAACAAGCGGACAGTCGGCATCTCGGAGACGTCATGGCACGTCATCGCGGAGATGCCGCACGAAGGGACCGATATTCGTGGCGCAGAAGGTCGTGGTCACTCTCTTTGACGACATCGACGGCTCGGAAGCGGCGGAAACGATCGCCTTCGGACTCGACGGCAAGTCGTACGAGATCGATCTGAATGAAGTCAACGCCAGGGAACTGCGCGAGGCGCTCGCCCCCTACGTGGACGCCGGCCGCAAGCGGTCGAAGTCGGGCAAGGCCTTCCGGCAGACGGAGGTCGCCCCCGACCCGGCGGCCGTGCGGGCCTGGGCCCAGGCGAACAAGATGGACGTCCCCGCTCGCGGACGCATCCCCAAGAAGGTCTACGAGGCGTTCACCGCGGCCCAGTGAGGCCTCGGCCGACAGCCGGTCACGCACCCCTCGGAAGAACCGACTTGCGCTGCACCCCTCCTGGTCAGCTAGAGTCTGGAGCACACCGAGGGGCAAGGCCGAAAAGCCCACCTCACGGAGTACATGCGGGTGTAGTTCAGTAGCAGAACATCCCCCTTCCAGGGGGAAGGCGCAGTGTGCAATTCCTGTCACCCGCTCTGCTTGCACGGCCTTGCCGGACCACTCTGGTGGATCAGGTAGGCTGGTGCTCGCGCCGATCGGTGAAAGCCGGTCGGAGGCAATGCGGACGTAGCTCAGTTGGTAGAGCGCAACCTTGCCAAGGTTGAGGTCGCGAGTTCGAGCCTCGTCGTCCGCTCCACGAAAGCCCCGGTCTTCGGACCGGGGTTTTTTCGTTCCCACCCGCGGGCGATCGCCTGACATTTGTCATGCCGAGCGATGACACCGCGCACTGCTGCCCGGCCCCGTCCGCCGGGACGCTGAGGTCATGGACATCAACGAGCACGAGCACGTGATCGAGGTCACAGACCTCCGGCGTGTCTACGGGGGCGGGTTCGAGGCGGTGCGTGGCATCTCCTTCTCCGTGGCCCGCGGCGAGATCTTCGCGCTGCTGGGCACCAACGGTGCGGGCAAGACGTCGACCGTCGAACTGCTGGAGGGGCTCGCGCCTGCGTCCGGCGGCCGGGTGCGGATCCTCGGCCACGACCCCTTCCGCGAGCGGGCCGCCGTACGGCCGCGCACCGGCGTGATGCTCCAGGAGGGCGGTTTCCCCTCGGAGCTGACCGTCGGCGAGACCGCCCGGATGTGGGCCGCCTGCACCAGCGGCGCCCGGCCCGAGGCGGAGGCACTCGCCCTGGTCGGGCTGGCCGGGAAGGCCGGGGTGCGGGTGAAGCAGCTCTCCGGGGGCGAGCGGCGGCGCCTGGATCTGGCGCTCGCGCTGCTCGGCGAACCCGAGGTGCTGTTCCTGGACGAGCCGACCACCGGACTCGACGCCGAAGGGCGCCGGGACACCTGGGAGTTGGTGCGCGCACTGCGCGACGGCGGCACCACCGTGCTGCTGACCACGCACTACCTGGAGGAGGCGGAGGGCCTCGCCGACCGGCTCGCGATCCTGCACGAGGGACGCATCGCCGCCTCCGGCACCCCTGCCGAGGTGACCGCGGACCGGCCGTCCCGCATCTCCTTCGAATTGCCCGAGGGCTATTTCCCCGGCGACCTGCCGCCGCTCGCCGAACTCGGCGTGTGCGGGCACGAGGTGGTGGGGCGGACCATGCGGCTGAGTACCCGGGAGCTTCAGCGGGCGGCCACCGGACTGCTGGTGTGGGCCGCACGGGCCGGGGTCGAACTGCGCGGCCTCGACGTGCGGTCGGCCTCGCTGGAAGAGGCGTTCCTGAGCATTGCGCGAGAACAGCAGCCCACGGCGGGAGCGGCGGCATGAGTACCCTCACCCGGCCGGCCGCACCGGCGTACGCCCGCACGGTCCGGCGCCTGGGCGCCCTCGCCCGCGCCGAACTCACCCTGCTCGGCCGCAACCGGAGCGCGGTGCTGACCGCGCTGCTCGTACCGCTGGCGCTGCCGTTCACCGTGCGGCCCGCGGTCGACCGGATCGACCTGCGTGCCGAGGGCCTGACCCTCGGCACGGTGACACTGACCGCCGCGATCGGCTACTCCCTCCTCTTCGCCGTCTACACCTCCCTGGTGGGCGCGTTCGTCGCCCGCCGCGAGGAACTGGTCCTCAAGCGGCTGCGCACCGGCGAGCTCGGCGACCTGGAGATCCTCGTCGGCACCTGCCTGCCCGCCGCGTGCATCGGGCTCGCCCAGGCGCTGGTGCTGTCCACGGGCTGCGCGGTGCTGCTCGACGCCGGGGCGCCCCGGGCGCCGTACCTGACCGTCCTCGGGCTGCTGACCGGCCTCGTCCTGTGCGCCGCGCTCGCCGCGCTCACCTCGGCCTTCACCAGGACCACGGAGAGCGCCCAGGTCACCGCGCTGCCGCTGGTGTTCGTGTCGATGATCGGCTCGGGCATCGCCGTCCCCCTCCAGGTCCTGCCCGACCGGCTCGCGGCCGTCTGCGAACTCCTCCCGCTCTCGCCCGCGATCCGGCTGGTCGGCGCCGGCTGGACCGGCAGCATGGCTGCGTCCGAGGCGCTGGGTGCCACGGCGACCGCGCTGGCCTGGACGGTCGTGGCGGTGTTTGCTGTACGGCGGTGGTTCCGGTGGGAACCCCGGCGCTGACGGGGGGGGCACGAAGCGATGAGCGCTGGGCGCGGCTGGTGGCGGCGCAAGAGCACGCCGGCCAAGGTCGAGACGTACACCCGCTGGTCGTTCCACTTCTTCGCGGTGATCGAGGTGGCGGCGCTCGGACTGCCGGTCTTCGGACAGGCGGGACCGGGCCTCGCGGGCTGGCTGATGGCCATGGTGACCGGGCACGCGGCCCTGTGCGCGGTCACCGCCTCGCGGGCGCTCGACTGGACCCGCGGCCGGCGCGATCAGCCCGTGCGGCTGCGGTGGGCACTCGGCGCGGTCAGCTACGCGCTCGCCGTCGCCATGCTGGTGATCCAGGAGTACGGCCCCAAGGGCGACGGCGTCGACACGGCCACGGGCACGGTCTTCGGCGGCGTGATGATCTTCGGCGCGGGCACCACCGCGCTCGGAGTCCGCGCCCGGCGCCGGGTGTTCGCCCTGGTGGCGGGGTTCGCGGCCGGGGCGGGCGCGGTCTCCCTCCTGCTGGGCGTCCCCGGGCCCGCCGCCGTGGCGGCCACGATCGCGGTCCTGGCCGGCGGCGCGTTCCTCGCCTTCACCTCCATGTTCTCCGTATGGCTGCTCGACGCCGTCTACGAACTCGACGCGGCCCGGGAGACCCGGGCCCGGCTGGCCGTCGCCGAGGAGCGGCTGCGCTTCGGGCGCGATCTGCACGACGTCCTGGGCCGGAACCTGGCCGTGATCGCCCTCAAGAGCGAGCTGGCGGTGCAGCTCGCCCGGCGCGGGCGGCCGGAGGCGGTGGACCAGATGACCGAGGTGCAGCGCGTCGCGCAGGAGTCGCAGCGCGAGGTCCGGGACGTCGTACGGGGATACCGGGAGGCCGATCTCGGTATCGAACTCAGGGGAGCGCAGGGCGTGTTGAAGGCCGCCGGGATCGACTGCGCGATGAGCGGCGAGCACCGGGCGGCCCTGCTCCCGGGCGAAGTGCAGTCCGCGCTCGGCTGGGTGGTGCGGGAGGCCACCACCAATGTGCTGCGGCACGGGGACGCCGCGCGGTGTGCCGTAAGTCTGCGGATGCTGGAGGGGCGTGTGGTGCTGACGGTGGAGAACGACGGGGCGTCCGGAGCTTCCGGCGGTGGTTCCGGCGCGGGCGGGGGTTCCGGCGCGGGCGGGGGTTCCGGCGCGGGCGGGGGTTCCGGCGCGGGCGGGAGTTCCGGCGGCAGTTCCGGCGCGGACGGCGGTTCCGGCGGTGGTTCCGGCGCGGACGGCGGTTCCGGCGCGGACGGCGGTTCCGGCGCGGGCGGGGGTTCCGGCGCGGGCGGGGGTTCCGGCGCGGGCGGGGGTTCCGGGATCGCGGGGCTGCGCGAGCGGCTGGCCGTGGTGGACGGCACGCTGACGGCGGGGGCCGTGGGCGGGGACGGGTTCCGTCTGGTGGCGGAAGTACCGTTGGCGGATGTGAGCGGAGTGACGTCATGAAACCCCCGGTGCGGCTGTTGCTGGCCGACGACGAGCATCTGATCCGCGGGGCACTGGCCGCGCTGCTCTCCCTGGAGGACGACCTGGTCGTGGTCGCCGAGGCGGCGACCGGGCCCGAGGCGCTCGCCATGGCGCGGGCCCACGAACCCGATGTGGCCGTGCTGGATCTTCAGATGCCCGGCGCCGACGGTGTGAAGGTCGCCACATCCCTGCGGGCCGAACTGCCGGGCTGCCAGGTGCTGATCGTCACCGGTCACGGACGGCCCGGCCATCTGAAACGGGCCCTTGCGGCCGGCGTGCGTGGATTCGTCCCGAAGACGGTCAGCGCCCAGCGGCTCGGGGAGATCATCCGCACCGTGCACGCCGGAAACCGTTACATCGACCCGGAGTTGGCCGCCGACGCGATCTCCGCCGGGGACTCACCGCTCACCGCGCGCGAGGCCGAGGTCCTGGAACTGGCCGCCGACGGGGCGCCCGTCTCGGAGATCGCCGAGCGGGCCTCGCTGTCGCCGGGGACCGTGCGGAACTACCTCTCGTCCGCCGTGACGAAACTCGGTGCGGAGAACCGGCACGCGGCAGTGCGTCTCGCACGGCAGCGAGGTTGGGTATAGTTGGCCTCGCGCCACGGCGCAGTGCGGACGTAGCTCAGTTGGTAGAGCGCAACCTTGCCAAGGTTGAGGTCGCGAGTTCGAGCCTCGTCGTCCGCTCCAGAAAGAAGCCCCCCGGCTCCGGCCGGGGGGCTTCTTCGTTCATCGGGCACCGCCCGTCCGGTGCCGGCCGTCGGACGGCCCGCACCGGACACCGTTCACCGGGCGCCGCTCACCAGCCGACGCCCGTCAGCCGCTCGTACGCCTCCACGTACTTGGCGCGGGTGGCGTCCACCACCTGCTGCGGCAGCGACGGCGGGGGCTGCTCGCCACGGCGGTCCCAGCCGGACTCGGCGGAGGTCAGCCAGTCCCGCACGAACTGCTTGTCGTACGACGCCTGCGCGCGCCCCGGCTGCCACTGGTCGGCCGGCCAGAAGCGGGAGGAGTCCGGGGTGAGCACCTCGTCCGCGAGGACCAGCGTCTCGCCCTCGAAGCCGAACTCGAACTTCGTGTCCGCCAGGATGATCCCGCGGTCCCGGGCGATGTCGCGGGCGCGTCCGTACACCGCGAGGGTCGCCTGGCGCAGCCGGGCGGCGGTGTCGGCGCCGACCTGGCGGGCGACCTCCTCGTACGACACGTTCTCGTCGTGCTCGCCGACGGCCGCCTTGGTGGCCGGGGTGAAGATCGGGGCGGGCAGCTCGGAGCCGTCGGTCAGGCCCTCGGGCAGGGCGAGGCCGCAGACCGTGCGGGACTCCTGGTACTCGGCGAGACCCGAGCCGGTGAGGTAGCCGCGGGCCACGCATTCCACCGGGACCATCCGCAGGGACTTGCAGACCAGGGTGCGGCCGCGCCAGTCGGCGGGGGCGCCCGTGGGCAGCTCCGTGCTCAGCACGTGGTTGGGGGCCAGGTCGGCGAGCTGGTCGAACCACCACAGGGAGAGCTGGGTGAGAACGCGGCCCTTGTCCGGGATCTCGGTGGGCAGCACCCAGTCATAGGCGGACATGCGGTCGCTGGCGACCATCACGAGGTCGCCCGCCTCGTTCTGGTACAGATCGCGCACCTTGCCGGTGTGCAGGTGCACCAGGCCCGGAACCTCGATCGGTTCGGGCTTTTCTACGAATCCGGACACGGTTCCTCCCCGTGGTTCTGTCCAATGGCTCGATTGTCCCGTATGCCAGGACGGGCCAGGACAGCGGGTCAGCCGTGCTTGCAGATGCGGTCAAGGAGGTTCGCGGTGGCCCGCTGTATCCGGGTGTCGACATGGCCCGGCCGGTCCAGGGCCGGTGACCAGGCGAATGTCCCCGAGGCGAAGACCAGCGCGCCGGACGGGGCGCGGTACAGGGACGTCTCCTGATGGCGCCGGACACCCTCGTGGTCGGTGTACGGGGAATGGGCGAGCAGGATGCGCTCGTCGTGCTCGGGGAGCGGGGTGCGCGGGAAGTAGCGGTCGGCCTCGCCCGCGACCAGGCCGTCGAGTTCGTCGCCCTCGCGCGCGCCGGTGGCGTCCCACAGCCAATGGTCGGCGTTACGGACGATCAAGGGGTGGGGCTCGGGGACCCGGCCCGCGTACTGGATGCCGACCAGTTGCTGTTCGGGCCGGTCGATCTCGCGCCACAGCACGGCCTTGCCGGGGCCCTTGCGCTTGCGGCAGGTCAGCAGGCGGTCGGGGACGGCGGACGGGGAGGGGCCCAGCTCCACCTGCCAGTACATGCTGTTGGCGGAGAGGAAGACGAGCGAGGTGCCCTGTTCCCGGGCGAGCTCCGCGTTGCGGCGCATGGCCGAGGACCAGTACTCGTCGTGGCCGGGGAAGACCAGGCCCCGGTAGCGGGTGGGGTCGACCCGGCCGGCGTGCAGGTCGCGGGCGTCGGCATAGGCGAGGTCGTAGCCGTAGCGCTCGGCCCAGCGGATGAAGTCGTAGGCGTGACCGACGTGCAGCGGCAGGCCCGCGCCGGCGTACGGGCGGTCGAAGGAGACGGTCGTGGCGGCGTCGGCCTCGCCGAGCAGTCGGCCCTGTTCGTCCCAGGCGTGGTAGAGGCTGGCGCCGGTGTGGCCGTCCTCCGGGTAGAGGTTGTAGGCCTGCCAGGTGATGTCGGGCAGGACCAGCAGCAGGTCCCTGGGATGGTCGTCGCGGACCGTGAACGGGATGTGGGAGCGGTAGCCGTCGGCGGTGGTGAGGACGGCCACGTACGCGCCCGTGTTCCAGTGGGGCGGGATCTGGAGCCGCCAGGACAGCCACCAGTGGTGGCAGGAGACCGTCCGGTCGGCCGTGAGCGGGGGCGGCTGGACGATGCCGGACAGCCGGGGACTGGTGGTGATCTTGGCGGCGCCGTCGCCGCCGTAGTGGCCGATGCGGTAGATGTCGACCGCGAACTCCTGCGGCGGGTCGACCGTGACATGGAAGTCGACGGCCTCGCCGGGGGCGACCGCGCCGGTGGAGATGAAGCCCTTGATCTGGCGGTGCACGTCGTCGGCGGCGCGCGGGCCGCCGACCGGGGCGGGACGGGGGGCGGGAACCCTGGGGTCGCCCCGCCGGCCGGTGTGGACGGGAGCCGGGTCCACGTACCAGGGGACGACCTGGCCGGTGTCGTCGAAGTACGTCTCGCTGCCGCGCAGCCAGGGGACCGGGCCCTGGCCGAAGGGGTCCGTCACCGCGTGCGCCAGTGCTCCCGACTCCCAGCGACGGACCTGCTCCGACCCCATGCTCGCTCCCCTCCCTCGCTGCGATGTACGTCGTGCCGTGTGCTGTGCCGTGTGCCGTGCCGTGTGTCGTGCGCGATGTGCGTCGTGCGGTGCCCGGCACGGTGGGGGCCCGGCCGGACGCGCGGCGGGCGCACGGTCCGACCGCGGTCGCGTACGGCTGCACGAGTGCACAGCCGTACGACTGTGTCGTCTGTCGTATGTCGGGCGCGCATGCCAGGAGCGCGTTCAGTCCCAGCACATCACATTACGCACCGATGCTGTCACTATTCGTTGCGAATTGGCCGAAAGTGGAATCGGGTGCTCCGGCAGGGATCTTGCCTTCCCGCCGTCCGTCAGACGAGCCGTACCGGCTTCTCCGGCCGTATCCCGCACTCGACCATCCAGGTCCGCAGCGGCACCGGGTCCCCGTCCTCTATGAGGCTCAGGACCTTCGGGGTCAGGTCGGTCGCGCGGATGCCGTCGATCAGCAGGGACGGACCGTCCAGCCAGTCGAGACCGGGGGCTGCGCCCGCGGTGTCCATCGCGGCGCAGCAGACCATCGCGGTGACATGGTCGGCGAGGAGTTCCCGGGGGGTGCGGGGCGGCTGGAGCGGGAAGAGCGGGAGGGCGTCGCCGTCCCAGAAGGCCGCTTCGGGGCCCTGGGCCGTGCCTGCGGCCGGCCCGCGGACCGCCGGGGCCGCGGCCTCTTCTCGGGCCAGCTCCGCGGTCAGCCCGCAGGCCAGCGCCATGCTGCGCTCGGTACCGCCCTCCAGCGCGTCCTCGTCGGCGTCGGCGGCCATCGCCGCGTAGGGCTGGGACAGGGGTTTCGGCAGGCCCGTCGAACCCGCCCGGTCCGGGGCCGTCAGATGGTCGAGCACCCGGGCCAGGGTGGGCCCGCCGGGATGGGAGGCGGTGCGGTCGCCGACGCGGCGCACGCCCAGCGTGTCCAGGACGCGGTGCAGCCGGGCGGCGTCCGCCCGCCACTTGCGGTCGACGACCTCGTCCGGATACTCCTGCCAGTCCACCGGGGCCCAGTCCGGACCGGGCTCGGCGGGACCGCCGTGGAACAGCCGGGCGGCCAGCAGCGAGGCGGCCTCGTCCACCAGGCCGGGCTCTTCGAGCAGGTCGCAGGCGGGGCGCTCGCCCAGTCTGGAGGTGAAGCCCTCGGCCAGCCGGTCCCGGCGGGACAGCTCGGTGAGGGCGGCCACCACCCCCGCGTCCAGCCGGGAGGGCCAGCGGCCCATCCGCCAGGCGGGCAGCGCGACCCGGGTCAGCAGCCGGTCCCAGCCCGCGTAGGCGAGGCCCACCTGCTCCTGGGCGACGATCCTGAGCCCGTAGTCCACGGCCTGCGCACGCTCGGCCGCGGCCGACGCCACGCCCCGCTCCATCAGCGTCGCGTGCTCCCGGCAGCCGCGCAGCAGGAGCCTGGCCGCCCAGCCGAGGGCCGCGCACACCATCCGCAGGGGCAGACTCCGGCCGGGCGTGGAGGCGACGGCCACCGCCGCGTCCAGGCCGCGTACGAAACGGCGGGCGGCGGCTATGTCCGGCTGCGCCGACGGTTCCGTACCGGCGACGACCGGGGCGAGGACGGCACGCAGTTCACCCACCCGCATCCACCACAGGAACGGGGAGCCGATGACGAGCACGGTGGCGGCGGCACTGCGCGGCGGTCTGCCCAGGCCGGTCATCTCTTCGTGGTCGCGGCCGTGCGGCGGGGACGGGTCGTGCGACGCGTGGGTGCGGTCCTCCAGCCAGCTGTCGCAGTCCGGAGTGAGCGCTATGGCCGAGGGCACGGGGACGTCCAGACGGTCGGCGAGGTCGCGCACCAGTCGGTACAGGTCGGGGGCGGACTCCTCGGCGATCGGGACCGTCGGGCTCACGGCGGGACGGGCTCTGGCCACCACCAGGCCGACGCCGGCGGCGGCCAGCAGCACGAGGACCGCGACCACCGTCACGATCCAGCGGGCGAGGTCCCAGCCCCGCCCCACCAGATGCCCGGTGGACCCGCCAGCCAGCAGCACCACC
The DNA here is from genome assembly GCF_053597355.1 of Streptomyces sp. NPDC001443. Taxonomy (NCBI): domain Bacteria; kingdom Bacillati; phylum Actinomycetota; class Actinomycetes; order Kitasatosporales; family Streptomycetaceae; genus Streptomyces; species Streptomyces sp. NPDC001443. Next base: position 26,327 of record NZ_JBSFIA010000044.1, read on the forward strand.
GCCACGGCCGCGGGCAGCAGGGCGACCGCCAGTGCCCGGCTCCTGACGCGCAGCACGGCCAGGGCCCTCGTCCGCGCGGCCTGCGCGCCCACCTCCACACCGATCCCGGTCACGTCCGGACTCACCCCCTCCCTGCCGACCTGGTTGTCCCGGTTGTCCCGGCTGTCCTGGTGAAGCTCACTCCCCCACTGTGGCACCCGCCGCCGACATCGCAATGCCGGTGGGCCAAGTGCCGGAATGCTTGCGCCGCACCCTAGTTGGGGCTCCGGTTCCCGTCAGCCGGATAGGGCATCGGTCACTCGATGGAATGGCTTTGGTCAGAGGTGGGCAACGGAAAGCAAAGATCGGGCCTCGGATCTCTCCGGGGCCCGATCTCTGCGGAACACGAGGTCAGTGGGGTGTTCAGGCGCCCTGGGCCGCCTTCGCCGCGATGTCCGTACGGTGCTGGGAACCGTCGAGTCCGATGCGCGAGACCGCCTGATAGGCGCGGTCACGGGCCTCGGAGAGGTCGGTGCCGGTCGCGGTCACCGAGAGCACCCGGCCGCCCGCGCTGACAACGGCGTCGCCGTCGTGCCTGGTACCCGCGTGCAGGACGTACGCGTGCGGCGCGTCCTGGGCGGCCACCTCGTCGAGGCCCGTGATCGGGTCGCCGGTGCGCGGGGTGTCGGGGTAGTTGTGCGAGGCGACGACCACGGTGACCGCGGCGTCGTCGCTCCAGCGCAGCGGGGCGAGGTCGTCCAGGGTGCCGTTGGCGGAGGCCAGCAGGACACCGGCCAGCGGCGTCCGCAGCCGGGCCAGCACCACCTGGGTCTCGGGGTCGCCGAACCGGGCGTTGAACTCGATGACCCGGACGCCCCGGCCGGTGATCGCGAGCCCGGCGTAGAGCAGGCCGGAGAACGGAGTGCCGCGGCGGCGCATCTCGTCGACGGTGGGCCTGAGGACGGTCTCCAGCACCTCCTCCACCAGCTTCGGGTCGGCCCACGGCAGCGGGGAGTACGCGCCCATGCCGCCGGTGTTCGGACCCTCGTCGCCGTCCAGCGCGCGCTTGAAGTCCTGGGCGGGCTGGAGCGGGACGACCGTCTCGCCGTCGGTGATCGCGAAGAGGGAGACCTCGGGGCCGTCGAGGAACTCCTCGATGACCACCCGGTCGCAGCCGGCCGCGTGCGCCTTGGCCGTCTCCAGGTCGGAGGTCACCACGACGCCCTTGCCCGCGGCGAGGCCGTCGTCCTTGACCACGTAGGGGGCGCCGAAGGCGTCGAGGGCCTCGGCGACCTCGTCGGCGGTCGTGCAGACGTAGGACCGCGCGGTGGGGACGCCGGCACAGGCCATCACGTCCTTGGCGAAGGCCTTCGAGCCCTCGAGCTGCGCGGCCTCGCCGGACGGGCCGAAGACCGGGATGCCCGCCGCGCGGACGGCGTCGGCGACACCGGCCACCAGCGGGGCCTCCGGGCCCACCACCACCAGTTCGGCGCCGAGCTCGCCGGCCAGCGCGGTCACGGCCGCGCCGTCCAGGGCGTCGACGTGGTGCAGCTCGGCGACCTCGGCGATGCCGGCATTGCCGGGGGCGCAGTACAGCGCCGTGACGTCGGGGTCGAGGGACAGGGAGCGGCACAGGGCGTGTTCGCGGGCGCCGCTGCCGATGACAAGGACCTTCACGGGGTCAGCCTAACCGGCGCGGGACCGGGCACTTTGTGCGGGCTTCCGAGGCCGAGGGCGCGCGATGCTTGTGGCTTCCTCCGAACCGGGACCCGCGATCCGTCGCCCGTCACACCCCTGACCTGGGGCTACTCGTTGATGATCTCCTCCACGACCGTCGCTCCGAGTTCCCGCACGATCAGTTCGTGCCCGGAGAGGGCCGACTCGTCGAGGTCGGGGTCGTCGTCCTCGGGGATGTCGTCCTCGGGGGCGACCGGGGGCGGCGGCTCGGGGGCGGCGGGCCGGGACACCGGGGCCTGCGCCAGGGGGGCCGACGGGGAGTGGCCCGCCGGGCCGGCGGGGGCCGGGGCGGGCGGGGCGGGCTGCGGGGACGCCGGGCGCTGTGCGGCGGGGGCGGCCGCGCCGCCGTACCCACCGGCGCCCGCGCCCGGGCCGTACCCGCCGCCGTAGCCGGACGGGACGCCCGTCGCGGGGGCCGCCGAGCCGCCGCCCGACGGATCGACCACCGCGTCGACCTTCCACTGCACGCCGAACTGTTCGAGCAGCGCCTGCCGCAGCACGTCCTCGCTGCCGCTGCTCGTGAAGTTGTCACGGGCCCCGGCGCTGGCGAAGCCGAGCTGGAGCGTGGTGCCGTCGAAGCCCGAGACGTGGGCGTTCTGGCTGAGCAGGATCCAGGTGAACCGGCGGCGGTTCTTGACCGCCTCCAGGATGTTCGGCCAGAGCATGCGCGGGTCGAGGCCGCCGGCGGGGGGCGCGTAGGCGGCCGCGCCCGGGGCCGCCGCGGACGCGGGGGTGGGGGCGGCCGCGGCAGGCGCGGGGGCGGGTGCGGCCGACGGGCGGGCGCCGCCTCCGGCGGGGGCCGCGGTGGGCCAGCCGCCCGGACGACGACCGCCGCCGGCGGGGGCCGCGGTGGGCCAGGCGCCGGGCGTCGGCGCGCCCGCCCCGGCGGGGGCGGCGGCCGGGGCGTCCTGTGCCGCGGCGGGCGCCGGGGGCTGGGCGGCGACCGGCGGCTGCGGGACGGCCGGTGCCTGCGGAACGGTCCGGGGGTGCCCCGCGCCCGGTGCCGGGACGCCGGGGGCTCCGGGGCCTCGCACCGCGGCACGGGCCGCCGCGGCCCCGCCACCGGGCGGGATCGGCGCGGCGTCGGCGGGCTGCTGCCGGACCGGAGCGCCTTCCGTCGCCACCGCCCCGTGCGCCTCGGGACCGGGTACGTACGCCACCGCGGGCGCGCCGCCGCCCGCGGAGAAGTTCACGCCCCGCTCGATGCGGTCCAGGCGGGCCATCACGGAGCGCTCGTCGCCGTAGGCGGCGGGCAGCAGCACGCGGGCGCAGATGAGTTCGAGCTGGAGACGGGGCGAGTTGGCGCCGCGCATCTCCGTCAGGCCCTCGTTGACGAGGTCGGCGGCCCGGCTGAGCTCGGCGGCGCCGAAGATGCCGGCCTGGGCCTGCATCCGCTCGACGACGTCGACGGGGGCGTCGATCAGCCCCTTCTCGGCCGCGTCCGGTACGGCCGCCAGGATCACCAGGTCCCGCAGCCGCTCCAGCAGGTCGGCGACGAAGCGCCGTGGGTCGTTTCCGCCCTCGATGATGCGGTCGACGACCTCGAAGGCGGCGGCACCGTCACCGGTGGCGAAGGCCTCGACGACGGAGTCGAGCAGCGAGCTGTCGGTGTAGCCGAGGAGGGAGGTCGCCATGGCGTACGTCACACCGTCGGCCGCTGCACCGGCCAGCAGCTGGTCCATGACGGACATGGAGTCACGCACGGACCCGGCGCCGGAGCGCACGACCAGCGGCAGCACACCGTCCTCGACGGGGATGGCCTCCTTCTGGCACACCTCGCCGAGGTAGTCCCGGAGGGTGCCGGGCGGCACGAGCCGGAAGGGGTAGTGATGGGTCCGCGACCGGATCGTGCCGATGACCTTCTCGGGCTCGGTGGTCGCGAAGATGAACTTCAGATGCTCCGGAGGCTCCTCGACGACCTTCAGCAGCGCGTTGAAACCGGCCGGCGTGACCATGTGGGCCTCGTCGATGATGTAGATCTTGTACCGGCTGCGCGCGGGCCCGAAGAAGGCCTTCTCCCGCAGGTCACGGGCGTCGTCCACACCACCGTGCGACGCGGCGTCGATCTCGATGACATCGATGGAGCCGGGCCCGGTCCGCGCCAGGTCACGGCATGAGTCGCACTCCCCGCACGGGGTCGGCGTGGGGCCCTGCTCACAGTTCAGGCACCGGGCGAGAATGCGCGCGCTGGTCGTCTTGCCGCAGCCGCGGGGCCCGCTGAACAGGTACGCGTGATTGACCCGGTTGTTCCGCAGCGCCTGCTGCAACGGGTCGGTGACATGCTCCTGCCCGATGACCTCGGCGAAAGACTCCGGGCGATAGCGGCGGTACAGCGCGAGAGACGACACATCTACGAGGTTATAGGCGCCCGCCGACAACCGGCCCCGCCCGCAAACGCAAGCGCCCCCCACGCACCCGCCAGAGCCGACCTACCCTTGCTGCCTTCCGGCCCTGGGGGAGTTCAGTCAGATAGCGCCGCGTGAGGGGCTGCCCAAACAGTACCTGATGACGGCGGTGCGGATCGAGTTCGCGAGCACCCTTCTCGGTCATGTAATGTTCCCACCGGAGGATTCGCCTAGAGGCCTAGGGCGCACGCTTGGAAAGCGTGTTGGGGGCAACCCCTCACGAGTTCGAATCTCGTATCCTCCGCCAGTGCCTCACCGGGCACGTTGTAGAAGGGCCCCACCGCTTGCGGTGGGGCCCTTCTACGTTGACCAAGGATTCGCGTCTAGCTGCCGGCGGAACCTTCAGAGGTCACGTCCGGCGGCGGTCGGTCAGCCGTTGTTGTGGTTGTGGTTGTGGTTGTCCTGGTTGTGCTGAACCGGCGGGTTCTGGACCGGCGGGTTCTGGACCGGGGGGTTCTGGACCGGGGGGTTCTGGACCGGGGGGTTCTGGACCGGCGGGTTCTGGTTGTTGCGGTCACCGCGGTCGTGGTTGTTGCGGTCGCCACGGTCGTGGTTGTTGCGGTCACCGCGGTCGTGGTTGTTGCGGTCGCCACGGTCGTGGTTGTTGCGGTCGTGCCGGTCGTCGCGGCCGTTCCAGTTCCGGTCGTGCCGGTCGTCGCGGCCGTTCCAGTTCCGGTCGTGCCGGTCGTTCCGGCCGTTCCAGTTCCAGTTCCGGTCGTCACGGTCGCGCCACGAGTAGGAGTCGACGAAACGGTTGCGGTCGTTGCGCAGGGTGAGCGTGTCGGACCGGTCGTCCAGCACGTAGCCGCGGCGGTCCTGGTAGACGTCGGTGCGCGTGTCCCGGCCGATGCCCGTGTGGACACGGACCGTGGACCGGCCGTCCAGCCGGACGTTCCGGAAGGTGTACCTGTGGCCGTCCTCGTCCCTGAGGGTCCAGCCGTTCAGGTTGACGTCACGGCTCCCGTAGTTGCTGATCTGCACCCACTCCCTGTTGAGCGAGTAGTTCGAGCCGTAGAAGCGGTCGTGACGGTTCAGGACGTCGCGGTGCACGTCGCTGATCTCGACCCGCGACCGGTCCGCGCGAACGTGGTCGGCGGCGGACGCCGGCAGGGCCCCCACTCCGATGAGGGCACCGGCCGCGAGCGTGGCGGCGGCCAGACGACGGGGGCTAACGAAAACGGACACGGGGTCCCCTTGCATGGTGCGGGCACCTTCCCCGACCGTGACGATACGACCTGGTCAGGGGTAGTGCGGTGTGCTTGCGACGACCGGCTGGCCGCGCACTCACACTCTGGCCGCCCGGCGTCGACGTGAAGGCGATACGCGCACGGTGTGACCAAGTGATCACATTGCCGTTACTCTCGGATGCAATATCCATCTATGTGAGTTATGCACGATGTTGACGCCTCGCCACCTCATCAACCCTTGCGGCAACTGGGCCGCGGCACTCGGCCCTCTGTATTACAAATGGGATGCATTCACCCCTATCACCCGATAGTGGGTAACAATTTCGGGCGGGCCCGATCACCCTGCGCGAACGGGCGTTCCCAGGTCCGGCCGAGCTTCTAACGCTCGATCCGTACCGGGCGGGTCTCGCTCACCTGGTCCACGTCCGAGACCCGGACCGTCGCCTTCATCGTCCAGGTTCCGGGCAGCGGCAGGTTGAAGGCGTCGGCCGCCCAATAGCCGCCCCTGTCGGTGACCTTGGTGTCCAGCGGGCCGATCTCCTGACCGGCGAGGGTGAAGGTCAGGCGCAGTTCGGGCACCGAGGACAGGCCGCCGTCGGGACCGAAGACCACGGCCTCGACCGAGTTGTCGCCCACCCGGCCGGGGTCGAGCGTCACCTGCACCGTGCCGTGGACCGCGGGGGTGCCGACATCGAACGGGATCAGGGTCACCGACGCGGTGGCGATCCCGGTGGCCGACGCGCCCGCCCGCGCGTCGGCCGCCTCGGTCTCGGCCCGGCCGGGCGTGGTGCCCGTCAAGGCCGTCGTGACCATCAGCACCACCGCCGCGACGGCGACCTCGGCCAGGACGGAGCGGCGCAGGCCGCGCACGGTGTCGGCGTCGGCCGCCGGCTCCGGCTCCGTCCCCGCCTCCGTCCCCGCCTCCGCCTCCGCCTCCGGTCCCGGGACGGTCTCCGCTTCCGTCTCCGTGGCAGTCCCCGTACCCGTACCCGTCTCCGGCTCCCGGGCCGGGAGCGGCGGTCCGCCCACCGTCGCCGGCACCCGTTCCCCGGCGGCCGCCCTGGCCGCCGCGGGCCGTGCCGTCCAGTTGCGGGAGAAGGACGCCGCCGTCAGCAGCAGCGTCACCCCGGCCAGCTTGGCGAGCAGGAGGTGGCCGTACTCCGTCCCGGTGAGCGCGGACCAGGAACCGAGACCGCGCCAGGACTGGTAGAGGCCGGTCACCACCAGCACGGTGACGGCGATGAACGCGACCCGGGAGAAGCGGGCGACCGCACCGGCCGCGAGCGTGGTGCGGTGGAGCAGGATCAGCAGCGCCGCCAGACCGCCCAGCCAGACCGCCATCGCCAGCAGGTGCAGGACCGAGGACGTGATCGCCAGCGGGACCTGGAGGCCGGCCGAGGCGTGCTCGGCGGCCGCCCAGGTCAGGGCCAGTCCGACGGCGACCGCGAGGGCAGGCACGGTCGGCACGGGGTCGAGGGGGCGCCTGCGGGCTCGTACCAGGAGCACGGCGGCCGGGGCCAGCAGGGCGAGACGGGCCGTCAGCGCCAGGCCCGGCCGGGTGCTCAGGGTGCGGACCAGGGCGGACGGGTCGAGGGCCCCGGCCGGGCCCGTGCCCGCCTCGTACGGAGCGCGCAGGGCCAGCAGGACGACGGTGGACGCGAGAAGGGTCCACCAGCCCGCCCTGAGCGGGGTGCGCAGCGGGGCGGTGTCGATCGGGCGGCACAGCAGGACGAACGCGGCCGTGCCGATGAGCAGGGCCGCGGCGAGATAGGCGGCGTAGCGGGCCGTGTCGTAGAGGCGGGCGGTGGCCGGGTCCTCGGTGGGGCCGGCGTTCACCGCTGCGGTGGTCGGGGTGGGTGCGCCGACCGAGAAGGTGAACGCGCCGGAGACCGGATGGCTGTCCGCCGAGACCACCCGCCAGGCCACGGTGAAGGTGCCCCGGCCCAGCTTCGCGGGCAGGGTGACCCGGGCCGTGTCCGAGCGGTCCGCCGCGTGCTGCGGCTCGCCCGTGCGCACCCGGTGGTTGCGGGGGTCGAAGACGCGGAAGGAGTCGTCGAGCAGGCCGACGGACTCCGTGAAGGTCAGGGTGAGGGAGCGAGGGGCGGACTCTAGGACGGCTCCGTCGGCGGGATCGGTGGTGCGGAGGGCGGCGTGGGCCGAGGCCGGCCCCGCGCCGCCGAAGAGGAGCAGGACCAACACGGAGCCCAGCAGCACCAGCCCTTGAAGTCGCCGGTCTCCGTGCCGTGCGCCGTACCGCCGTCCGCCATCGCGCCCTTCGCTCACGTCACCGCTCCGCCTTCGCACTCGTGCGCTCCTGGATACGTACGGACGGGAGCGGCGCCGTGCTCACCACCGGCCGACGGGCGGGCACGGGCACCATCGTGCACACCGGCCGTGGGCGGGCGGCCACGGCCCCCCGCTCGGCCGCCACGAGGGCCCGCACGACCGCCGCGGGACACGTCATGCCGGGTGTGCCCGCCTCAGGCCCGTCGTCGTGCCCCCGGGGTCAGCCGGGGAAGGCCGCCTCCCGGCGCAGGAAGGCCAGTCGGGCGTTCTTCTCGGGCAGATACACGTCAGGGAGGTCGATCTCCGGCAGGACGACGACCGGGCCCGCCTCGAAGCCTTGGCGCAGGAAACGGCTGATCGCCCGCTCGTTGCGCACGTCGGGGTCGACCACGATCCGGCGCCGGTCCAGGACCAGCAGCGCGTACGAGACGAAGGCGCCCAGCAGGGCGGACGACCAGCCGGGGCGTGCTCCGCCGTCCCCGGCGGGCGCGAGCAGCACGTGTACGCCGATGTCGCCGGGCCGGACCTCGTAGCACTCGGAGACCCGGTCGGCCTCGGGCTCGTAGGTCTGGAACAGGCCCGCCGGTTCGCCGTCCCGGACGGCGAGGAAGGCGTGGTGGGTGTCGAGGGTGTCCAGGTGGGCGTAGATCTCCGCCACCTGGTCCCGGGTGAGGCCGTTCATGCCCCAGAAGACGGCCCGCTCCTGGCTCACCCAGCGATGGACGACCTCGGCGTCGGCGGCCGCGTCCAGCGCGAGGATGCGGACGGTGCCGAAGCCGTCGGTCACCTCCTCGTGGACGGCCTCGCGGGCGGGGGCGGCGTACGGGTCAGACATCGGTCTCCTTCTCCAGCCGGTCCCAGTCGGTGACGACCGGGACGAGGTCTCCCGCGAGCCACAGCGGGAGCTGGTCACTGTGGTGCGGGCTGCCGGGGACGCCGTCGGCGCCGAACGGCACCACCCAGCGGCTGTCCTCGCGGCGGGCCAGGTCCCACACGTAGCGGGCGGCCGGGCCGCGCGCGCCGAGGTCGGTGAGGCCGGGCACGCCGGAGGTGCACAGCACGCAGTCGTGGTCGCCGGAGAGCGCGGGTCCGGTGTACGACGGGTCGGGCAGCGCCTGCCAGGGCGCAAGGCGATGGGTGTCGCCCCAGACCGGGTCGGCCGGGGCGACGGCCCCCGGTTCGGCGGGGGCCGCCTGTTCGGCAGGGGGCAACTGTTCGACAGTGCCCGTCTGTTCGGCGGCCGACTCCTCCAGCGCGGCACGCACGACGGCGGGACGGTCGATGCCGTACAGCTCCTCGGCCCGCAGCAGGTGTTCCAGGGCGAAGCCGACGCGCGGGGCGAGGGCGAGCCAGGGGAGCAGCACCTCGGGGTAGGCGGGCGGGCCGGTCAGGGCCGCGAGCGCGGGGTGGGCGGCGATCCGGCGGACGACCGCGCCGCGCAGGGCCGCGTACCGGGCCGCGTCCGCGCTGTCGGCGTCCATCCTGCGGTTCCAGCCCAGGAGGCGGTCGCGCAGGGCGGCGGCCCGCGGGGAGAGGCCGTCGAGGGCCGCCACCGCCTCCAACAGGGGCCCGGCAGAGGCGAGATGGGTGTCGGTGTGGACGGCGGGCATGTCGGCTGCGGACAGGGTGCGGTGCCGGTCGAGCAGGGCGCGGATGCGGTCGGCCCGGTGCGGCGGCGCGAACTCGACGCCGAGGGGGGCCGCGAGGCCGCGCTGGTTGGCCATCACCGCGATGCCGTCGGTCAGGCCGGCGCGGGGGGTGGGGTGCCAGCCGGTCCACTCGTGGCCGGGCTCCCAGGCGGGGACCAGCCGGACCCGGTTGGCCTCGGCGCGCACCGGCACCCGGCCCGCGACCCTGTGCAGCACCCCTCCCTCGGTGTCGGCGGCCTGGACGACGTTGACGGGTTCGGCCCAGGCGTCGAGGGCGCGGTCGACGTCGGCGACCCGGCGGGCGCGCAGCAGCGGCAGGAGCGCGCCGAAGCCGAGGTCGGCGGTGACGCGGGGCGGGTAGCGCAGGCTGAGGGCGAGCGGGGTGCCGTCGTCGAGGCCCTCGGGACCGCCGGCGACGACGGGCCCGCGGTCGGTCTCGATCACCTCGACCTCGACCGGCTCCGCGCCGGCCACCCGGATCAGTTCGGTGTGGCGGGTGGCGCGGTGCCAGCGGCCGTCCGGGCCGAGGGCCTCGACACCGGCGCCGGTGCGGCGCAGCCGTTCGCGGTAGAGGTCCTGGTAGTCGGCCATGGCGTTGGTGATGGCCCAGGCGACCGTGCCGGTGTGGCCGAAGTGGGCGATGCCGGGGACGCCGGGGACGGCGAGGCCGACCACGTCGAACTCGGGGCAGGCGAGGCGGATCTGCTGGTAGACGCCGGGGTTCTCGATGAAGCGGTGCGGGTCCCCGGCGATGACGGCCCGTCCGGTGGTGGTGCGCTCGCCGCCGACCAGCCAGCCGTTGCTGCCGGAGGTGCCGGGGCCGTCGGTGGCGAACAGGCCGACCGCGTCCGGGCCGAGATGGCGTACGGCCTCCTCCCGCCACAACTTGGCGGGGAAGCCGGCGAACAGGATGTGGGTGGAGAGCCAGACGGCGAGCGGGGTCCAGGGTTCCCAGCGGCCGGGGACGAGGTCGACCTGGGCGAACTCCGGCGCGTCGACCGTCGTCAGTCCCTCGGTGACGCCGTCGGCGTAGGCCCGTGTCCACTCGGCGGTCTCGGGATCGGTGTCCTCGAGCAGGGCGTAGCAGCGCTGGGCGGTGTCCTCCAGGCGGACGCGGCGCGCGAAGAGGTCCCAGGACAGGGCCTCGGGGCCGAGGAAGGACGCGGAGGTGCCCTGGGCGCGGTGCCGCTCGACCTCCAGCTGCCAGGCGCGGTCGCGGGCGGTGACCCGGCCCTGAGCGCGGGCCAGTTCACGGGCGTCGTCGGCGCGCAGGTGCGGGATTCCCCATGTGTCCCGGTAGATCTCGGTGGTCACCCCTGGCCCCTTTGCGTTTTAGGTTAGCCTTGCCTAACTAATCGGCTAGGTGGGGGAATCGTACGCGAGGCGCGAAGAAGTGCCGTGAGGCAGGGGCGGGGTCGGGCGCACGGGCCTCGGGCCGGCGCGCGCCAGGCACTTCGACTGCACGGTGCCGCACCGGGTATGCGCACGCGACCGGGCAGGGGCGCTGTCGTCGTACGTGCGCACGCGACCGGGCGCGGACGCTGTCGTCGTACATGCGCGAGGTCCCGGGCGTCGACCGGCACCGGGTGCGCGCGCCCGCCGGGGCACGCGCCATCATCGACCCATGGACGTCACCCTGCACCTCGCCCAGGACCCCGCGGCCGACGAGCTCCTCGGCCGCTCCCCGCTCGCCGCGCTGGTCGGGATGCTGCTGGACCAACAGGTCCCGATGGAGTGGGCGTTCAAGGGGCCCGCGACGATCGCGAGGCGGATGGGCTCCGACGACCTGGACGCCGCCGCGATCGCCGTCATGGACCCGGAGGCGTTCTCGGCGCTGCTGTCCGAGAAGCCCGCAGTCCACCGCTACCCGGGGTCCATGGCCAAGCGGATCCAGCAGCTGTGCCAGTACCTCGTCGAGCACTACGACGGTGACGCCGAGGCCGTCTGGCGGGACACCGGCAGCGGCCGGGAACTGCTCGCGGCGCTCCAGGAACTGCCCGGGTTCGGCAAGCAGAAGGCACAGATCTTCCTGGCGCTGCTCGGCAAGCAGCTCGGGGTGCGGCCCACCGGATGGCGGGAGGCGGCCGGACCCTACGGGGAGGCGAAGTCGTACCGCTCCGTCGCCGACATCACCGGGCCCGAGTCGCTGGCGAAGGTGCGGGCGCACAAGCAGGAGATGAAGGCCGCGGCGAAGACGGCCGGCGGGTGACCGTCAGCCACCCGGACCGTCCCGGGTGGCGGCACGCCGGATCCCGGTCCGAGCATGGATCATGACCGAGCCACCGACCGGACCCTCCTGGGGACCGGAGTTCGACGACCGCAAGGTGCACGCCGAGCGCACGTCCGACCCGCGTGACGGACACGAGCCGGAGCCGCCGTTCGACGGACTGCTGCACGCCCTCTCCGAGGCCGCCTGGCAGGTCGTCCTGCTCACCGGTGTCGCCTCCCTCGTCCTGGGCGTCCTGGTCCTGATCTGGCCGCACGCCTCGGTGAAGATCGCCGGCTTCCTCTTCGGCATCTACCTGCTGCTCAGCGGTGTGCTCCAGCTGATCTCCGCGTTCGGCACCCACCGCCGGACCTCGCTGCGCGTGCTGGCCTTCATCAGCGGCGCCCTGTCGATCGTGCTGGGCCTGTTCTGCTTCCGCGGCGTCATGCAGTCGACCCTGCTGCTCGCCCTGTGGATCGGCATCGGCTGGCTGATCCGCGGCATCACCCAGACGCTGGCCGCCGTACAGGACTCCGGCATGCCCGCGCGCGGCTGGCAGATCTTCCTCGGGATCGTCACCTTCGTCGCCGGGATCGTCCTGATCGACGCACCGCTGGAGTCCGTCGCCATCCTCACGCTGCTGGGCGGGATCTGGCTGATCGTGGTCGGCATCGTCGAGATCGTCACCTCGGTCCGGATGCGCGGCCTGACCCACCGGACCCCACGCACCATCTGACCCGCTCCCGCCGCACGGCGCTGGGCCGAGCGGGCGGATCTCGCGTCCGGCGCGATGGACGCCGTACGCCACCCGGGGAGATGAACCTTCGTGAGCAGCGACGCACCCCACCTTCACCCGTCCGGCCGGGTCCGGCCGCGGGTGCTCGTCCTGCTGCTCCTCCTGCTGCTGGCCCTGCCGGCGCCGGGCGCCCACGCGGTGCTCCACCCGGCACCGGCCGTCGCCGCCTGCGGGACCGGCGAGACGGTCGAGTACGACGTCCTCGACACCGCCCTGCGACCGCCCGGCCGCGCCACCGCGCGCCCCGCCGAGGCCCTGCGTCCCGCACCCCTGCCGGACCCGGCGGCCGGTGCCGACGGGCACCGCCCCACGGCCCCGTACCGCGCGTACGCCCCGCGCGCCGCCGCACGCTCGGTGGTCCTGCGCTGCTGACGGGACCCGGTTCTCCCGGTCCGCTCGGTCCCGTACGACGCAAGGAACACGAACAGCCATGCCCACTGACCCGTACGCGGTCCTGCGCGCGCTGCTGCGCGCCGAGGCCGCCCGCAACACGCCGAAGCCGGAAGCCGAGAAGGCGAGCGAGGCACGCAGGACGAGCAAGGCGCGAAGGGTGAGCGAAGGGGAACCCCCGCAGCCGTGCCCGTGAGGGATGCGGAGCCGCAGGCCGATCCGGGGACCGGCCCTGCGGCTCGATCCGACGGCCGCCGCGACGGTCTGATCCGGAAGCCTGATCCGTAAGCCTGATCCGGAGACTCGATCCGGCAGTTCGATCCGGAGGTTCGATCCGGAGCCGGACCGGGCGCTGTCGGCGTCCGGTCCGGTCGGTCCAGACCGGTCCAGACCGGTCCGGTCGGTCCAGACCGGTCCGGACCGTCCATCCGGTCCGGACGTCCACAGCCTGTGCACAACGCCCGTGCGGCGGCAGCGAACCGTATCGCCCCGCCGATGTCGCCGGGCGCGCCCCTCGACGTCTGCGCGACAAAGAGGACGCCGACTCCTTTCGAGCGAACGAGACGGAGGGGCCACGTGCGGACGGCCGCGGACACAGTCACGGACAGGCCGCCGACTCCCCCGAGTTCGCTCCTTCCCCGGTCGGAGGCCAGGAGGCGACGACCACCCGAAGGCCCCGGGGCAACAGCCTGCGGCACCGTCTCGTTGTCGCCCGCCCCCGGCCTCCGTCCCCGAACGCCCCGCTTTGGACTGTCTTTTCCGGCGCCGCACTCCGTCGCCATGGCTGCGCCCGGAACGTCTGGGCCGGTAGGCTTTCCGTGTGATCTTCAAGCGCATCGGAAACGGCCGGCCGTACCCCGACCACGGCCGGGAAAGCACCCGGCAGTGGGCGGACGTCGCGCCGCGCCCGGTCCGCCTCGATCAGTTGGTGACCACCAAGCAGCAACTCGACCTGGAGACCCTCCTCGCGGAGGACTCGACCTTCTACGGCGACCTCTTCGCGCACGTCGTGAAGTGGCAGGGCGACCTGTACCTGGAGGACGGACTGCACCGCGCGGTACGGGCGGCCCTCCAGCAGCGTCAGGTGCTGCACGCGCGCGTCCTCGAACTGGACTGACCCCCGCTCAGGTCCCGGTTGCCCCTTTCGGGTGCTCCTCGACCAAGTCGGATGATCATCTATTAGGCAGCGCCGCTCTCGAGCACTACGCTGCGCCCATGAGCATGCTGACTCCCCCCGGGATGGGCGGACAGTACCGGATCACGGGGGACAAATACCCGCGTATGCGCCCTCCCCGGCGGCGCGGCAGGCTCGTCGTCGTGGGCATCGTCTCCGTCGCCGTGCTGGGTGTGGTGGGCTGGGGAACACTTCAGCTCGTGGACGTCTTCACCGGCAACGGCGACAAGGCCGCGGCCGACACCAAGGCGGCCTGCGCGCAGAAGATCAAGGTGAGCCCCTCGGCGGCCGCCGCCGTGCTGGTGCTGCCCAAGCCCGCCCAGATCACCGTCAACGTCTTCAACGCCACGCCCCGCAGCGGGCTCGCCAAGCAGACGGCGGACGAGCTCGCCAAGCGCGGCTTCCACATCGGCGAAGTGGGCAACGCGTCCAAGGAGTTCGACAAGAAGGTCGCGGGCACCGGGCTGCTGCTCGGCCCCGCGTCCTCGCTGAAGACCTCGCTGCCGGTGCTCGGCACCCAGCTGACCGCCGCCGAGCTCCGCACCGACGCCGCCCGCAAGGGCACCGACGTCGACCTCGTCATCGGCACCGCCTTCAAGCAGCTGACCGCGAAGACGGACGCCGACAAGGCACTAACCGTGCTGAACGCGCCCGAGCCGGCCGCCGCCACGAAGAAGAACGGCTGCTGACGGCCGTACGGCCGGCTTGACCGCCCGAACGCGACCCCGCGGACGCCCGCGGGGCCCCGGGCGACCCCGGAGAACGCCGTTCGCGGCGCGAAACCGCCCGGGGAACACCCTCCCGGAACCGCCGCCGGAGAACACCGCCGTCCCGGAACCGCCGGGAAATCCCTGCGCGGGGACGTCGGCGGCCCCGCGCGGACCTCAGGGGAAAGAGGCCGCACAGGACTCCTGCGGACGGGGCCGTACGCGTGGGCCGGGCCCCACGGGACCCCGGCAGAGGCCCAAGGGCCGCGCACGCCGTCCGGGGCCACTCCCGGTCACGTACGGCCGAGTCGTGGCCAGAGGCAGGTACGGGCCGGGTCGTACGCCTACTCCGCGGCGCCGTAGAGCCGGTCGCCCGCGTCGCCCAGGCCCGGCACGATGTAGCCGTGCTCGTTGAGGTGGTCGTCGACGGCCGCCGTGACCACGGTGACCGGGGTGCCGGCCAGCTCGCGCTCCACGATCTCCACGCCCTCGGGGGCGGCGAGCAGCACCACGGCGGTGACGTCGTCGGCGCCGCGGGCGATCAGCTCCTGGATCGCCGCGACCAGCGTGCCGCCGGTGGCGAGCATCGGGTCCAGGACGTACACCTGACGGCCGGAGAGGTCCTCCGGCATGCGCGAGGCGTACGTGGAGGCCTTCAGGGTCTCCTCGTCGCGCACCATGCCCAGGAAGCCCACCTCGGCGGTCGGCAGCAGCCGGACCATGCCGTCCAGCATGCCCAGGCCGGCCCGCAGGATCGGCACGACCAGCGGGCGCGGGTAGGACAGCTTCACCCCGGTGGTCTCGGCGACCGGCGTGACGATGTCGACCTGTTCGGTGCGCACGTCACGCGTGGCCTCGTACGCGAGCAGGGTGACCAGCTCGTCGGCGAGACGGCGGAAGGTCGCGGAGTCGGTGCGGCGGTCGCGCAGGGTGGTGAGCTTGTGGGCGACCAGGGGGTGGTCGACGACGTGGAGACGCATGACCCCAACACTAGCCGGGCCGGACCCGCCCGGCGCTCCCGCACTCGGCGGGCTCCCGTCGCGGACTCGGGACGTTCCCTGGCGTCGAACCGCCCGTCAGGGGGAAGGTGGTGATGACGACCGGGATGGGGTGGTGCCGTGCCAGAGCCTCCAGAGCTGCCTGACCCGCCCGCCCGCGACGCGCCGGAGACGGCCGCCGAGCGGCGTCGGCGACGCGCCCAGTTCCTGCGCGACCTCACCGAGGCCCGGGAGTTGCGCGACCGCGTCCAACCGCGCCGTGCCAGGACCGCCAGGCTGCGGCACGCCATGCGCATGCGGACCTTCCGCTGGTAGCACGCGGCACGCCGCGGACACGGCCGGGCGGAGGCGATCCTGAGGGTGGTCGTGCGTGGGCGAGGTGGAAAGCCGCGTACGATCCGCAGGTGGCAGCAACGAGTGTGCTGGTGAGTCCTGTTCGGACGTACTTGCCTCCGTGCGATCAAAACTGCCAGACACAGGGAGCCGAAGACGTCCCCTGGAGGCCTTGTTTCTGCCACGATTCCGAGTGGGTGGGCTCGGAGCACAGCTCTCCCCGCCCGCAACCTCCGCCGGGGGGACCCCCAACCGGCACGCCTATGACCAGTGGGAGAGTCACGGTGTACTTCGCCGCACTGCTCGCGCGCACCGAAGACGGGTGGGAAGCGAGCGACACGGAGCTCGACGATGTGGAGACCCTGTCGGATCTGGCCGACCTGGCCCGGGAGGCCTCTCCCGACGACGACACGGTGCTCGTACTCATCGAGCAGGAGGACGGGTGGTTCGGTGTCGTCCGGGTGGACGGCGAGGACGACCCTCGTATCTATGTCTCCGACGCCGCCGCCGCTGCCCGCAGCAGCTACGGCGAGATCCTGCTCACCGACGAACTGCTCGGCCGCGATCCGGGTGACCCGGACGACGAGCTGGACTCGCTCGACCTCGACGGCACCGAGGACGGCGACGACCAGGCCGACGACGAGGACGGGGACGGGGACGGGACCGCCGGTGACGGCGGCTCCGGCGAGATCGTGCCCCACGGCCCGGTCGGCGACCCCGGCATCCTCGACGACCTCGGCATCAGCGAGAAGGAGCTGAAGCTGCTGTCGGACGACGCGCTGACCGAGATCGCCGAAGCCCTCGGCGCCGCCGACGTCCTGGAGACGGTCCGCTGACCGCACCGGACGCGGCACGGGCGCCGGATCCGGTACGCGACCGCTGGCGGGCCGCGATGCGGCTCGCCCTGGACGAGGCCGGTCTGGCCGTCCGGGGCGGGGACGTCCCCGTCGGCGCCGTCGTACTGGCTCCGGACGGCACCACCGTGCTCGCGACCGGGCACAACGAACGCGAGGCGGTCGGCGACCCGACCGCGCACGCGGAGGTCCTCGCCGTCCGGCGGGCGGCCGCCGTGCTCGGCGAGTGGCGGCTGACCGGCTGCACACTCGTCGTCACGCTGGAGCCGTGCACGATGTGCGCGGGCGCGCTCGTGCAGTCCCGCGTGGACCGGGTCGTCTACGGCGCCCGGGACGACAAGGCGGGCGCGGCCGGCTCCCTGTGGGACGTCGTGCGCGACCGGCGCCTCAACCACCGCCCGGAGGTCGTCCAGGGCGTCCTGGCCGAGGACTGCGCACGGCTGCTCACCGAGTTCTTCCGGGACCGCTGAAACCCGCCCGGACGCCCCGAACCGGGCGGCCCCGGGAAACGGATTTCAGAGCACGGCCCACCTTGGGGTAGTGTCTCCCTCGGTAGCGTGTCCGAGCGGCCGAAGGAGCTCGCCTCGAAAGCGAGTGTGGCGCAAGTCACCGAGGGTTCAAATCCCTCCGCTACCGCGGTAGACGAAGGGCCCGACTCATCGAGTCGGGCCCTTCGCGCATGTCCGTCCCGGTCGGCCCGTACGAGCGCTCCGGCGAGCCCGTCGTCATCGTCGCCCGGATCCGCGCCGGACGAGGGGAAGGCCTGATCAGCCTGATTCCCGTCACGGGTATTTTTGCGCCGTTCGTCCGGCGCCGCGCAGGCCACGGCGCAGTCTCAGCAGCAGCACCACCCGCCAAGAGGCCATGCCCCTTCGACTGATGCCGCCCGTCTCCCATTCGGTCGAGAAGTCGTAATTTCCTACTCATCCCCTCCGGCGACACACCCTTTCGCGGCGACTGATTCGCGGTTGGCGGCGCGGCGAAATGTCAGGGTTTTGTCTCAGCAATTCCGACGACGAGGAAATCGCAGCGACGAGGGAGATGCGCGTGGAGCAGCCCGAGACCGGGAGTGTCGTGGACGGTGACCGGCCGCGAGCCGTCGTGGGCGCCCGCCGCACGCCGGACACGATCGTGCCGCAGCCGGAGACATCGGCGAAGAAGGCGACCCCGCGCCCGTCCACGGGAACCGGACCGGCCGGCGGCCCGCGCGGCACCGGCCGCAGCCTGGCGTCGGCGGCGGTGTGGGCGGCGGCGCTCGGCCTGACCGCGCTCCTGGTCGCCCTCGCGACGCGGCTGCCGTGGAACGGTGACCTCGGCGTACACGCGGCAGTCCTCGAGCGGCTGCACACCGACCTGCTGCACCCGGGCAGCCCGATGGTGGACGCCCCCGTCGCCAGCCCGTACTACTCGCCGTGGACGGTGCTGCAGGCACTGTTCGCCAGGGCGACGGGAGCCGACACCTTCACGGTGCTGCGGGTCGCCGCGCTGGTCAACGTCGCCCTGCTGGTCACCGGCGTCTGGCGCTTCACCCGCACCCTCAGCGGGCACACCGACGCGCCGCCGCTGGCGCTGCTGTGCCTGACGCTGCTGTGGGGGCCGCCGCTCTTCGCGTGGAGCGGCTTCCTCGAGCTCGGCTCGCTGGCCATCACCATCGCGTATCCGTCCACCTTCGTGATCGGCCTGTCCTTCCACTTCTGGGCGCTGCTGGGCCGGGCGGTCACCGGCCCGGCCGGTCCGCGGGTGTTCGCGCTGCTCGGGCTGTTGTGGGGGGTGATGCTGCTCAGCCACCAGTTCACCGGATTCGTCGCCACGCTCGGTGGGGCGGCGCTCCTGTGGACCGCCGGTGTGGGCAGGCAGCTCTGGCTGCGGCTCGCCATCGGCACTCTCGTCGGCGCCGCCCTGCTCGTCGCCTGGCCCTACTACTCCATCTTCAAGCTCCTCGGTGACAACGTCCTCGACCCCTGGCACGCGCCGCTGTACGAACAGCTGCCGAGCCGGCTGTGCCTGGCGCTGCTCGGCGCCGGGGCGCTGTGGCTGCGGTGGGAGCGGAACCGGCGCGATCCCCTGGTGGCCTTCTTCTTGCTGGGCGTGGCCACGGTCGCCTACGGAGGTGTGTCAGGTCACTTGTCGTGGGGGCGGGTGCTGCCCGCCGTCCTGATCCCGGCACACATCGCCTGCGCCATCGCCGTCGTGGAAGGGCACTGGTCACGCTCCCGGCGCAAGGCGCTCGCCGGGCTGCTGGCGGCGGCTCTGGCGTTCGGGGCGTGGACGCAGTCCACCGCCCTCGGATATGTCGTCCCGCACGAGCTGCTGCCCGAGGCGGTGCGCGCGAAGGCCTGGCCGTCGCGGTCGGGTTACGCGTGGGCGATGCGATGGGTGCACCACGGCGACACCGTCATGACGCCGGCCGACATCGCGTCCCAATTGCCCGCGCACGGCGCGTACACGGTGGCACCGGCCTACCCGGACACCTTCCTGCCGGACTCCGACGCCCGCTGGGCCGCGACCAACACCTACTTCTCCGCCGATGCCTCCCGCCCGGACCGGCTCTCCGCTCTGCACCGCTACCACGCCGCCTGGGTGCTGCAGTGGCCCGTCGGCCAGGGCGGCATGCCGCCCGACGACCCCGCACTGCGTCTCACGGCCACGGGGCCGGCGGGGGAAGTGCTCTTCCGCGTGGTCGGGTAAGAGACCTCGAAAGCGAGTGTGGCGCAAGTCACCGAGGGTGCGGACCCCTCCGCCACCGCCGAAGAAGGGCCTCGCCGAAAGCCGGGGCCCTTTCGCGCGTCCCGGGCGGAAAGTCGCGGAAGATCGTTGGTCCTTCAACACGCCGTGAAGTTAAACTCGCCGCCGGTAACAGGGCCCGTTGCCAGGGCTCCAGGGGCACGCCAGTCACAGGGGAGGCCGCGGTGGCGGTGAATGCGAAGAAGATCGCCGTCTATGTGCTCGTGGTCTTCGCGCTGTACGTGATCATCACGGACCCGGCCAAAGCGGCCGACTACGTCCAGATAGCCTTCGAGGGCATATCGGACGCCGCCCAGGCCATAGGCGACTTCATGACCTGGATCGCCAACGGGGCCAAGAACTAGGACCGGCCGCCCGGATCGGCCGGCCTCGCGCCCTCGGAGCGGCCCGGACGGTCCCGGACAGCCCCGGACGGCCCGATCCGTACGAACGACCCTAGGAGTGCCCGTGATCCGCCACCTGGTCCTCTTCAAGCTCGACGAGGGCGTGGAACGCGACGACCCGCGCGTCGTGGCGGGCGTCGCCGCCTTCCGCGCGCTCGACGGCCAGATCGACGAGCTGCGCTTCTGGGAGCTCGGCTGGAACACCAGCGACCGGCCCATCGCCTACGACTTCGCGATCAACTCGGCGGTCGAGGACGCGGACGCCCTCAAGCGCTACCTGGAACACCCGGCCCACCAGGCCGGCGTCGCCCTCTGGCGGGAGTTCGCCACCTGGGTGATCGCGGACTACACGTTCTGAGCCGTCGGCCCCACGCACACACGAACAGCCCCGCGAAGCCCCGCATCGGAGCGAACGTTGCGGGGCTTTCCGGTGCCCTCTGTGTCAACTCGCCCTCAACACGGCATTATGCGGTGCTTGCACACTGTGCACATGTCTTGTGATGCTATGACCGCTTTTGACGGATGATTGACCGATGAAGAGGTGGCGTTGACCGTGTCGGCCAGTACTGCGCCGCCCCAGGAGGAGACCGCCATCCGGGAGACGACCTCCGCGACGACCTTCGCGACACCCCCGGCCGCTGGGACCTCTCCTGCCCCGGGGGCACCCGGCGTGCCGGCAACACCAGGAGCACCGGCGGGCCCTGAGGACCCCGAGGGCTCCGGGAGCCCGGAGACCCCCGTCCCGGCCCCGGAGAAGCGCCGCGGCGCCGACACCCGGGCACTCACCCAGGTGCTCTTCTCCCAGCTCAAGGAGCTTCAGCCGGGTACGCCGGAGCACAACCGGGTGCGCGGGGCGCTCATCGAGGCCAATCTCCCGCTCGTGCGCTACGCCGCCGCCCGCTTCCGCAGCCGCAACGAGCCGATGGAGGACGTCGTCCAGGTCGGCACCATCGGGCTCATCAACGCCATCGACCGCTTCGACCCGGAGCGGGGCGTGCAGTTCCCGACGTTCGCGATGCCGACGGTCGTCGGCGAGATCAAACGATACTTCCGGGACAACGTCCGCACGGTCCACGTACCGCGCCGGCTGCATGAGCTGTGGGTGCAGGTCAACAGCGCGACCGAGGACCTGACCACCGCCTTCGGCCGCATCCCGACCACCGCCGAGATCGCCGAACGGCTGCGCATCGGCGAGGACGAGGTGCTGTCCTGCATCGAGGCCGGGCGGTCGTACCACGCCACCTCGCTGGAGGCCGCGCAGGAGGGCGACGGGCTGCCCGGGCTGCTCGACCGGCTCGGCTACGAGGATCCGGCGCTGGACGGCGTCGAGCACCGCGACCTGGTCCGCCACCTCCTGGTCCAACTACCCGAACGCGAACAGCGAATCCTGCTGCTGCGCTACTACAGCAATCTGACCCAGTCGCAGATCAGCGCGGAGCTCGGCGTCTCCCAGATGCACGTCTCACGGCTGCTGGCGCGCAGCTTCCAGCGACTGCGCTCCGCGAACCGCATCGAGGCGTGACCGCGCACCGGCCCACGACCGGCCCGCGCACCGGATCACGGCACGACCGCGCACCGGATCACGGCACGACCGCGCACCGGATCACGGCACGACCGCGCACCGGATCACGGCACGGGCGCACCGGACACGGGATCAAGGCATAACCGCACGCGGGATCGAACGGTCACCTTCGAGAGCGAATCGCTCACCAGGGGCGTTCCCGACAGTTGTGCGGTGAAAGATCGTCAGACCCCGTCTTTCCAGGGCTGATTCGTTACTCACATGTCGACATGTCACTACAGCGCGTTGCCGACATGTGACATTCTGCGGGAAGAGCGTTTGCCGCGGCTCCGGCTCCGGTATTCAGGTGAAAGCTGATGTTCCTCGCCGGAACTTCCGCCGCGACCGTCCCGCGACCCAAAGGGGGTGGCATGTCCGAAGACCAGGGCAGCTCGAAGGTGCTCACACTCACGAAGAGTGCTGAGGCGCCCGTCGTGCCCGACGTGCTCGACGCCGTTACGGCCCTCGAGGCAGTGCCGGCCCCGGCGCTCCCCACCTCGGGAGCGATCGACACCCGCACCCTCTCCCGCTCGCTCTTCCTGCGGCTCGCCGCCCTCGACGAGGAGAGCCCCGAGCGCGCGTACGTCCGGGACACCCTGATCGAGCTCAACCTCCCGCTGGTGCGCTACGCGGCCGCCCGCTTCCGCTCCCGCAACGAGCCGATGGAGGACATCGTCCAGGTCGGCACCATCGGCCTGATCAAGGCGATCGACCGGTTCGACTGCGAACGCGGGGTGGAGTTCCCGACCTTCGCGATGCCGACGGTCGTCGGCGAGATCAAGCGGTTCTTCCGCGACACCTCGTGGTCGGTGCGGGTGCCGCGCCGCCTCCAGGAGCTGCGGCTGGCCCTCACCAAGGCCAGCGACGAGCTCTCCCAGAAGCTGGACCGTTCCCCCACCGTCACCGAACTCGCCGCCGTCCTGGGCGTGTCGGAGGAGGACGTCGTCGACGGCCTCGCGGTGGGCAACGCGTACACGGCGTCGTCGCTGGACTCCCCGGCCCCCGAGGACGACGGCGGCGAGGGCTCCCTGGCCGACCGTCTCGGCTACGAGGACACCGCGCTGGAGGGCGTGGAGTACCGGGAGTCCCTGAAGCCGCTGCTGGCCAAGCTCCCCTCCCGGGAGCGGCGCATCATCATGCTGCGCTTCTTCGCCAACATGACCCAGTCGCAGATCGGCGAGGAGGTCGGCATCTCCCAGATGCACGTCTCCCGGCTGCTCACCCGGACGCTGGCACAGCTGCGCGAGGGGCTCATCTCGGACTGAGTCCGCCCGGGTCGCGAGGCTTCCTCTTTGCCGGAGCGTCGGTCACCATGGCGCGATGCTTCGAGCGACACGGGCTGCACGGGTTGAACGAGCTGTACGGGCCGTACGGAAGGTACGGACGACATCGACATCCGGCCGCCGGGGCGCCGCACTGGGCGCGTCGGCGGCCGTCGTCGTCTGTCTGGGCGCGGTGCTGGGCTCCTGCGGGAGCGACGGGGGCGGCGGGGGTTACGCCGCGGTCGGTGCGGGCGGAGGTCCGTCACCGGCGCCGGGCGGTGCGGTGCGGCCGACGGGAGACGTGACGCTGGTGCCGCTCGACGGGACCGGCGGCCGGGACGGCTCGCCGAGTGCCGAGGACGGTCCGAGGGACGGCCGCGCGGCCGGCTCCGGGCCGGGCACCACGACCGGAAGGGTGGGCTCCGCATCCGACGGCTCTCCCGCGGGCGGCTCCTCGGCCGGCAGCGGCATGGCCGGTGACGCGGGATCCTCCGGTGGCACGAGCCCCGGGGCACCGCCGTCCGTCCCGGCCGGATCCGGTACGAGCTCCCACCCGCCGTCGGCACCCTCTGCGCCCACCGCGTCCGCCGCACCCGCCGCCCTGAGCGTGGGCGAGCCGGTGCGTACGGCGGCGGACGAGCGGTGGTGCGAGAAGGTGAGCCTCGCGCTGCGCAACACCGGCGGAACCGAGGTGCGTTCGGGCACGGTGACCTTCGGGACGCACATCATCGGCGCGCTGGGCGTCGACTGGGCCACGATCGGGTCGACCGTGGGGCTTCCGGTCCCGATCGAGGCCGGCGCCCGCCAGGAGCGGACCTGGACGGTGTGCGTCGACGCGTGGCGCGTGCCGCTCGGGATGCACGTGGAGACGCGGGACGTGTCCGTCGAATGGGAGTGACGGACACGACGGACGTGACGGTTGGAACGGATGCGGTAGCGGTGGTGGGGGCGGGGGTGGTGGTCCGGCCTACTTGAGGGCGAGCCAGGCCACCGCGGCGACGATCGCGACGGCGACGACGACGCCCACGATCAGGCCGATACGGGGACCGCCCGAGGAGGCCACCGCCTGCTGCTGACGGCCCTGGGGGGCCTCGTCGACGAACGCGCGGAACATCTGGGTGCTGCCGGCGGGGTCGTGGTTGCCCTGCGGGTTCTGGGAGTTAGCCATGGGCCAGGACACTAGCGAATTCGGCGGGTCCGGCCCAAGTGGGGGCTCCGGTCCCGGACCCTCCCCCCGTCACCCGGACCCACCTGCGGATTTACGTTAGCAATACTTGCCTTTGCCAAGTTTTGAGCCCACACCCCGCCGTTTTATTTGCCTGTAGCAACCAACATCCCTATGGTTGCCCTAAGCAACGAATACCGGAGGTGTGATGGCCGAGCAGGCGCAGTTCCAGGAGCTGGCCCATCAGCTCAGCGCCGTCGGAGCCGTGAAACGGGACCTCGGGCGGATCCTGCCGCACGACTGCCCGGCCGGCTCGGCGGCCGTGCTGACGCTGCTCGGCCGTCATGGAGACATGCGCATGAGCAAGCTCGCCGAGCTGCTCGCCGTGGACATGTCGGTCACCAGCCGGCACGTCGCGCACGTCGCCGAGCGGGGCTGGATCGACCGGTCCCCCGACCCGGCGGACAAGCGCTCGCGCATCCTGCACCTCACGGACACGGGCCGCGACCAGCTCGACACGCTGTACCGGCGGAGCACCCAGTTGCTCGCCGACCGGCTGAGCGACTGGACCGACGACGAGGTCGGACAGCTCATAGGGCTGATGACACGCCTGAGAGCGAGCTTCGGCGACTGCCGCTCCTCGCCCCGGCTGCCGCCTCCCGCACTCGAGACGACCACCCGTACACCCGCAAGCACGTAAGAGAAGGAAGCCCATGGCAACGACCACACCAGCCGGTGTGCGGGCTCACGCCAAGCACGGGGGAGGCTCCTCCGACGCCCCGATGACCCACCGGCAGATCATGGAGGCGCTCTCCGGGCTGCTGCTCGGCATGTTCGTGGCGATCCTGTCGTCCACGATCGTCTCCAACGCCCTGCCCAAGATCATCGGAGACCTGGGCGGCGGCCAGTCCGCCTACACCTGGGTCGTCACCGCCTCGCTGCTGGCGATGACCGCGACCACCCCCCTGTGGGGCAAGCTGTCCGACCTGTACAGCAAGAAGGCGCTCGTCCAGATAGCGCTGATCATCTACGTGCTGGGATCGGCCGCCGCCGGTCTGTCGCAGAACCCCGGCATGCTCATCGCCTGCCGTGTCGTCCAGGGCGTCGGTGTCGGCGGTCTGTCCGCCCTCGCCCAGATCGTCATGGCCGCGATGATCTCCCCGCGTGAGCGCGGACGTTACTCCGGCTACCTGGGCGCCACGTTCGCGGTCGCGACCGTCGGCGGCCCGCTGCTCGGCGGCGTGATCACCGACACCGACTGGCTCGGCTGGCGCTGGTGCTTCTACGTCGGCGTGCCCTTCGCGGTCATCGCGCTGATCGTGCTGCAGAAGACCCTGCACCTGCCCGTCGTCAAGCGCCAGGTCAAGGTCGACTGGAGCGGCGCGTTCTTCATCTCCGCCGCGGTCTCGCTGCTGCTGGTCTGGGTCACCTTCGCCGGTGACAAGTACGACTGGATCTCGTGGCAGACGTGGACGATGGTCGGCGGCTCGATCGTCCTCGGACTGCTGTTCGTCCTGGTCGAGTCGAAGGCCAGCGAGCCGATCATCCCGCTGCGCCTGTTCCGCAACCGCACCATCACCCTGTCGTCGCTCGCCTCGCTCTTCGTCGGTGTCGCGATGTTCAGCGGCACGGTCTTCTTCAGCCAGTACTTCCAGCTGGCCCGCGACAAGTCCCCGACGATGTCCGGCGTCCTGACCATCCCGATGATCGGCGGTCTGTTCGTCTCCTCCACCGTGTCCGGCCAGTTCATCACCCGGACCGGCAAGTGGAAGGCGTGGCTGGTCAGCGGTGGTGTGCTGGTGACGGCCGGTCTCGGTCTGCTGGGCACCATCCGGTACGACACGGACTACTGGAAGATGGCCGTCTTCATGGCCATGCTGGGCCTCGGCATCGGCATGATGATGCAGAACCTGGTCCTGGCCACGCAGAACCAGGTGGCGCCCTCCGACATCGGCGCGGCGAGCTCCACGGTCACCTTCTTCCGTTCCCTCGGCGGCGCGATCGGCGTCTCCGCGCTCGGCGCGGTCATGGCCCACCGCATCACCGACTACGTCATGGACGGCCTGCGCGGCCTCGGCCCGCAGTACGCCGCCGCCGCGTCCAACTCCACCGGCAGCATCCCCGACATGGACACGCTGCCCGCGCCGCTGCGCACCGTCATGGAGAGCGCGTACGGCCACGGCATCGCGGACGTCTTCCTGATCGCGGCCGGTCTGGCACTGCTCGCCTTCCTCATCACGCTGTTCATCAAGGAGGTCCCGCTGCGCAGCAAGGGCTCCCTGGCGCAGGCCGCCTCGGAGGACTCCGCCGCCGAGGCCCCGGCCGAGGTCGCGTCCCCGGCCGAGGAGAGCGCTCCGGCCCCGGCCGCCGCTCCCGAGCCCGCCCTCGCGCAGACCGGTCCCGAGGGCACGCAGCGCCTGGCCGCGGTCGCCACGCCGGCCGCAGGCGAGGCCACGGGCGGCGGCACCCCGGTGCGCGGCTTCGTGCGCGGCGCCGAGAGCACGCCCGTCCCGCGGGCCGCGGTCACGCTGATCTCCCTGGCGGGACAGCAGCTGGGCCGGTCGGTCGCGCAGGCCGACGGCTCCTACGCGGTGGACGCGCCCGGCACGGGCTCGTACGTCCTGATCGCCTCCGCCGACGGCTACCAGCCGCAGGCCTCCACGATCGTCGTGGACGGCGAGCCGGTGGCGTACGACATCCTGCTCAGCGGCACCAGCGGGCTCACCGGTGTCGTCCGCGAGGCCGAGAGCGCGCTGCCGGTCAAGGACGCGATGGTGATCGTCACCGATGTGCGCGGGGACCTGCTGGCCACCGCCGCCACCGGTGAGCAGGGCGAGTTCTCCTTCGCCGAGCTGGTGCCCGGCACGGTGACCCTCGCCGTCAACGCCGACGGCCACCGGCCCCGCGCCCTGCCCGTCGAGGTGGGCGGCACCGGCGTCACCCGGATCGAGATCGACCTCGCCCCGGGCGCCCGGCTCCAGGGTGTGGTGCGGGCCCCGCAGGGTCCGTTGGCCGATGCCCGCGTCACGCTGGTGGACGCGGCGGGCAACGTGGTCGGCACGGCCACCACCGGGACGGACGGCGCGTACGCCTTCACCGACCTGGACGGCGGCGATTACACCGTGATCGCGACGGGCTACCCGCCGGTGGCCACCGCGCTGAAGGTCGCCGGTCCCGGCGTCGACGGACACGACATCCGGCTCGCCCACCCCGGCGAGTAGTCACACTCCGGCCCGTGGCGGTCGGCGCGCCCGGAGCGGCGGCGCGCCCCTGCCACGGGCCGGTTTCATTACGACCAATTTCTGATGCTTTGCAGGGAGAAAACGGGATGGGACTGACCGCGAGGATCCGCACCCGGGACGGATGGGCCGTGTCGCACGCGGTCGTCACGGTGACCGACATGACCGGCAGCCAGGTGCTGCGGGCCGAGGCGGACGCCGAGGGCGCGGTGCGGGACGCGAACCCGCTGGTGCCGGGGGCGTACACGGTGATCGTCACGGCCGTCGGGTACGCGCCGGCCGCCGCGAGCGCGATCGTCACCGCGAGCGGGCGGGCCGAGGTCGGGACGGTGACGCTGGCCCGGCAGGGCGGCACCGAGCTGCCGCCGCCGGGGCCGTGGACCGTCGACCCGGCGCACTCCACGGTCGGCGCGATCGCCCAGCACCTGGGCATCTCCAGCGTGCGCGGCCGGTTCACGGAGTTCGCGGCCACGGTGGAGATCGCCCCGGACGACGTCACCAAGTCCCGGGTCGAGGCGGTGATCCGCGCCGCCTCCATCGACACCGGCAACGGGACGCGCGACGCCCACCTGCGTTCCGCGGACTTCCTGGACGCCGAGGTCTTCCCCGAGATCACCTTCCGCTCCACCGGCCTGACGGCGGCGGGCTCCGACCGCTGGACCGTCCACGGCGAGCTGGCCATGCGCGGGGTCGTACGGCCCGTCGACCTGGACCTCGCCTACCTCGGCACCGGCTCCGACCCGTGGGGCGGCACCCGGGCCGCCTTCCGGGCGACCACGGAGCTGCACCGCGAGGACTTCGCCATGAACTACAACCAGGTCGTCCAGGCGGGCATCGCGGCCATCGGCACCACTCTCAGGATCGAGCTGGACATCCAGGCGGTGCAGGGCGAGTCGCTGCCACAGGCCTGACCGCGGCCGGACGGGCCGGGCTCGCGAGACCCGGCTCAGGAACGGGGGTTCGCGTTCACGACCGTGCGGGCGAGGTCGCGCAGCTTGATGTTCTCGCGCTGCGAGGCGCGTACCAGACTGTCGAACGCCTCCGCCGCGTCGATGTTCAGACGCTCCATCAGAATGCCGGTGGCCTGGCCGATCAGGTCCCTGGTGCGCATGGCCTCGGTGAGCTGCTCGCGCACGGTCGCCGAGTCGAGGGCCAGGCCGACGTGCGCGGTGAACAGCCGGCCGACGCGGGTGGTGGCCTCGTCGAAGGTGCGCGGCTTGCGGGCGTACACGGTCAGCACGGTCAGGCGCTGCCGGTCGGCCCGCAGCCGCAGCGCCAGCGCCGAACGCAGCCCGAGACCGGCCAGCTCGGCGTCGCCCTCGCCCTCGCCGTCCACGGACTCGCTGTCGTCGAGGCGTACGACCGGTGTGTTCCACAACCGGTGCCAGTACGGTCGTTCGGCACCGGACCGTGCCGGGGACTCGGCGGCACGGACGACGTCGTCGGACCAGGCGACCGCGTGCCTGCGGTCGGCGCCGTCGAGCACCGAGATCCCCGCGTGCTCGGCCCCGGGCAGCAGGTGCACGGCCAGCCGGACCGCGGTGCGCAGGGTGCCGTGCGGGGTGTCCGTGTCGTGCAGCTGCCGAGCCGCCGTCGTCAGGGCCTCGGCCAGCTCGAAGCCGACCGGAAATCGGGGCAATTCAGAAAACTCGGACGCAGTCACCACGAACCTCTTCGGCATGCACGACCGACCGGTCGCGCGCAGGAGAGCTCCGCAGCACATTCCCGACTGCGAGCAAAGGACGAAGAGCACTTTATCCGCTCCGTCGGGCAGAGGTGACGCCCGGCTGACGGGGCGTCCGGCCGCCCTTTCACAGCGGCCGCGGGCATGGTGGAATGGGCGGCAGGTCAGGAAGTGGCCTCCCCGGAGTCCGGACGAGTACGCCTTCTGCCAGGTGAGTGACGTGACCTACCTCCCGACACCCTGCCGGGTGCGCGACCTGCCCGGCTGCACCTTGTTGACCCTTCCCCCGGAAATGGACCTCTCCAACGCGACCGCGGTGTTCGACGCCGTCGCCGACGCCGTGCATGCCCGTGGCGACCGGCTGGCCATGCTGATTCTGGACCTCACCGGCACCCGTTTCATGGACTCCCAGGGCGCCCGCCTGGTCGACGACGTACGCCGGCTGCTGGGCCCAGGGGTCCCGCTCCGGGTCGCCGCCTCACCCTCAGGGGTGCCGCGCCGCGTACTGGAGCTGACCGGGGTACGCCGCGACGTGCCCGTGTACGACGACGCGTCGCAGGCCCGGTCGGCCTGAGCCGCTGTCCTAGGCTGGCTCCATGGCACCGAACATCGCGACCAACACCTCCGTGACGCTGGACGAGTTGCTCGACTTCGTACGTCCCCGCCATCGCGCCCTGCTGCTGACCCGGCGGGCCGACGGCGGTCCCCAGGGATCGCCGCTGACCTGCGGGGTCGACGACTCGGGCCGGATCGTGGTCTCCACCTACCCGGAGCGGGCCAAGACCCGCAACGCCCGGCGGGACGACCGGGTCAGCGTGATCGTGCTCAGCGACGAATGGAACGGCCCCTGGGTCCAGGTCGACGGCACGGCCGAGGTCATCGACAGCCCCGACTCCGTGGAGCCCCTGGTCGAGTACTACCGCAACATCGCCGGCGAGCACCCCGACTGGGACGAGTACCGGGCCGCGATGGTCAAGCAGGGCAAGTCGATCATCCGGATCACCCCGGAGCGCTGGGGCCCGGTGGCGACCGGTGGCTTCCCGGCACGGCTCGCGCCCGAGGAGTAGCGGGCCGGGCGAGCGGGCCCAGGTCAGCCGCGTTCCACCATCGCCTCGATGCCCGCCACCAGCAGGTCCAGGGCGAAGGCGAAGTCGCGGTCCAGCATCTCCGCGACCGTGTCGCCGCCGCGGGCGGCCATCAGGTCCCGGGACTCCTGGATCACGTCGGCGGAGTCCGGGGCCTCGTCCGCCGCGCTCATGGCCTGCCGGAAGTAGTCGTCCGGGCCGACACCGGCGTCGGCGACGCGAGCGAGGAAATGGCCCTCGATCGTGCCGTAGCCGTACACGAACTGGAAGACGGCGGAGATCGCGCCCGTGACGCGGTGCGCGGGCAGCCCCGTGCGACGCACGACGCGCTGCACCTGGCGGGAGAAGGCCATCGAGTTGGGGCCGATGTTGAAGTACCGCCCGGCGAGCGGCGACAGCCAGGGGTGCCGCACCAGCAGCGCCCGGTACCCGGCGGCCAGTGTCCGCAGCCCGTCGCGCCAGTCCTTCGCGTCCCCGGCGTCCGGATCGGGCAGGTCCAGCTCGCCGAAGGCCGCGTCCAGGGCGAGTTCGAGGAGGTCGTCCTTGGTGTCGACGTACCAGTAGACGGACATCGCGGTCACGTTGAGCTCGGCGGCCAGCCGCCGCATGGAGAACCTGGCCAGCCCCTCGGCGTCCAGGAGGCGGACCGTGGCCTCGGTGATGCGGTCGCGGTCGAGACCCGACGGCTGGCCGCTCCCGCGGCCGCCCCGGCGCGCCTTGCCCGCCAGCCACACACTGCTGCGCGCGGGTCGCTCGGGCGCCTGCTCGCCCTGCTCCGCACGCTCGTCCCGCCCGCTCTGTTCCGCCTGCTCCATGCGCACCTTCCTCGACACTCCCACGGCCCGGCACGATGCCGGGCGGGGCACCTCGGCCCGCCCCCCGGTCCGTGGACCGGCCGGAGCCAGGGCCTACGCCGTCACCACCTCCGAGTCTGCCCGCTCCGCCCGGTGCAACAACGCCGCGGCCAGGAACCCGCCGAGCAGCACGGCCACCGCGCCCACCAGCTGGCTGGCCTGGAGTCCGGACGAGAACGCGTCGGTGACCCGGGTCCGCTCCCGCTCCCCGTCGGCGGCCGCCAGCGCCGCGGGCAGCGAACTCGCCGCCACCGGCACCAGCGCCGCGAAACGGGAGTTGAGCACCGCGCCCAGGACGGCGACGCCCAGCCCGTTGCCGAACTCGGCGAGCGTGCCGTTGATCCCGGCACCGACGCCGGCCTTCTCCGGCGGTATCGCGCTCATGATGGCGTGCGCCATGGCGGGGTTGGCGACCGCGCAGCCCGCGCCGATGAGCAGCAGGCCCAGCAGCGTGCCCGCGTACCCGTGGGCGGCGAGCGTGGCGATCGACACCAGGCCGCCGGACATCAGCGCCATGCCCAGCGCGATCGACACCGGCGTGCCGAGCCGCTTCGTCCACTTCGCCGAGAGGCCGGAGAAGTTCAGGACGACGACGGACAGCGCGAGCGGCGCGGTGCGCAGCCCAGCCTCCAGGGGGCCGTACCCGAGGACGAACTGGAGGTGCTGGGTGAGCAGGAACAGCGCGCCGCCCATGCCGAACGTGATCAGGACCGCGCCGGCCACCGCACCGCTGAAGCGGCGGTCGCGGAAGAACTCCATGTCGAGCATCGGTTCCTGGACCCGGCTCTCCCAGTGGGCGAACAGGGCGAGGACGGTCACCGCGACGGCCGCGCTCACCAGCACCCGGGCCGAGGTCCAGCCGTGCGACGGGCCGGAGATGATCGCGAATACCAGCGAGGTCATCCCGATCGTGGACAGCAGGGCGCCGAGCAGGTCCGGGCGCTCGCCCCGGGGGTTCCTGGACTCGGGGACCAGGGCCACGGCCGCGGCCAGGCCGAGCGCCGCGACCGGCAGGTTGATCAGGAAGACGGTGCCCCACCGGAAGTGGTCGAGCACGAAGCCGCCGATGAGCGGCCCGGCCGCGAAGCCGAGGGCGTTGACCGCGGCCCAGATGCCGATCGCCCTTGCGTGCTCCTCGGGGGCGAAGATCTGCATCACCACGGCCAGCGTGGTGGTCAGCAGCAGCGCGCCGCCGACACCCATGCCGGCCCGCGCGGCGATCAACTGGCCGGTGGAGTCGGCGAGTCCGGCCACCAGCGAGCCCGCGCCGAACAGGACGAGCCCGGTGACCAGCATCTTCTTGCGACCGTAGCGGTCGGCCGCGCTGCCCGCGGTGAGCAGCAGTCCCGACTGCACGAGCGAGTAGGCGTTGATCATCCACTGGATGTCGGAGGTGCTCGCGCCCAGTTCACGGGTGAGCGAGGGGATCGCGACGTTCAGCACGGTGTTGTCGAGCAGCACGGTGAGCTGCGCCAGACATATGACACCGAGTATCAGCCAGCGCTGGGGGTGGCTCTGCGGAGTGGACATGCTCTACACCGTAGAACAGCTCCCATACGGCGTACAGCGAGTATCGGACGAACACGGGAAGGGGCGGTGGCCGTCGGCCACCGCCCCTTCCCGTCCCGCTGGAGCGTCAGCCGCTCGCCTTCTTCGTCAGGTCGTAGAAGGTGGCCGAACCGACCGTCACCTTCTTGAAGTTGCTCTCGACCCACGAGGAGATCTGCGAGGCGGTGCCGTTGCCGCTGCCACCCATGCCACCGCCGGAGCCGCCGGAGATGAAGTAGTGGATCTTTCCGTCCGCCACGTACTTCTTGAACTGGGCCGGCGTCGGGGACGGGTCGGTGCCGTTGAAGCCGCCGATGGCCATCACCGGCTCGCCGGTGGCGAGCTGGTAGCTCGCGGCGTTCTGGGAGCCGACGGACGCGGCGACCCAGGTGTACGAGCCGGCGTTCTTCTCCAGCAGCGCCTTCGCCTCGGAGGAGACGCTCGCGCCGTTCAGCAGGCCGCCGACGCCACCGCCGCCACCCATGCCGCCGCCCTCGAACGTCCCGCCGCCACCGGGGAAGCCGTTGCCGTTCTGCTGGCCCTGGCCCTGACCTTGGCCCTGGCCCTGGCCCGGCATGCCGCCGCCGGGGAAGCCGCCGGTGCCGCCGGTGCCGCCGCCCGGGAAGCCGTTGCCGTTCTGGTTGGTGCCGTTGCCCTGCTGCCCCTGCGTGTTGCCGCCACCGGGGAAGCCGCCGAAGCCGCCCCGGCCACCGCCACCGCCGCCACGCCCCGGACCGCCACCCATCATGCTCGCGCCGGCCGGACCGGCGGTGACGATGGAGCCGGTGTGCCCCTCCTGGAGCGTGCTGAGGGTGTACGCCGTCGGGCCGGCCAGCGCCGCCGCGACGCTCACGGCCGCCGCCGCGAGGGCCGTCCGGCGCGGCACCCGGCCCGCGAAGACCAGACCGAGCGCGCCGGCCAGGCCGCCGACCAGGACCAGCCACTTCAGCCAGGGCAGATAGTCCGAGGTGCGGTTGAGCAGGACGTAGCCCCACACCGCGGCCGCCACCACCGAGGCCGCGAGGGTGATCGACACCCAGGTCCGCTCGCGCCGCTCCCACAGCAGGCCCGCGCCCATGCCGATCACGGCCGCGAGGTAGGGGGCGAGGGCCACCGTGTAGTACTGGTGGAAGATGCCCGCCATGTAGCTGAAGACGGCCACGGTCATCAGCAGCGAGCCGCCCCACACCAGGAACGACCCGCGGGTCACGGACGTCCGCGGGAACCTGCGCGTCGCCACCAGGCCCGCGACCAGCAGGACCAGCGCGGCCGGCAGCAGCCAGGAGATCTGGCCGCCGATCTCGGAGTTGAACATCCGGTCCCAGCCGGTCTCGCCCCACTGCCCGGTGCCGCCACCGCCACCGCCGCCGACACTGCCGGTCTCGTCGCCGCTGAGGCGGCCCAGGCCGTTGTAGCCGAAGGTCAGCTCCAGGAAGCTGTTGTTCTGCGAACCGCCGATGTACGGGCGGGAGGACGCCGGCCACAGCTCGACGATCGCCACCCACCAGCCGCCGGAGACGATCAGCGCGCCGGTCGCCAGGGCGAGCTGCCCGAGCCGCTTCTTCAGCGGCACCGGCGCGCAGACGGCGTACACGATCGCCAGCGGCGGCAGGATCAGGAAGGCCTGGAGGGTCTTGGCGAGGAAGGCGAGACCGATCGCCGCACCGGCCCACAGCAGCCACTTCGTGCGGCCGTCCTCCAGGGCGCGGACGACGAGGTGACAGGCGACGGCCATCAGCAGCGCCAGCATGGCGTCCGGGTTGTTGAACCGGAACATCAGCGCCGCGACCGGGGTGAGCGCGAGCACGGCGCCCGCCAGCAGTCCGGCCCCGGGGCCGGACCGGCGGCGCACGGACGCGTACACGACGGCGACGGTGGCGACGCCCATCAGCACCTCGGGGACGAGGATCGCCCACGAGTTCAGGCCGAAGATCCGCACCGCCAGCTCCATCGGCCACAGCGAGGCCGGGGGCTTGTCGACGGTGATGGCGTTGCCCGCGTCCAGCGAGCCGAAGAAGAACGCCTTCCAGCTCTTGCTGCCGGCCTGGACCGCCGCGGAATAGAAGGAGTTGGCGTAGCCGGAGGCGCTCAGGTCGTACAGGTAGAGCAGCCCGGTCGCCAGCAGCAGGCCGAGGAAGGCCGGGCGCACCCAGCGGGGGTCCTCGGGGCGGCCGCGCCACACTCTCCGTACGAAGGGCTGCTTCGGCTCGCCGCCCGCGGGGGCGAGCGCCGGCCCGGCGGCCGGGTCCGCGGCCGGGGCGACGGCGGGGGCCACCGGCACGGCGGCGGCCGGGTCCACGGGAGGGGCGGTCGGGGGCGGCCCCCAGGCCGGGGGAGCGCCTTCCCGGTCGGTCGTACGGTCGGCCGTCGGACCGGCCGCCCGGTCGTAGTCGGTGGTCATCGGGAGTCCCCCGGGTCGGTGTCGTAGGGGCGCGTCGGCTGGAGCCGCATGGTCGCGTCCCGCCAGGTGCCGTCCGCGGCTTCACCGGCGCGGAACAGGGTCGGGTCGTACGGAGTCGGGTCGTACGGAGTCGGGTACGACTGCTGCTGTTCCGGCCGGCGCTGGGGCAGCGGGGCGTACGGGCCGCCGGAGTGCTGCGCGGCCCGTGCCGTGGCGTGGGCCGGAGCGGACGGGGTGTGGGAGGCGACGACCGTCGAGAGGACGT
The DNA here is from genome assembly GCF_053597355.1 of Streptomyces sp. NPDC001443. Lineage (NCBI taxonomy): Bacteria > Bacillati > Actinomycetota > Actinomycetes > Kitasatosporales > Streptomycetaceae > Streptomyces > Streptomyces sp. NPDC001443. The sequence goes on from NZ_JBSFIA010000044.1 coordinate 61,220, forward strand.
CGGCCTCGCGCCGGTCCGGGAACACCCACGCGCGGAAGAGCAGGAAGCGCAGCACGGTCGCGGCGAGGTTGGCGGCGATCAGCACCGCGAGCTCGGTGGAGTGCGCCGGGTCGGACGTCGCCGCGCCGAGGGCGGCCAGCGAACCACTGGTCAGCGCGAGACCGATGCCGAAGACGACCAGGCCCTGCGCCTGGTGCCGGACCGCGCCGCCTCGGCCGCGCACCCCGAAGGTCAGACGCCGGTTGGCGGCCGTGTTGGCGATCGCCGAGACCAGCAGCGCGAGCGCGTTGGCGGTCTGCGAACCGCCGAAGCTGCGGAAGGCGCTGTAGAGCAGCAGGTAGAACAGGGTCGACAGGCCTCCGACGACACAGAACCCGACGAGCTGGCGGGCCAGCCCCCTGGGCACGTCCTCGATGTCGCGGTCGCGCGGGTCGTCGCCGAACGGCCGGGTCAGCCGGTCCAGCGGGAGCGAGCCGGTGGCCAGGGCCTTGCCCACCCGCCACACGCCCTTCAGGTCGTCGGTCGCCGTCTTCACGATGTGCACCGTGGAGTCGGGGTCGTCGACCCAGTCGACGGGCACCTCGTGGATCCGCAGCCCGGCACGCTCGGCGAGCACCAGCATCTCGGTGTCGAAGAACCAGCCGGTGTCCTCCACCAGCGGCAGCAGCACCTGGGCGACATCGCGGCGGATCGCCTTGAAACCGCACTGCGCGTCCGAGAAGCGGGCCTGGAGCGAACCGCGCAGGATCAGGTTGTACGAGCGGCTGATGAACTCGCGCTTGGCGCCGCGCACCACCCGCGAGCTGCGGGCCAGCCGTGACCCGATCGCGAGGTCCGAGTGGCCCGAGATCAGCGGGGCCACCAGCGGCAGCAGCGCGTTGAGGTCGGTGGACAGGTCCACGTCCATGTAGGCGAGGATCGGCGCGTCCGAGGCCGACCAGACGGTCCGCAGCGCCCGGCCGCGGCCCTTCTGCTCCAGCCGGAAGGCCTTCACCTCCGGCAGCTGCGCCGCCAGCCGCGAGGACACCTGCGGGGTCGTGTCCGTCGACGCGTTGTCCGCGATGGTGATGCGGAACGGGTACGGGAACGTGCGCTTGAGGTGTTCGTGCAGTCTGACGACGCACGGCTGGAGGTCCTTCTCCTCGTTGTAGACGGGGATCACTACGTCCAGGACCGGCGTACCGGCGGCCGCGGCCGGGAGGTGTTCCCGCGCCGGCAGGTTGCCGGGAGAAGAATCGGTTCGCATGACAACGACTGTTGTCAAGCGCCCTGTTGCACCCATGTGCTGGCACTGTGCTGAACCTGTGAGTCGAGTTGCCAGTTCGTTTCGGGCGCGGGGTGCGGGACGGCGGGGCCGAGAGCGGGCAGATGGACGGTGAACACCGTCCGCCCGGGCACGCTGTCGACGGTCACGGCACCGCCGTGCGCGGTCGCCACGGCCTGCACGATGGCCAGGCCCAGACCGGTCGAGCCGGTGGCGCGGGAGCGCGCCGAGTCGCCTCGCGCGAACCGTTCGAAGACGTGCGGGAGCAGGTCCGGCGGGATGCCCTGGCCGTTGTCCTGGACGTCCACGCACAGCCACGGCCCGCGCCGCTGCACGCGTGCGGTGACGGTCGTGCCGGGCGGGGTGTGGGTGCGCGCGTTCGCCAGCAGGTTGACCAGCACCTGTTGCAGCCGGGCCGCGTCCGCGGACACCAGCGCGGGCTCGTCGGGCAGCTCCAGCCGCCAGACGTGGTCCCGGCCCGCCGCGCGGGCGTCGCTGATGGTGTCGACCACGAGCGGTACGAGGTCGGTCTGCTCGAACTGGAGCGGCCGGCCCGCGTCCAGGCGGGCGAGCAGCAGCAGGTCCTCGACCAGCAGCGTCATCCGGCCCGCCTCGGACTCGATGCGGTGCAGCGCGTGCCGGGTGTCGGGCCCGACCTGCTCGCGTCCGCGCCGGGTGAGCTCGGCGTAGCCGCGGATGGAGGCCAGCGGGGTGCGCAGCTCGTGGCTGGCGTCCGCGACGAACTGCCGTACCCGCATCTCGCTCTGCTGACGGGCGTGCAGGGCGCCGTGGACGTGGTTCAGCATCCGGTTCAGCGCGGCGCCGACCTGCCCGACCTCGGTGTGCGGATCGGTCTCGGACTCGGCGACCCGCTCGCTGAGGTTGACCTCGCCGGTGTGCAGGGGGAGTTCGGAGACCCGGGTGGCGGTGGCGGCGACCTTGCGCAGCGGGCGGGTGGCCAGCCCGACGATGACGTAACCGGCGATGCCCGCGGCGAAGAGACCCGCCGCGGTGATGCTCACCTCGACCAGGACGAGCGTGTTGATGGTGTTGCTGACGTCGGTGGTCGGCAGCGCGACGTAGAACGTGCCGCCGTCCCTGCTGCTGCTGTACTCGACGCGGTACTCCCCGAGCCCCGGGATGTCCACGGAGTGCGCCCGGCCGTCCCTGGGCGCCTTGGCCAGGGCGGCCTTCTGCGCCGCGGTGAGACCGGCGGCGCTCATCTCACTGAAGATGCCGTTGCTGTCGGTCTTCTGCTTGGAGATGACCGCGGTGGTGATCGTGCCGTTCTTCACGTAGGCCGCTATGGTCTCGGGCTGCGTGGGCACCTGCTTGGCGAAGTTCTTGACCTTGTCGCTGCCGGAGAGGCCGAAGTCCGAGGCACCGGCCGGACCCGTCGGACCGCCGGGGTCCTTGTCGCCCGTCGGCATGCGCCCGCCCACCACCCGCATGGTGGTGTCGTGCAGCTTGCCGTCCAGCTGCTCGTACAGGTGCGAGCGCAGCGCCAGGGTCGTCACCGTACCGATCACGGTGCACACCACGGCGATGAGCGCCACCGCCGAGACCACCAGCCGCGACCGCAGGGTCCGCGGGGTGCGCTGCCTCTTCTGCTTCTGTCGCTGTCTCTGCCTGCTCATCGCGCTGCCTTCACCGAAGCGTCCGCAAGGGTCTCGGGGTCGTTGCGCCTGGGCTCACGACCGGATGGAGCCGGGGCTCACGACCGGATGGAGGAGCGACCTGGGGACGCTCCTCCATGACATGACGGCAGGCACGAGGTTCGACGGCCCACCGGTCACCGGACTCAGCCGGCCGGTTTGATCAGGTACCCGGCACCGCGCCGGGTGTGGATCATGGGCTCCCGGCCGGCGTCGATCTTGCGTCGCAGGTACGAGATGTAGAGCTCGACCACGTTGGCCTGGCCGCCGAAGTCGTAGGACCACACGCGGTCCAGGATCTGGGCCTTGCTCAGCACCCGGCGGGGATTGCGCATCAGGAAGCGCAGCAGCTCGAACTCGGTGGCGGTCAGGTGGATGCCGTCCCCGGCCCGCGACACCTCGTGGCTGTCCTCGTCGAGGGTGAGGTCGCCGACGACGAGCACGGAGTCCGAGCGCCGGTCGGCGGCACCGGAGCGGCGGATCAGTCCGCGCAGCCGCGCCACGACCTCTTCGAGGCTGAAGGGCTTGGTGACGTAGTCGTCGCCGCCGGCCGTGAGCCCGGCGATCCGGTCCTCGACCGCGTCCTTGGCGGTGAGGAACAGCACCGGCACGTCGGGCAGTTCACGGCGCAGGCGCCCGAGGACGGTCAGCCCGTCCATGTCGGGCAGCATCATGTCCAGGACCACCGCGTCCGGCCGGAACTCGCGGGCGGTCTGGATCGCGCCCGTCCCGTCACCCGCGCTCCGGATCTGCCAGCCCTCGTATCGCAGGGCCATGGACAGGAGTTCGGTGATCGACAACTCGTCGTCCACCACAAGCACGCGGACGGGGCTCCCGTCCGGCCTCAGCAGTTCGGTGCGCCCCTGGGGCGAGGTCGTGGTCATGGTGGACACCATGTCCGGGTCCTCTGAGAGCACGCTTTCACTAATCTGTGATTTCCCTAAGAAACTCACAGGAGCCTCTCAGGGAAGCCTTGGGTGATTCCTTGCCTGACCGGCCGCCCCGAGGCGCCGGACGGGTGCCGGACGGTCGCGGCGAAGGGGAGAGCGCTTACAGCGCGGTCCGCTCCGGCCGTTCGAACCCATGACTGTGTTCGACTCTGGCGATGTGCAGGCAGTACCGCTCGTACCAGTGCTCCCGCCCGTGCTCCTTGGCCGCCCGGTGCTCCGCATGGGTGCGCCACCGCTCGATGCCGGCCGTATCCCGGAAGTAGGCGACGGTGATGGAGAGCCCGCCGGGCGTACGGGCCGAATCCTCGCCGAGGAACCCCGGGATCTCCTTGACGAGCTCCCCGAGCCGCTCGGCGGTGGCGTCGTATCCGTCCGCGTCGCCGTGGGTGCGGACGGAGGTGAAGACGACTGCGTAGTAAGGGGGTTGGCGGACAGGGACGGGGGCGACGGCGGGTGCCGGGAGGGGCGCGGGGACGGGCGGGGACGCGGGCGCGGACCCGGGCGCGACGACGGGTACTGCGGTGTGATCGCTCATGCCGTCCACGATCACCCGTGGCGCCGCACCCCATCCAGGGCCCTTGCCGAAAGGGATCCCGGAGGGATCCAACTCTTTACCTCTGCCGCCCACTTCGCCGCACCCCGGTCAGAAGAGACCGTCCTGCACACCCGGCTCCCGCCGGAACCTCCGCACCGGCACGGTGAGTTCGGGTGCGGAGCCCTCCGCAGGGAGGAGCTCCCATCCGGTCATCAGCCGGGTGTCGAGCACCACCACGCCCCCGTCGCCGGCCGCGCCCGCCAGGTGCAGATCGGGCCCGGCCGCGGCCACCAACTCCCCGCGCACCACGCCCCCGGCGACCAGCTCCCGCACCGCCGCTCCGGCGGCGGCCAGCCCGGTGAGCCCGAAGACGCGGACATGGTCGACGGTGCGCAGGGGCTCGCGCGTCAGTGACTCGGGCCATCCGTCGAGAGCCACCGCCCGCGCGTGCAGCGCCGCGATCTCGGCCGCCCGCTCGTCCTGCGTGCCGGGCAGCTCGGAGCGCACCGCGCGCTTGTCGGCGTACGGGATCCGGTCGGGCACCTGGAGCGCGGCGCGCAGCAGCTCCTCGGCCCGCCTCGCCGCCATCAACGGCCCGGCGCCGAGCCAGCTGAAACAGACGGCGCCCTGCTCCAGCAGCCGGGCCGGTCCCCGCTCCAGGGCGGTGATGCCGACCTTGACCATGCCGGGCCCGAACCACGCCAGATACACGTGGTAAGGCCGCGGGTCGTCCGCGACGGTGTCGGCGGCCACGGAGTGCGCCCGGTCCATCCGCGCGCACTCCTCGCACCGGGCTCCCGTACTGCGCCCCGGCACGACCGCCCGCGTCGCGCACGGATGCCCGCGCGCTCCCACACACGTGCGCACACCGCCGTCCACGACCCGGAAGGCGATCTGCCTGCCCCACGACAGCGCACTGCGCCGCCCGCCGTCCCACCGCAGCACGGGACCGTCCGCCGACCACCGCAGTCCCGAGCACTTCCATGCCTGTGCCATCACCTTCGAGCGTAGGCGCAGCCACTGACAGCGTCCGAGCCGCGCCCACGCCCTAGGCCCCGTCCCGGCGGTGGAAGTCCGCCCAGGCCTGCCGTTGGATCTCCTCGGGATCGGCGAGGAGCTCGTCCAGGGACTCCGGCGGGCCCGGCGGGGGCGCGAGCGCCCGGAGGAGGGTGTCGTAGAGGTACGCGCACGCCTCCGCCTCGGTGGCGAAACGCTCCATCACGCTGTCCCGGGACCGCTGGCGCAGCCCTACGGTCCAGGCGTCGGCCTCGCGCTCCAGGAAGTAGTAGGCGTCCGGCTGGACGGACACCTCGTGGACGCCGGGGATGTCGTAGAACACGTCCGGGACGCCCGCCTCGCGAAGTCTTCCGGCGAGGTCCGCACGGTCCATCGGGTCCGTCCCCTCGTCCGCCCCGGGTGGCCGCCGACCGGACAGGTCCGGGGCCGCCCCCGCGGGGGATGTCATCGGCGCACGTTCACTTCTTCCAGTTTCTTCGCCTCGATGAGCTTGGGGATCGTCACTTCGGAGAAGTACTGGAGGCCCAGACCGGGCTGCCCGAACCAGGGCCGGATCGGGCCCGCGTGGACCTCGAACGGATCGACGACCCGGTAGAGGTGATAGCTGAACGGATAGGCCGCGACATAGGTGTCGAGGTTGCTCGGCGGGATCGCGCGCTTGGCGTACGGCGTACCGGCGGGGGCGAGGAAGTTGCCGAAGCCGCTCCCGAAGATGTCGACCAGCTGGCCCTTGCGGAGCGTCGTCAGATGCTCGACGGGCTTGCCGTTCCTCAGCACGAAGCCGTTGTTGTCCGGGTACCACCAGCCGGACTTCCCGGTCTGCGGATCCGTCTGCCAGTAGCACCCGAGGAACCAGTAGGAAGAGACGTGGTCCGTGCGGCGGTAACCCCTCAGCATCTGGCCGAGCGCACCCGTCCGCGGCAGAACCGTCGGCCCCAGCCGCCAGTCGTCGCGGAAGTACGGCTCGAACTGCGTGGTGGGTGCGGAGTTGGTCCCGCGGCTGCGGTGCTCGGTCGGGCAGTGGGCCTGGTTCCCCACACGGACGGTGTCCGCGTAGGCAGTGGCCGGCGAGATGCCGATCAGCAGGAGGAGCGACGCGATGGCGCTCCCCAGGAAGGCGCGCAGTACGCGCATCCGGTGTCCCTTCTCTTCCGGTGCCGGCCGGGCGCCGCCCAGGGGCGGGCCGCCGGTCGTGGTGACCGGCTGCCGGCTTCGTCGTGTGACGGGACCCAGTTGACGCGCGCCGACGGCAGGAAGGACGGAGGCCCTCCGGCCGGTCACCCGCACAGATGAAAGGACAAGACCGATCAGCCGAAGACCCCGCCCGCCGCACCCCGAAAACCCCGTCACCGCATCCAGCGAAGCGAGGTCCGCCGAGGGGCGGGATCCGGTGACGGCCATGGTGGCGAAAATGCCCGGTGGCACAGGCGTTTCTGAAGGAAGCGGTAGCGCGAAAGTGTTTCCGGTCGCCATCGGTCAACAGCGTGCGCGTGTCTACACCGAAGCGAACGACCGGATGTTCAGAATGTTGCCCACTGCCCCAGTTGAAACTATGAAGTTTCGTTGCCGAGGAGCGTGACATGCAGGCTCGCAGGTGGCTCCCAGACCAGCCCACCCGTATCGGCCGGCACGACTGGCCGGCCGAGGACGACAACGGAACACATCTGCGACTGCGGGTCGGCTCCATCGTGGTACTCGACCGGCAGGCCTGGCGGCTCCTGGAGATCAACGGCTATACGGGCGACTCGTGGCCGAAGTCCTACGAGAAGGCTTGGCGCGACCACCTGGAGCTGTGGTGGCACGCCAACGAACTGTGGCGGGCCAACAACCAGGTGGTCAAGCCGGCACCGGAGCGCTCCGAGTTCTACAAGCGCCCGGTGGTCCTGGTACTGCGCAACGAGAACCTGCCCCGGTCCACGCCCAAGCACTGGTGCGCCCCTGCCAGCCATGACTGGCAGGTACTCCCGGAACATTACGCCGTCTGCCGCGCCTGCGGCGAACTGCCGCCCTGCCACCACGGACAGTACCGCTGGGACGGTGGTCCGCGCTGGCCCGAGCAGAACGGTGGCATCCCGCTCATCGTGCCGGAGGACTGCTGCATGGGCTGCGCCGAGCCGATCAGGCCCCGGGTGCGGACCGTGCGCTTCCCCGGCCCCAACCTCTGGTACCCGGACCTGGAGGAGGACACCGCGGTCTTCCACGCCCGCACCGCCTGCGCCGACCAGGTCGACTGCTACCGCATGCAGTGGCAGGCCGAGTACAACCCACGCCCCTCCACGCACTCCACGCCCCTGACGTTCCCGGACTTCGAGCACTTCGTGCCCCGGACTCGTCACGCGCCGGACCAGGTCCCGCACGCCCAGCAGACCTCCCAGAGCCCGCCCGCCCCGCAGCTCGCGCCGATGCGACCGGCCGTGAAGGAACGCGCCCGCACGGCCGACGGCTCCGGCACCTTCCACCCCCCGTTCGACGAGTACCGCGGGGAACCGGAGAACGGCGAGAAACCGGCCGGCCAGCCGGCCTCGGCCTCGGAGAAGGCCGAGGCCGACCGGTCGCCATCGGCCTTCTCCGAGCCGACGCGCCGGATGGCACCCTCGGCTTACGGCGCACCCACGGCGGACCCGGCCGCGCCGGCCCGGCCAGCCGTACCCGTGTCCCCTCCCGTGACCGAGGCGCCCGCGCCCGAGGCCGCGCCCCCCTCTGCCATGGGCGCCGAGCTGGCTCTCCAGACGGTGAGGGAACTGGACCTGTCCCAAGCCGTGCGCCCGGGCTTCCACAACGCGGAGCAGGCAGCCCGGGTGATCGAGGAACTCACCGCCGCGGTCCGGAACATCGCGCTCTGCCTGAATCCCCCAGCCGCCCGAGAGCGCTCCTGACCCACGGACGGTCGGACGCGAGCCCCTCATCGCGGCCGACCACGGGTCGGTACCGGCCAGGGGCCGGTACCGAGGCGTCCGTTCCCGTCACGAGCCGGCTCGGTGCGCTTGCGGGGAGTGGACGCGAAACGGACATTCACGCCTTGGTCCGGTCGGACTCCCGGCGTTCGTCCTTCGACTGCGTCGGGGGCACGCCCAGGAAGACACGGGTGACGGCAAGAAGCCGAACGACGACGACGGCCTGGACGGCGTCCCCATAGCCCCCTGCCCCGCTCCCTCGGGTGGCTGCCGACAAACCGTCAAACACGACTGTCAAGGCAAAAGCCAGAGGCCCTGTGGAAAGATCCACGGGGCCTCTGGCTTGTTGTGCACTCGGCAGGATTCGAACCTGCAACCTTCTGATCCGTAGTCAGATGCTCTATCCGTTAAGCTACGAGTGCTTGTCTTTTGTTGTTCTTGTCTTCGCTCCCGGCCCTTCCGGCCCGCTTGCGGCGACAGGAAGAACATTACATGACTGCCGCCGACATGTGAAATCCGTTAGCCACACCCCTTGCGACCTGCGAAAACGCCTTTTGAGGGCACTCCCGCAGCCACATGGGGGAACGACGAAGCCCCGGTCCACTGGACCGGGGCTTCGTCGTCACGCGGAGGCGGAGGGATTTGAACCCTCGATGGGCTTTAAGGCCCAAACCGCATTAGCAGTGCGGCGCCATAGACCGGACTAGGCGACGCCTCCAGCACAACCGCTCACGCGAGCGCGAGTGGTGCGTGCAGATGATGACACAGACGACGGCCGCGTCACCAATCGGCCTCCACGGTACTAGGCGGGGAGGCCGTAGGGCAAAGGCTTACCTCCCGGTGCGGCGGATGCGCAACGTGGCACGTCGTGCGGCGTTAGTCAGGTCATGTCGCAGGTCACCTCCGGCCCTCTGCGCCGGCTCGCCGCCACCGCCTCCCTCGCCACCGCCTGCCTCGCCGCGGTCGGCTCACTGTCCGCCGCGCCCACGGCCGCCTATGCCGGGAGCGCCCCGGCCGCGGTCGGCGGCGCCCGTCTCATGCCGCCGCCCGCGCGGGACGAGGACCGGGCGGACGGCGACCGCCTCACCGTCACCGTCCGCGGCACGGGCGGCACCGCGGACGGAACGTACGAACTTCGCTGTCATCCGGACGGCGGCAGCCATCCGGACCCGGCGGCCGCCTGTCAGGCGGTGGAACGCAACACCCGCTGGGGCGTCGAGACCTTCGCGCCCGTGCCCGAGGACAGCGTCTGCACCTTGCAGTACGGCGGCCCGGCCACCGCAAGGGTCACCGGCACCTGGGCCGGACGGCCCGTCGACGCGACCTTCGACCGCGGCGACGGGTGCCGGATCGCCCGCTGGGACCGGTTCGTACCGTTGCTTCCCGACCTACGGCGATAGCGACCCCGGGGGAGGCCGAGGGGGGCGAAGGTCCCGCACAGAGGCCTCCTGGCGGAGGCAACGGACCCGTAGAGGTACCGCGAAGGTCCCGCGCAGCCGGGGCGGCCGATCCCGCCCTTCGTGTCACTTGGTCGTGCGAGCTCCCTCTCATCCGGCGCCGCGGGAGCGATCCGAGCCCTTAGAATCCCTCGCGTGACACGTCGCGGGCAGGTTGGCAAGATGGCCCGGGCGGTCGGCAAGGTGCAGTAACAGAAGGGAAGCGTCTCGTGAGCAGCAGGCCATCCCGAGGCGCTGCTCGCCTCGCAGCCATACTGGACGCACTGCCCGATGCGTTGGTGCTGGTCAACGCGAACGGGACGGTCGTCAACGCGAACACCATCGCCCTGGAGGCCTTCGAGTCGCCGGGCACCGCCCTCGTCGGGCGCGGGCTGCTCGATCTGCTGCCGGAGTTCGACTCCAAGCTGATCCCGGGCTCCATGCGGCGGCCCGATCACATGGACCCGGCCGGGCGGACCAAGCCGACCCGCATGATCGCCAGGCGGACGGACGGGGCCGAGTTCCCCGTCGAGGTCACCAGCGCCAACCTGGAGAACGGGCAGCAGGCCTACGACGGCCAGGGCTACACCGGCGACGAGCTGCTGATGCTGGTCGTACGCGACCTGTCCGGCACCGTCGACACCGAGGCCGAGCTGGCCCGCTCGCAGCGGCAGACCGAGATGATCCTGCGCGCCGCGTCCGAGGGCGTGGTGGGCACGGACACCGACGGCCGGATCGTCCTCGTCAACCCGGCCGCCGCCCAGATCCTCGGCTACCGGGCCAGCGACCTCGGCGGCAAGAAGCTGCACGACCTCGTGCTGCACTCGCGCGCCGACGGCTCGCACTTCTCGTACGACGAGTCGCCGCTCGCCGACACCCTGCGCTCCGGGCGCAAGCACCGGGTGCGCGGGCAGGTGCTGTGGTCCAAGACCGACGACAAGGTGTCGGTCGACCTGACCACGGCGCCGGTGCGCGACGGCGACCAGCTCGTCGGCGCGGTGATGACCTTCAACGACCGGCGGCAGTACGACACCCTCGCCGAGGAGAAGGAGGCCGCCGACAAGGAGCACGCCGGGGAGCTGGAGCGGCTCTCCGAGGAACACGCCTCCGACCTGACCGCCCTGCGCCAGAAGCACGTCGCCGAGCTGGAGGAGCTGACCGAGCGGCACGAGGAGGAGCTCGCGGCGAACGAGGACCGCTACGCCGCGCTCGGCGAGCGGGAGAAGGACCGCTACGAGGCGCTCGCCGCCCGGCACGACCAGCTGCTCACCCTGCTGGGCCGGTCGCTGCGCGGGCCGCTGGACGAGCTGCGCCGGGAACTGGCCGCGCTCGCCGCGGACGACGCCGGGCAGCTGTGGCCCGAGGCCAACCAGGTGCTCCACCATCTGTCGGCGGGCTACTCGCGGATCACCACCCTCATCGACAACGTCCTCGGCTACCAGCTCCTCGACGCCGGAACCCAGGTCGTCAACCGCACGAACGTCATGCTCGATGCCGTCGTCACCGCCGGTGTCGACGGGGCCGTCGAGCTGATCGGGCCCGGCCGGGTGCAGTTCGCCGTGCACGCGCCGCCCATCGAGGCCGAGGTCGACGCACGGCTGCTGGCGACCGCGCTCGCGCATCTCGTCGCGGACGTCGCCGGTGTCGACGCCACCGGCAACGCACCGGTGTCGGCGGGCGGTTACATGGACAACACCGTCGTCGTGGCGGCGGCGCAGCGCGGTGAGGTCGTACGGATCGAGGTGCGCGGCCCGTACGCCGGGGGCGACCCGGTGCACGAGCCGATCGTGCGCGGGATCGTGCGCGCCCACGGCGGTGTGCTCCAGACCCACGAGGTGCCGGGCATGAGCGGCAACGCGTACGTCCTGGAGGTGCCGCTCGGCGACGGCGCGGGGACCGTGCCCTCCCAGGCGCTGGAGCTCGCCCCGGCGCCGGCCGCCTATGCGGTGGAAGCCCCGGCCGGGCCGACCTCCTACGCCTTGGAGGCGCCGGCCGGCGCCGGCCTCGGCAACGACGGCGACGGGTCCGCCCAGGGCCCCGGCGGCGGGCGCGGGCGACGGGCCCGCCGGTCCTCCGTGGACGCCTTCCTGGAGAGCGAGGTGCCGGGCGAGTCCGGTGCCGGCGACGCGGAGGCCGTGTCGCCGACCGGGCGCAGGCGCAGGCGGGCGGCGGCCGCCGCCGAGGAGCCGGCGGCCGCGGCCGTCGACGCCGGGGAGGTCTCCGGCGGCACGGGACGGCGGCGCGGACGGGCCGCCGAGATCGCGCCCGCGGCCACCGGCCAGGGCGCGGCCGAGGGTGCCGTCGTCATGGCCGGCGAGAACGCCGCGGGGACCGCCGCCTCGGGCACCGGACTGGGCGGGACCGTCCCGCCGCAGGGCATGCCCGTCGGCGAGACCGTTCCGCCGCAGGGCGTTCCCGCGTCCGCCGGACGGCGTGCCCGGCGCGGCACCGACGAACAGCAGGCGCTGCCGCCCGCCCTGCCCGCGGCCGTCGCCCCGGACCACGAGGACGGCACGGACGGTGACGGGGAGCCCAGCGGACGGCGCCGCCGTGCCCTGGCCGCCGCGGCGGAACGCGCCGCCCAGCAGGAAGCCGCCCCGCGTGCGGTCTTCGCGCTCCCGCCCGCCGAGGCGGACCGCGCCCCCGACGAGGTGGGGCCGGTGCCGGCACCGGCCCAGGCGCCCGTGCCCGTGCCGTCGCCGGGACCCCTGCCGCTGCCCGTGGGGCCGGTTCCCCCGGGGGACGGGTCCCTCGACCACGGCCGGCCCGACGTCGCGCCCCACGACCAGGCCGAGGACCACACCCCGCCTCAGCCGCACCCCACGAGCGCGCCGACCGGCCGCCGCCGCCGGGCCGTCGGCCAGTCGGCGGAGGCCGGTGGCGTGCCGCAACTGGTTCCGCAGGTTCCCCAGCAGTCGGTTCCGGCGCAGCCGGCCGCCCAGCAGCCGGTTCCGGCGCAGGGCGTTCCCGCCCAGCCGCTCCCCGCGGAGACGCCTTCCGGCCGGCCGGGGCCGGCCGCCGGTGCCCCCGCGCCCCAGATCCCGGCTCAGATCCCGGCTCAGGTTCCGGCTCAGATCCCGGCTCAGGTTCCGGCCGCCCAGCAGCCCGTGGCGTCCGCCACCCCGGCGACCGGCACCCCGCTGCCGCCCGAGAACGCGCCCGTGCAGCCGCGCGCGGCACAGCCGTTGCCGGCCGAGGCCGCGCAGGCGGCGGCGCCCGTGGACCCGAACTCCACCCAGGGACACGCGATCAGCGTGCGGACCCTGGGGCAGGGCGTGCCGTTCGTCCGGCAGGCCGCGCAGGTGCAGCAGCCGTCGGCCGCCACACCGCCCCCGCACGGGCCGAACGCCTCCGGCCGACGCCGCAAGCTGGGCACCCCGCCCGACCCGGCCGCACGTCCGGAGCAGACGGCCCGGCCGCACCCGGGCGCCGAGCAGCCCGCCGCGACCCGGTCGGCCGCGCCGCAGACTCCCGCGCCCAAGGCCGCCGCACCGCAGCCCGCGGTCGCGCAGCCGTCGCTCGCGGGGCAGTCCCGGCTGGCGCCGAACACCGAGGGTGCCGGACGGTCGTACGCCATAGGAGCACCGGACGAGAACGCCGCCGAAGGGCCCGAGCCGCTGGACGGTCCGGGCGGGGCGGTGGAGGTCGCGGACATGCCGCGGCCGCAGCCGATGGACGACGAGCTGCCGCCGGAGCCGCTGGACAACCCGCGTCGGCTGCTCGTCTGGCCGGCCCCGGACGCCGCCACCCAGCAGGCGCTGAGCGACCGCGGCTACCGGCCCGTGATCGTGAACTCGCGCGAGGAGGTGGACGCGCAGATCGCCGCGTTCCCCGCCGCGCTGTTCGTCGACCCGCTGACCGGACCGATCACCCGTACGGCCCTGCAGTCGCTGCGGCAGGCGGCCGTGGCCGCCGAGGTGCCGGTGCTGGTCACCGCGGGACTCGGGCAGGCGACGCGCGAGGAGGCGTACGGCGCCGATCCCGCCGTACTGCTGAAGGCGCTCGCGCCCCGGGACAGTGAACAGCACCCGCCGCGCGTCCTGCTCGTCGAGGAGCACGCGGAGATCGCGCTGGCGCTGACCTCGACGCTGGAGCGGCGCGGGATGCAGGTCGCGCGGGCGGCGAGCGACGCGGACGCGGTGGCGCTGGCGGGGCACTTCCGGCCGAACCTGGTCGTGATGGACCTGCTCCAGGTGCATCGGCGCCAGGCCGGGATCGTGGACTGGCTGCGGGCGAACGGGCAGCTCAACCGCACCCCGCTCGTGGTCTACACGGCCGCCGTGGGCGAGGCCGACCTGCCGCGCCTCGCGTCGGGCGAGACGGTGCTGTTCCTCGCGGAACGGTCCACCAGCGACGAGGTGCAGGGCCGGATCGTGGACCTGCTCGCCCGCATCGGCACCAACTGAACTCCGCCGGACGGCGGGTGTGACCCACGGCAGGTCCGTCGCGGACAGACGGCCCCTGTGACCCGCCGCCGGACGGCGGGTCCGACCCGCCGTGGGTCCGCCGCCGCCGGACGGCCAGCGTGATCCACTGGGGGCCCCTCGCGGGCAGACGGCAGGTCCGACACCCGTCGCGGATCCGCCGCAGCCGGACAGCCCGTGTGATCCGTCGCGGCCGGACGGACGGTCCGGCCCGCCGGGATCCACCGCGGGCCCACTGCCGCCGGACGGCGTGACCCGCCGCCGACTCGCCGTCGCCGGACAGCCGGTGCCGTCGGACCCGGACACGGGCCGGGGCACGGCCTGTCGCGTCCGTGCGGCGGGGCGACGCGGTGGTGCGGACCTGTCAGGGCGCCGCACGTGTGAGACCCCGCCGCGCGCACACGGGTGAACCGGTGCCGCGGGGCGGGGCCTGAGGCTGCGCGACGGACGAAGTGACGCCGCCGCGGCGGTCGGCGGTCAGAGCCTGGTGACGTCCAGCTCGCCGTCCGCGTACTGCCGGCGCAGCACCTTCTTGTCGAACTTGCCCACGCTGGTCTTGGGCACCGCCTCGATCAGCGTCCAGCGCTCGGGAAGCTGCCACTTGGCGATCCCGGCCTCGGCGGCGAGGAAGCCGCGCAGGGTGTCGAAGTCGACGGCCGAGCCCGCCTTCAGCACCACGGTGGCCAGCGGGCGCTCGCCCCACTTGTCGTCGGGAACGGCGACGACGGCCGCCTCGGCGACGTCCGGGTGGGACATCAGGGCGTTCTCCAGGTCGACGGAGGAGATCCACTCGCCACCGGACTTGATGACGTCCTTGGCCCGGTCGGTGAGGGTGAGGAAGCCGTCCGGGCTGATGGTGCCGACGTCGCCCGTCTTCAGCCAGCCGTCCGCGCTGAACTTGTCGTCGGGGCGCAGGGCTTCGGCGTCGGGGCCGTTGTAGTAGGCGCCGGCGATCCAGGGACCGCGCACCTCCAGCTCGCCCGCGGACTCCCCGTCCCAGGGGAGGTGTTCGCCGCCGGGGCCGGTCAGCCGG
Source organism: Streptomyces sp. NPDC001443 (assembly GCF_053597355.1). Lineage (NCBI taxonomy): Bacteria > Bacillati > Actinomycetota > Actinomycetes > Kitasatosporales > Streptomycetaceae > Streptomyces > Streptomyces sp. NPDC001443. The sequence continues at coordinate 76,428 of NZ_JBSFIA010000044.1, forward strand.
GCCTCCACGCTCGCCGGGAACCGGCCCTGCGTGATCCGGTAGGCGAACTCCTGCGGCGTACCGACCGCGTGGGCCGGGGGACGGGCGATCGTGCCGAGCGGGGAGGTCTCCGTCATGCCCCAGGCGTGACAGACCCGCATGCCCAGGTCGTCGAAGGCCTTCATGAGGGAGGGCGGGCAGGCGGCGCCGCCGATGGTCACCTGGGTGAGAGAACTGACGTCACGGGGCCTGGCGGTCAGCTCGCCGAGCAGGCCCTGCCAGATGGTGGGGACCGCGGCGGCGTGGGTCGGGCGCTCGGACTCGATCATCTCGGCGAGCGGCGCGGGCTGCAGGAACCGGTCCGGCATCAGCATGTTGACGCCGGTCATGAAGGTCGCGTGCGGCAGACCCCAGGCGTTGACGTGGAACTGCGGGACCACGACCAGCGAGATGTCCTGGTCGGTCAGGCCCATGGACTGGGCCATGTTGACCTGCATGGAGTGCAGGTAGATCGAGCGGTGGCTGTACACCACGCCCTTGGGGTCGCCGGTGGTGCCGGAGGTGTAGCACATGGCGGCCGCCTGGCGTTCGTCCAGCTCCGGCCAGTCGTACGTGGTCGGCTTACCGGCGATCAGGTCCTCGTACTCGTGCACCTGGACGGAGGTCGCGCCCGCGAGCAGGCTGCGGTCGCCCGGTCCGGAGACGACGACGTGCTCGACCGTCTTGAGGTGCGGCAGGAGCGGGGCCAGCAGCGGCAGCAGCGAACCGTTGGCGATCACGACCTTGTCGGCCGCGTGGTTCACGATCCAGACCAGCTGCTCGGCGGGCAGCCGGAGGTTGAGGGTGTGCAGGACCGCGCCCATGGAGGGGATCGCGAAGTACGCCTCGACGTGGTCGGCGTTGTTCCACATGAGCGTGGCCACGCGGTCGTCGTCCGCCACCCCGAGGTCGTCGCGCAGGGCGTGCGCCAGCCGGGCCGCGCGGGTGCCGATCTCGGCGTAGGAGCGGCGCTCGGGCTGCCCCTCACCGGTCCAGGTGATCACCTGCGAGGAGCCGTGGATCGTCGACCCATGGGTCAGGATCCTCGAGATCAGCAGCGGTACGTCCTGCATGGTGCTCAGCACGGCGTCCTCCTGGGCGACATTGCCTGGCGGTGGTGAAAGGTTGCGCTGATTCTGCGCACATACCACGCGGTATGTCACTAGGTCCGGGTGATCGATCACGTCACTCCGTGCCCTGACACCGTCCCCCGACCCCCGCCGGACCTCCCCCGGAACCCCTTCGGATCTCCACAGAGCGGGTCGCTAGCGGACGAGCCCGAGTTCGGGATCCTCGCGCAGCTTGCCGAGGGCCCGCGACACCGCCGACTTCACCGTGCCGACCGAGACCCCGAGCACCTCGGCCGTCTGGACCTCGCTCAGATCCTCGTAGTACCGCAGGACGACCATCGCCCGCTGCCGGTCGGGCAGCTTCATGACCGCCCGCCACATCGCGTCGTGCAGCGCCTGCCGCTCGGCCGGGTCGTCCTGCCCGCCGGATGCGGGCTCCGGCTCGGGCAGTTCCTCGCACGAGAACTCGTCGACCTTGCGCTTGCGCCACTGCGAGGTGCGGGTGTTCACCAGCGCCCGGCGCACATAGCCGTCGAGCGCCCGGTGGTCCTCGATCCGCTCCCAGGCGGTGTACGTCTTGGTGAGCGCGGTCTGCAACAGGTCCTCGGCGTCGCTCGGGTTCGCGGTCAGCGACCGGGCGGTCCGCAACAGCACCGGCTGCCGGGCCCGTACGTACGACGAGAACGACGGGTAGACCGGGGCCCCGACGGCCGGCCGGAGCCGGGACTGCGGGCGGGTCTGCCTCGCCGGAGCAGCGGCGGTGGAGGCGCTGGTGCAGACGGGTGTGGTCATGGCTCCACGCTATGAGCGGCCCCCGCCCGGGCGGATCGGCCGCAGGTCCCGAAGGGGAGTCCCCCTCAGGTTGTAGGGGTGGGGGTGGCTCCACCTCCTGAAGGTGGAGCCGCGGCCGGGTTCCACTGCGGGTTGCCCCTTGGGGGCTCAGCCGTCCGCGGCCAGGACCAGCCCCGACGTCGGTACCCCGGTCCCCGCGGTCACCAGGACCCGGCGGGCGCCGGGTACCCGGTTCACGGCCGTGCCGCGCAGCTGCCGTACGGCCTCCGCGATGCCGTTCATCCCGTGGAGGTAGGCCTCCCCGAGCTGCCCGCCGTGGGTGTTGACCGGCAGCCGCCGCTCGGCCACGAAGTCCGCGGCCTCCCCCCGCCCGCAGAAGCCGAACTCCTCCAGCTGCATCAGCACGAACGGGGTGAAGTGGTCGTACAGGATGCCCACGTCGATGTCGGCGGGACCGAGCCCGGAGGTCCGCCACAGCTGGCGGGCCACCACGCCCATCTCCGGCAGCCCCGTCAGGTCGTCGCGGTAGAAGCTGGTCATCTGCTCCTGGGCGCGGCCGGCACCCTGCGCGGCCGCCGCGACGACGGCCGGCGGCTGCCGCAGATCGCGGGCCCGCTCCACCGAGGTGACGACGAGGGCCTGCCCGCCGTCCGTCTCCTGGCAGCAGTCCAGCAGGCGCAGCGGCTCGACGATCCACCGGGAGGCGGCGTGGTCGGCGAGGGTGATGGGCCTGCCGTGGAAGTACGCCGCCGGGTTGGTCGCGGCGTACTCGCGGTCCACCACGGCCACCTGCCCGAAGGCCGCCGGGGTCAGCCCGTACGTGTGCAGATAGCGCTGGGCCGCCATCGCCACCCAGGAGGCGGGCGTGAGCAGCCCGAACGGCAGCGACCAGCCGAGCGCCGCGCCCTCCGCCGACGGCTCCCGGCTCTGGACCCCCGAGCCGAAGCGGCGCCCCGACCGCTCGTTGAAGGCCCGGTAGCAGACGACCACCTCCGCGACCCCCGCCGCCACGGCGAGCGCCGCCTGCTGGACGGTCGCGCAGGCCGCTCCGCCGCCGTAGTGCACCCGGGAGAAGAAGGACAGCTCGCCCATCCCGCAGGCCTGGGCCACCGTGATCTCCGGGCTGGTGTCCATCGTGAAGGTGACCAGCCCGTCCACGTCGGCCGGCGTCAGCCCCGCGTCCGCCAGCGCCGCCCGCACCGCCTCCACCGCCAGCCGCAGCTCGCTGCGGCCCGAGTCCTTGGAGAACTCCGTGGCCCCGATGCCGACGATCGCCGCGCGCCCGCCGAGGGCGTCCCGCCCGCGCACGCTCATGCCGCGCCTCCCGCGGGACGGCCCTCCACCGCACCGGCGGTCACGGCTCCCGAGGGCGGGACGGTGAGGGTGACCGTGCCGGTGACGTGGCGGCCGATGCCGTTGGTCCCGGTCACCCGGACCGTGACGGTGCCGCCGTCGGCCTCCTCCACCTTGCCGGTCAACACCATCGTGTCCCCGGGGTAGTTGGGAGCGCCGAGCCGGATGGCCACCGCGCGGAGCACGGCCGAGGGGCCGAAGTGGTCCGTGATGTACCTGCCGACCAGGCCGTTGGTGGTGAGGATGTTCATGAAGATGTCGGGGGAGCCCTTGTCCCGGGCCAGTTCGGGATCGTGGTGCACGTCCTGGTAGTCGCGGGAGGCGACGGCCCCGGCGACGATCAGCGTGCGGGTGATCTCGATCTCCAGCGGCGGCAGCCGGTCTCCGGCCGTCACGCTCGTCCCGCTCATCCCAGTCATCCCGCTCGTCACGTCCGTCGCGCTCATGAGGCCTCCTCCCCTGCCCTGAAGACGGGGAGCACCAACTCCTCGTCGTACGTGTGGAACTCGAGCCGCACCGGCATCCCGATCCGCACCTTGTCGTACGGCACCCCGATCACGTTGCTGACCATCCGCACCCCCTCGGCCAGTTCGATCAGCCCGACCGCGTAGGGACCCGCCGGGCCGGGGCCGCCGTCGGACGGCGAGAAGGCCGGGAAGCGGGGGTGGTGCATGACGACGTACGAGTACACCGTGCCCGCGCCGCTCGCCTCGACGGTGTCCCAGTCCGGGCAGCCGCAGGCGTTGCAACCGGGCAGCCACGGATGGCGCAGGGTGGCACAGCCGGTACAGCGCTGGATGAGCAGTCGTCGCCGCGTCACCCCTTCCCAGAAGCCCGCGTTGTCGCGGTTGACGACCGGGCGGGGGCGGGGCGGCTTCGACCGCTGCCGTACGGGCGCGTACTTGAGGATGCGGAAGCGGTGCGTGCCGACGAGCTCGTCGCCCACCCGCACGTCCATCCGGGTCGTGACGAAGTACCCGGCGCCCAGCCTGGTCGTCTTGCGTGCCGACACCGACTCGATCACCACCTCGAAGCCGATCTCGTCCCCCGGGCGCAGCGGACGCAGATACTCCTGCTCGCTGTCGGTGGCGACCACCGAGGTGCAGCCCGCCTCGTCGAGCAGCGCGAGCAGTTCGTCGTACGCCTCCGTCCGCCCACCGCGCCCGGCCCGATCCGCCCGATCCGCGTGATCCGCGTGATCCGCCTCGTCGGCGCGATCCGCGTGATCCGGCCGATCCGCGTGCCCGGTCAGGCCGCCCATGGTCCACACCTGGAGCATGGTGGCCGGGGCGACGGCGTCGGGCCCCCGGTACGCCGGGCCGGTGTCGCCCATGGCCTCGCACCAGTGCCGGATCATCGGTGCGTTGACGGGGTCCTTGCCGACCCCGCCGACCACGGCGGCCCGCCCCTCGTACGCCTTCAGCCGCACGTCCAGCTCGTCGCTCACCGCGCACCACCGCCCCCCTCGCCGGCCCTCGCCGATCCGTGCCGTGGCGTACCGCCCCGACCTCCGGGAAGATTTCTGACTGTCCGTCAGATTCCTTCCCCTGTCAAGGCGTAGGCGCCGTGACGAGCCCGCCCCGGCCGACGCGGGGGCCGCCGAGAACGACCGCGCGGCGACGCCGGAGCGCCGCCGCACGGTCGTGTCGCACCCCATGGAACGCACCCCGCAAGGGAGCCCGAGAGGCGGGAGACCGGAGCCGGCGCACCGGTCACCCGCCGTCGCGGGTCACCGCCACAACGGACCGAAGTTGACGAGGACGTTCGAGTTGCCCTGATTGACGGCCGTGAACGCGGACCCCCTGACCTGGGCGGTATTGCTCTGGTTCGAAGCGCCGGTGCCGACCGCCTGCTGTTGTGTGGTGGACGAGTTGCCGCTGTTGTCGCGGCCGACCCCGCTGCCGGTGACGCTCGCGGCACCCGCGTTCGACCGGTCGTTCGCGAAGGAGCCGTCGTCGGCCGCCGCGACACCGGTGAACAGGACGGCCGCGAGCGGAAGGGCGGAAGCGGCGGCGAGAACACGGGCGGTACGGATGTTTGCCATGTCGTTCCTCCAGAACTGGTTACGCGTCCGGACCGAGGCCCGGGAATGTGTGAAACAAGGCTTCTCACCAGGCAGTTGGCCGACCGCCTCGGCGTGGTGCACGACGTCGCGAGACCAGAGTTGCCCATCGGATCCCCGCCGAACCAGCCCGGAAGACGCGATTCGCCCTCAAGCGTGAGGACAAGTCGATAAACCCCTTTCGCTACATTCAATGCCTCAACATCCCAGGTCAGGGCGATACAGGCATCCCACACTCAAGCGGCGCAAGGGGTGAAGCGTTCCGGCACATTTCCAGCCTTTTCTCCCGACCTCGGCGCGTCGAACCCCTTCCCCCTTCCCTTTCTCGAACATGAGTACGAACATGGATGCATGGCCACCACCCACCGGCAGGCCACGACGCTGGCCCTCGCACACGCCCTGTCGGCCGCCGAACGCGGCCTGGCCGTCATCCCCCTGTCCCGGACGAAGCTCCCGGCCCTGCGATCCCCCCACCGCCTCGACCCGGCGGCCCCGCCCTGCCACGGCGAGTGCGGCCGCTTCGGTCACGGCGTGTACGACGCCTCGACCGACCCGGCACGCATCCGCGCGATGTTCGCCGCCGCCCCCTGGACGACCGGCTACGGCATCGCCTGCGGCCTGCCCCCGCACCACCTGATCGGCGTCGACCTGGACACCAAGTCCGGCACGGACGCCGCCGCGGCCCTGAGCGAACTGGCCCGGCGCCATCTGTTCACGATCCCCGCCACCGTCGTCGTCCTGACCCCCAGCGGCGGCCGTCACCTCTGGCTGACCGGGCCGCCGCACGTCGTCGTCCCCAACTCCGCCGGCCGTCTCGCCCCCGGCATCGACATCCGTGGCGCCGGCGGCTACCTCGTGGGCCCGGGCTCCCGCACCGCCCACGGCGTCTACGGCATCGCCCCGGGCTGCGCCCGTCTCGCCCCGGCGCTCTGCCCGCCCGCCCTGCTGCGCCTGCTGCTCCCGCCGCCCCGCACCCACCACCCCACGACGTCCGCCGCCACCGACGACCACGGCCAGGGCCTGGTCCAGTTCGTCCTCGCCGCGCACGAGGGCCAGCGCAACACCCGCCTGTTCTGGGCGGCTTGCCGCGCCTACGAGAACGGCATCGGTCCGGCCCTCGTCGCGCCCCTGGTCGACGCGGCGGTGGCAACCGGCCTGACCGAACGCGAGGCCCGCGCGACGATCACTTCGGCGGCGCGGCTGACGGCACACCGGCCTGCGCCTTAGAGCTCCGGACAGAAGTGGGGTCCGATCAGCGGGCGGTGTCCGGTGCGTGCGATCGCAAGGCGCCGGAAGGCCCTGGTAGCGGAGCTACCAGGGCC
>NZ_JBSFIA010000045.1:0-81080 GCF_053597355.1 Streptomyces sp. NPDC001443
CACTCAACGCCTTCGACATCACCTTCGACGGCCGCCTCTCAGCAGCCCGGCAGTAACTCCAACAACCCCAGTTACACCGCTCGTTTGACAGACCCCTCAGATGCCGCTCTGATCGTTGCTGCGGGGTGATGCGGACACCGCCGCTCTGATGCAGGAACCGACGAGCGCTCTGCACCGGTGCCCCGAGCGCCCGCCCGATCAAGCTGAACGACTGCCCCTCGCGCCAGCGTCTCCAGATCTCATCCTGCTGAGCTGGCGAAAACCCGCAGTCATGCACCTGTGCCTCCACGATCACATGATCATCCATGGGTGGTGCGTTGATCACTTGAGGGTGCCATCCGCCGTCCGCGCACGCACGGCAACGGCGCACGGCATCACCAGCTCACTGAGGAGGAGCCGCTCCCAAGTAGCCGTTGCCCAGGGTGCACAGACTCCCGCAGGCGTTCCTCGGCGGGGTCGTAGCTTCGTACTCCCACAGCAGTCCCGGCACTCGGGCGGTTCCCCTTCCGGTGTCCCTCGTCGCGGTCGTCACCGTTCGGCCAGCAGGCCGGTGAGGACGCGGTCCGGGGTGAGGGGGAGTTCGCGGAAGCGGATGCCGGTGGCGTGGTGGACGGCGTTGCCGAGGGCGGCGGCGGTCCCGACGATGCCGATCTCGCCGATGCCCTTGCTGCCCATGGGGTTGAGGTGCGGGTCGTCTTCCTCGATCCAGTCGGCCTCGATGTCGGGGACGTCGGCGTGGGCGGGCACGTGGTAGGAGGCGAGGTCGGCCTCGGTGAAGTCGCCGAACGGGGCGTCCATGGTGCTGCCCTCGGTCAGGGCCATGCCCAGGCCCATGATCATGCCGCCGACGAACTGGGAGCGTGCGGTGCGGGCGTTGAGGATCCGCCCGGCGGCGAAGACGCCGAGCATCCTGCGGGCCCGTACCTCGCCGGTGACGGTGTCGACGGCGACCTCGGCGAAGTGGGCGCCGAAGGCGTGCCGGGCGTACGGGGAGTCGGTGTCCGCCCGGCCTGCGGTGTCGGAACGGACCAGGAGACCCTCGGCGGGCAGCGGACCCGGATGCTCGGCGAGCCGGGCCGCCAGGGCGGCGCACGCCTCGTGCACGGCCCAGCCCCATGAGGCGGTGCCGGAGGAGTCGCCGGCCAGCGATGCCGGGGGCAGGTCGCTGCGGCCCACCTCGGTGCGCACCCGGTCCAGGGGCGCGCCGAGGGTGTCGGCGGCGACCTGGGCGAGGACGGTGCGCGCGCCGGTGCCGATGTCGGCCGCGTTCACCCTGATGAGAAAGGTGCCGTCGGGCAGGGCCTGGGCGGTGGCGGTCGACGGCCGGATCAGGACCGGGTAGGTCGCCGCGGCCACTCCGGTGCCGATGAGCAGTGGGCCCTCGGTCCGGGAGCGCGGGCGCGGGTCGCGCCGGTCCCAGCCGAAGCGGCGGGCGCCCTCGCGCAGGCACTCGGCGAGGTGCCGGCTGCTGAACGGCTTGCCGCTGCCGGGTTCCCTCTCCGGCTCGTTGCGGATCCGCAGCTCGACAGGGTCCACGCCGAGGGCCCCGGCGAGTTCGTCGACCGCCGACTCCAGGGCGTACATGCCGGGGGCCTCGCCGGGGGCGCGCATCCAGGACGGGCTGGGGACGTCCAGCGGCACCACCCGGTGGGAGCTGAGCAGGTGCTGGGCGGTGTACATGACGCGGGACGGCACTGCGGCCTGCTCCACGAACTCCCTGACGTGCGAGGTGTGCGTGGTGACCTCGTGCAGCACCGCGGTGAGGTGTCCGTCGGCGGTGGCGCCGAGGCGCAGCCGGTGCAGGGTGGGGGCCCGGTGGCCGACGACGGTGGGCATGTACCGGCGGGGGTAGGCCACCGTGACCGGCCGGCCGGTGTGCCGTGCGGCCATGGCGGCGAGGACGACGTCGGGGCGCGGGGTGCCCTTGGAGCCGAAGCCGCCGCCGACGTGCTCGGCCACCACGGTGACGTGCTCCTCGGGCAGGTCGAAGAGACCGGCGAGCACGGACTGGACGGTCGTGCTGCCCTGGCTGGAGGTGTACACGGTCAGCCGGTCGCCGTCCCAGTGCGCGGTGCTCGCGTGCGGTTCCATGGGGTGGTTGTGCAGGGGCGGCACCCGGTACTCGGTGTCCAGGCGGACGTCGGCGTCGGCGAAGGCGCCGTACGGGTCGCCGTGTTCGAGGCGGCCCGGCTGAGCGCCCCCTTGGGGCTCGTAGGCGTCCGGGTGGTCGGGGCGGAGTACGACGTCGTGGTGCTCGGTGGCGTAGCCGACGCGGACGGCCCGGGCGGCGGCGCGGGCCGCCTCCAGGGTTTCGGCGACAGCCAGGGCTACGCACCAGCCCCGGTGCGGCACGTGGCGGTTCTGCAGGACGGCGAGGGTGGCGTCGTCCGTCTCGCCGAGGCGCGGGGCGTCGCCGGGGGTCAGCACGGCGAGGACGCCGGGCAGTGCGAGCGCGGCCGAGGTGTCCACGTCGGTGACCCGGCCCCGGGCCACGGCCGCCGGCACGGGCCAGGCGTGGACGCGGCCGGGCACCGGGTACTCGGCGGCGTAACGGGCGTTACCGGTGACCTTCTCCCGCCCTTCCCGTCGCCCGGCGGGCGCCCCGAGGGCGGTGCCCGGGCGCGGGGTGGGGTGGGGGTCCTGCTCCAGGGCGCCGGTACGGGGCTGCCGGCCCTCGCCGGACTCACCCCAGGCGGCGGAGGCGGCGCGGGTGACGAGGTCGTCGTGCGGCAGAGCAGCGCCGGCCCGCGGATCGTCCCGGGCCGGTCCGGTGGCGGCCATCGGATCGGCGTGCGGCAGACCGGTCCCGGGCAGCGGGCCGCCGTGCTCCAGTGGGTCGTTCGCCATCGGTTCTCCTGGGGTCGGCCGGGTCCGGAAGAGGTCAGGCCGTCGCGGGTGCGGGGGCGAGGCGGTTCAGGACGTCCAGGGCGAGGTTTCGGGCGAGGGGCACCTTGTAGGCGTTGTCGCGCAACGGCTCGGCGCGGTCCAGTTCCAGGGCCACGGCGCCCTCGAAGGCCTCGGGGGTCGCCGCCGCGCCCAGCAGCGCCGTCTCCGCATGGTGGGCTCGCCAGGGCCGGTGGGCGAGGCCGCCGAAGGCGAGCCCCACCTGGTCCACGACGCCGTCCGCGACCCGCAGGACGACGGCCACGGAGGCCAGGGCGAAGGCGTACGAGGCACGGTCGCGGGCCTTGCGGTAGGCGGAGGGCACACCGGCCCGGGCGGCCGGCAGCAGGATGCCGGTGATCAGCTCACCGGGGCGGATCTCGGTGTCCCGTTCCGGACGGGACCCGGGCAGCCGGTGGAAGTCGGCTACCGGGATGCTGCGCCGGCCCTCGGCGCCGTACAGCTCGACCCGGGCGTCGAGGGCCGCCAGGGCGACGGCCATGTCGGAGGGGTGGGTGGCGATGCAGTGCGGGGAGTGGCCCAGCACGGCGTGGTCGCGGTGCACGCCGTCGCGGGCGCCACAGCCGCTGCCCGGCTGCCGCTTGTTACAGGGTTTGTCGAGGTCCTGGAAGTAGGGGCAGCGGGTGCGCTGGAGCAGGTTGCCGCCGGTCGTGGCGGCGTTGCGGAGCTGTCCGGAGGCGCCCGCGAGGAGCGCCTGGGACAGCACCGGATAGCGGTCGCGGACCAGCGGGTGGGCGGCGAGATCGCTGTTGCGGACGGTGGCGCCTACGCGCAGCGCGCCGTCCGGCAGTTCCTCGACCGAATCCAGCGGCAGCCGGCCGACGTCGATGAGGACGCCAGGGGTCTCCACGCCGAGTTTCATGAGGTCGACGAGGTTGGTGCCGCCGGCGAGGTAGTGGGCGCCAGGGTGGGCCACGTAGGCCTCGACGGCCTCCTCGACGCCGGTGGGCCTGAGGTATTCGAAGCCTTTCACCCGATCACGTCCTCCACCGCCTCGACGATGCGCGGATAGGCGCCGCACCGGCACAGGTTGCCGCTGAGCCGCTCGCGGATCTCGGCCCCGTCCAGCGGCACGGGCCTGCCGGAGGGCTCCGCCGGGTCGGTGACGTGGGACGGGTGACCGGCAGCGGCCTCGGCGATCATGCCCACGGCGGAGCAGATCTGCCCGGGTGTGCAGTAGCCGCACTGGAAGGCGTCGCGTTCCAGGAAGGCCCGCTGGAGGGGGTGCGGGTGCTCGCCGTCGCCGCCGAGGCCCTCGATGGTGGTGACCTCGCTGCCGTCGAGGGTGACGGCGAGCAGCAGACAGCCGTTGACGCGGCGCCCGTCCACCAGGACGGTGCAGGCGCCGCACTGGCCGTGGTCGCAGCCCTTCTTGGACCCGGTGAGTCCCAGGTCCTGGCGGAGCAGGTCCAGCAGGACCCGTCGGTGGTCGACGAGCAGGGTATGGGGTTTGCCGTTGACCCGGAGGGTGATCTCCGAGTGCGGGTCGAGCGGTTTTTCGCTGGTCATGGCAGGGAGAGTCTTCCGGACGGGTCGTGGTGTCCGTGCACACGCGTATCCAGGCTGCGACGCCTCACACGTCCCGGCCACTCCAAGGCACCCCGCGGCCCCCGTCGCCGGGCCGGCCGGCCCGGCGACAGGAGCGGGAAGGGCTCGGTCATCGTCCAGCAGCGACGCGGCGGACTCGACCTCGTCCCTCGGCCCGATCTCCGTCTCCAGCGCCGCCACATCGTCGCCGCGTCCAGGTCGGAGCCGTGCTCGGTGACGAGGTTCAGCTGCTCGCTCCACAGCCGGTAGACCGCCGTGACCGTACGGGACGCCTTCGCCAGCCGCGGCTTCGCCGCCAGGCAGTCCTTGTCTGTGGCCCGCTCCGCCACGCTGATCAGCTTCACCTGCATCAGCAGCGTCAACAGCTCCAGCGCGTCATCGATCGCGGACGCCTCCAGATGCCGGACCACCGACGCCAGCAGCGCGGTGCGCTTTGGCTCCGGGGTGCGCTCCAGGTTCGGCGCCTTCCCCCAGCCCCGTACGGCCAGCGCCGCCAGCCGGTTCGGCGGGACCTTGTCGACCTTCACCCGGCCCAGGTGGAAGGAGGAGATCTCATCGACCCGTTCCATGGCCTTCGCCATGCCCGTGCTCGTCGTCCGCGTCGGAGGCCGGCGCAGCCGCTCCAGCTCCGAAATCCGACGGCCTTCCGGAACGTCCCGCAACGCCACCAGGTCGCCGGGCAAGGAGGCATCCGCGCGGCGCGCGGCCCTCGCCCCCGTGGCGCACAGCCGCTTCTCCGCCGTCCCGCGCCCTTCCGCCACCTGTCGGGCCAGCACCGGAGGGCGGTGGTTTTCCCGGCTGCGGCGGGTCCGGTGACGATCAGGGAGGGCCGTGCGGTGGTCTGTTGGTGGCGGCCGAGGATCATCAGGGTGCGGACCTGGGTGGCGAGCTGGCTGATGGTGGGGGTGCGGATGGTGACGAACGCGGAGTTGGTAGGCCAGGCGTTCTTCGCGGCTGCGGGGCGGGTTGGCTGGCCGGAGCGCAGCCGGCGGTGCCGCCAACAGGGTTGAACGGACAGGGTCGGGCGGCCAGCCGTGGAAGAACCGCGGCCCCGGCCGGTTGACTTCGGTCATGCGAGCCATCATCACCAACCGCTACGGCGGTCCGGAAACGCTTGAATTCGCGGAGACCGATGACCCCAAGGTCAGCCCGGACCAGGTACTCGTCCGGGTGAAGGCCGCTGGCGTCAACCCTGTCGACTGGAAGATCGTCGCCGGGCACCTCGACCCGATCATGTACGTCCACTTCCCGCTCGTGCCCGGCTGGGACGTCGCAGGCGTCGTGGAGGCCGTCGGCCTGGACACCCCCGAGTTCTCGGTCGGCGACGAGGTCTTCGGCTACGTCCGCAAGGATGAGGTGCAGCACGGCACCTACGCGGAGCTCGTCGCCGCGCCGGTGCGCACCCTCGCGCGCAAGCCCGCCTCGCTGGACTGGCGGCAGGCGGCCGGCGTGCCTCTAGCGGGGCTGATGGCCTTGCAGTCACTGCGCCGAGTAGGCGTCAGCAAGGGCGACACAGTCCTGGTGCACGCGGCAGCCGGCGGTGTGGGGTCATTCGCCGTCCAGATCGCCGTGGCCATGGGAGCCCGCGTGATCGGCACCGCCAGCGAGCGCAATCACGACTACCTGAGCTCCCTAGGCGCCGAACCGGTCGCCTACGGGGACGGCCACCGCCTGATCGACCGGGTGCGGCAGCTCGCGCCGGAGGGCGTCGACGCCGCGGTGGACAACGTCGGCGGTGACGCGGTCGCCGCCTCCCAGGACCTGCTGAAGGACTCCAGCCGACTGGCCTCGATCGTCGACCCCGGCGTGACACAGCGGGGCGGCCACCACGTCTGGGTGCGGCCCGACAGCGCGGACCTCGCCGAACTCGCCGAACTCGCCGATGCGGGCAAGCTCAAGGTCCACGTCGACCGGGCCCTGCCGCTGGCCGAGGCCGCTGAGGCGTTCCGCCTGAGTCAGAGCGGTAAGACTCGCGGCAAGCTGGTCCTCGAGGTCGGCTAGGGACATCCAGTGCGAAGGCACGCCGTGCGGACTACCGGCGGGCGCCGCGACGATGCCGTCCAAGGGCAATCTGTGCGCCGACCGAATGGCCCACGGAGAAGAGCCGGCTGCCGGCCGGAGGAGCCCGCCCGTGCGCCCGGCCCTGCCCCCAAGCTCCTGCGCCCTCCTCGACACGTGGAGGGCGCAGACTCATCAGTCGCTGTCTGCGATATCGGTCTCTGCGAGGAGGCGGGCCGCGAGGTCGTCGGCCCACCGCAGGGCCCAGGCGCGCAGTGCGGTGATGGTGGCAGGGTCGAGCCCGTAGGCGGCGAAGGCTTCGTCGTCGGTCCACTCGGCGCCCGTGAGGCTCGCCTGCAGATCCTCACGCTCGAAGCGGCCGCGGGCGTGACGGCGGCCAAACTCCACGAGCTCGACATTGCTCCAGCGGGGGGAGGCTGCATAGACATCGATCAGGTCACGGGGCGCCCCGCGGTCGGCGAGGGCACGGACCTTCGTGCCGATCACGTCCTCCTCCGCGAGGACAGGCCCATAGGGACTCTGGGTTACAGGCCGCGAAAAGATCTCCTTGAGGACATCGACTTCGCAGTCCTGCCCGGTGACCGGGTCGGTCACAGTGAAGCGGGCGGACAGCGGAGCCGTCTCGAGCGCGTGCACCGTCCAGCCCCGGGCTTCCAAGCCGGCGCGGAGCGTGGCCGGGATGTCGGCCATGGGCGCCGGGTTCTCGGTAGCGACATCGAGATCCTGACTGGGGCGGTTCACGAGGCGGTGCGCTCGCACGGCGTAGCCGCCGGTGAGAACCAGCAGATACTGGGAGCCGAGCGCGATCACATCCGCCAGGAGCCGCGTGTGCAGCTCCGGCATCTCCGTCACGCGGCCGCCCGGGCGCGGGCGGCGAGCTGGGGGACGAGATCGTGACTGCTCCTCGCACCCGCGGGGATGGTCCCGGGGCCGCCAGAAGGGCGGCTGACAGAGGCGTCTGCTCCCCGCCCCTGCGGGGATGGTCCCTCGGCCGGGCGGCCGGACGTGTTCCACCGGGCCTGCTCCCCGCACCCGCGGGGATGGTCCCAGCACAGGAATCACGGCGTGCATACCCACACCCTGCTCCCTGCACCTGCGGGCATGGTCCCAGCGACACCGCACCGGAGATGGGCCCGGACACCTGCTCCCCGCACCTGCGGGGATGACCCCTGCTGGAGCGTGAGCGCCAGCGTCTCGGTCCGCTGCTCCCTGCACCTGCGGGGATGGTCCCGTCTACGACCGGAATTTGCCCCACCCCTGAGCACCACGTGGGGAGATTCAAGGTTCAGGCAAGATTTTCGTGAAGCGTGACGGAGCATCATCTGCCTGGCATCGTCATCTATGTGTGACGAGTTTCTGGACATCGTGTTTCCGCACCTGAAGACGGTGCTGGTGGAGCGGGTGTTTGTCGAGGGTGGCCGGTGCACGTCGTCGCGCGTACTCGGGACGACCTCGTGGTGGATTGCCCCGGCTGCGGCACGGCCGCGCGTCGTGTCCATAGCCGCTACGAGCGGCATCTCGCCGACATCGGTCTCGCCGGGCGTCCAGTGGTCATTGATCTGTCAGTGCGCCGCCTGGTGTGCGACTGGCCAACCTGCCCCCGTCGTACCTTCGTTGAGCAGGTCGAGGGACTGACCATCCGCTACGGCCGGAGAACACCCCCATTGCACCGCCTGCTGGTGGCAATCGCGCTGGCCCTGGTCGGCCGGGCCGGAGCCCGGATGGCATCGGTGCTCGCGGTGCCAGTGAGCCGGGTGACACTGATCAGGATGCTGATGGCGCTGCCCGACCCGCCCGCCACTGGTTCGGCGTGCAGCCCACGGGCACTGGGCGTGGACGACTTCGCCTTTCGAAAGGGCCGGGCCTACGGCACCATCGTGGTCGACGTCGATACCTCGACGGTGATCGACCTGCTTCCCGACCGTTCGTCCGACACACTCGCCGCGTGGCTGACCGCGCACCCCGGCGCCGAGATCATCTGCCGTGACCGAGACAGCAGTTACAGCCGCGCCGCGACCAAAGCCTGCCCGGACGCGGTGCAAGTTGCCGATCGATGGCACCTACTCCAGAGCCTGTCCCGGGCGGTCGAGCAGGTCTGCCACCAGCACCGAGACTGCCTGAAGAAGCACGCCGAGCGGGGGCGCGACTGTCCCGCTCAGATGTCGGTGCTCGATGCCCTGCCGCCGACGCTGATGGTCCAGCGGGTCCTGAACCGGCACGTGGAGATCAACCGCATGGTTGCCACTGGCTGCCCAGTGAGCGAGATCGCCCGCCGCCTGGGCCTGGACCGCAAGACCGTCCGCCACTGCCGCGACACCGACCTCGATGCCCTGCTCGCCTCCGCCCGCGACCGCCGCAGCGTCCCCCTCAACCGCTTCAAGCCCTTTCTGCAGGCCGAGTTCGCCGCCGGCCGCACCATCGGCACCGAGCTGTTCCCACACCTTCGTACACAGGGCTACCGAGGAGGCTACTCCACCCTCACCCGCTACCTCCGCACCGTGCAAACCGGCACCGCACCGCCAGTCCCCGCCGAGATACCCAGCCCGCGCCGGATCACCGGATGGATCATGCAGGCCGCCGAAAACCTGTCGCCACGCGGCACCGAAGGGCTGGATGAGGTGCGACTCGCGTGCCCAGACATCACCGCAGCCTGCGACTACGCTCGCGCGTTCACCGACCTGCTCCGCCACCGTCGCGGCTTTCTGCTGAAGGCCTGGATACGCCAGGCAGAGCAAACCGCACCGCCGCCGATCAAGGGCTTCGCGGGATTCCTGCGCCAGGACCTCGATGCGGTACTGGCCGGAATGACCCTGGGCTACAGCTCCGGCGTCGTCGAAGGGCACGTCAACCGACTCAAGACGCTGAAGCGGCAGATGTTCAACCGGGCCGAACTCCCATTGCTGCGCAAGCGTGTTCTTCTACCCTGTCTCCCGGACTCTTGTCAGTAGCGTCGTCTACTGTCTCGCGCCATGGGCTACGACATCCACATCACCCGGCGTGAAGACTGGTGGGACGAAGACGGACCGGAGATCGCCACTCATGAATGGGAGGCACTCGTTGAGAGTGACGCCGACCTGTCCATGATTCCTCCACCGTCTGAATGGAGCGGGCCCTCTCAGCGGTCTGCAGTGATGACCACACATCCTGACGAAGAGCGGCTCGGAACCGCCTTGCACTGGGCGTCGGGAGAGATCAGCGCCAAGAACCCGAGCGACATTCTGATCGCGAAGATGCGCCAGGTCGCGAAAGCTTTCAATGCGCGGGTTCAGGGCGACGACGGCGAGTACTACGACGAGTGACATCCGGACGACGTCACAGCCCGTGAACCGTTCACGAAAATCTTGCCTGAACCAGATTCAAAGAGCGCCATCACTTCAGGGAGATCACGCCCGCAGGCGCGGGGGACAGGTGCTCACGACTGCCGTACTGCGGCAAGGTCTGCTGAGGGGAGAGCATGCCGGCGACGGTTTGGGCGGTGTCGTTCATGCAGGCCCCTCACTCTCTGGGTGCGCAGCTGACGCTCGCCGTCGGTTGCGCGCCCAGAGTCGATGGTCTGCGCAAGGGGTGTCCGGCACAAGCCGGGCTGCGTAATCGGCTGTGCAATGCTGTGACTTGCATGGTCGGGTCTTTGGTCGGGGTCTGCGCCATCGTGGTCGAGTTCATGGTCGGGGGTGAGGGCGATGGTCGACGACACCCTTGGCCGGGGTCCTGCGCAGACCTGCCGCGGGCGGTGCGCAATCGAAGGCGGGGCGGGCGGCCGGCGTGCGCACCAGCTGCCCGCGCCGCTCTTCGGCAGGGGCGGTGAGCGCCGCGCTTGAGCTGTTGTGCGCAGCTGTTGCCCACCGGTTGTGCAATCCGCTGCGCAGGACTGTGACCTGCCGTGGTCGGGGTCGGTGGTCGGGGTCTGGCTACGTAGGTCATATGCGAGAACGGTTGTTGGCGCTGCTCAGGAACACTTCGTGATCACTGTCCTCCGTGATGTCGGCGAGAAGTAGGGACACCCTTCACGGGAAGGAGCGGTCGGTGCAGGACATGTCAGAGCCAAGTGGCACTCTGGGCTCGTGTTGATCGATGGATACGAGAACGACCCCCTCGTTGCAGCGGAGGAGTTCCTGGCTCTGCCGGGGTTCTGGGCCGCCTACCTGCTGTGGATGTGCCAGACCGAGGAGAGCGACCCGGATCCGCTGTGGTTCGGTGTTGACGAGGCCGACACGGACGCAGCGTACGAGGCGCTCACCGACGAGGAACGCTGGCCAGTCTTCCGCATCCCGTTCGCCGACAACCACAGTGTGGTCATCGTGGGCCGCAACATCACCGATGACCTGGGGACCGAGTATTTCGTCTCCCACCCTGAGTGGGATCGGCACGGCTGCCTGGCCACCATCGACGGCCACCAAGCCGGCCCCGGACTGTCCTGGCGGGAGCTGACGCACATCGCCGGCACACCCGACCCCGAAGCTCCCGGGATCCACACGCCCCACGTCCGCCTGCTGCTCCTGCTTCCGACTCTCGGCGACAGCAACCTGCCCGCGGACGCGGCCGCGCTGGTCGGCGACGCGCTCGTCCAGGTGGGCATCGGCGAAGACATGGCGCCTGTACTGGCAGATGCCCTCCTGCGGGACCACCCCCTGTGGGAGCCGGCCGAGTGGGCCCTGCCCTCCTTCTCACCGCTTTCCGGTAGCCAGCAGCACTTTCCCGGCATCCTGCATTGCGACGAGCCCGGCAGCCCACGGTGCGGAATCCGCCTCGCCCAAGGAATCACCCGCGCGCAGAACGACCGGCTGGCCCGAGCACTCGGCACCTGGCCCACTCCATGACCACGTCGCCCCGAGCCTGCCAGCACAGGAACAGCCAGAGGCAAAGACCGGCGCGTTTCCAGAACTCGGCAACATGTCTCCTGGGTGTCTACGTGTCCCGGAGATGGAACCAGGGGACGTGCTGGTTGGGGGTCTGGACGGGCCGCCATACGGGTGCTGAGAGCCCGTTGTGCTCGGTTCCGCAGCCGCGGCCCGCCGCGCAGGACTCTCTGTCAGATGCTGATGCCGCGCTTCCCGGAGCGGCGGGTGGTAGGCGTCCTTGGGCAGAGTGATCACCCTGCGCTGTGTGAGACAGCGCTGTACGAACTCTGAGCGATTCATTCACCTGTACGCCATGGCCCCCTGCCGTGGAGGTGCCACACACCCAGTCCGCCAGGTCGATCGCATCCGGCGGGGCGTGAATGGTGGCTTCGGCCACCGATTCGGCGATGATGCGGTCGGTCATTTTCGATCTTCTTGGTCGTCAGGCGGAAAGCTTTTTGACGATCTCGTCGGTCGAGACGATGGCGCTCGCGTACTCGGGCATGTTGAACCGCAGTGACGCTTCCATTTCGGGGGCCCCGAAGCTGCCGATGGCGTCCTTCACCACCGTGACCTCGTAGCCGAGCTCGGCGGCGAAGCGGACGGTGGACTCGATGCAGGTGTTGGCGCGCATGCCGATCACGACAAGCTTGCGGACGGCCGTCTTCTTGAGCTGCAGGTCGAGGTCCGTGTTGGCGAATCCGCTGGAGAGCCAGTGCTCCTGTGCGACGATGTCGCCGGGGAGCGGCTTGAAATCGGGGTGGAAGGTTCCGCCCCAGGTACCGTCGGCGAACACGTGCGCCTTCGCGGCGGACGCCTGGACGGGGGGCATCGTCTTCCAGCGGCTGTACGGGTCGCTTTCACGCCACCGATGGTGCGGGGCGATGAAGACCTGCACGCCGGCCGCCCGCGCGGCGGCGAGGACCTGGCGCATGTGATCGACGACGTCGAGCGCTTCGAGAGTCGAGCGGCCGTAGTTGTAGAGCTTGCCGCCCTCCGACAGGAAGTCGTTGTACGGGTCGACGATCAGCAGCCCCGTCAGTTCGGGGTCGTAGTTCATCTCGGATGACATATCGATCACTTTCCATGGCTGTTCGAAGTTCTCGCGGACAGGGGTCGGGGATCAGCCGGAAGGGTGCCTTCGAGGCCGCTGTCGGCCTGGGAGCACCCTCGGCGCGGTACGCGGCCTTCGCATGGTCCGTCCGCGACGGGATGCCTCGTAGGCACCGCTTTCGCTGTGCGGAGTGTCTGTTGCCGGAGGGCCGGATGCGGTGCGGCGGGGGCAGGGGCGGGATGCGCCGTTGGTCGGATGGCGGGGTTAGGGTCGACGGCGGCAGATCGTCAGCAGCGGGAGACTTCATGTCGTCAGGGGATGCACGGCAGGACATCGGGCGCGTCAGGCCGAGCGGGCCCCGCCCGCTCGCGCCGATGCCCTTCGACGTCGAGGCCGTCTTTCCGGGGCTGGCCGGCACTGCCCGCGAGGTGACTCTCCTCTACCCCCGGGCAGGGCAGCCCGGCCCGGAGGAAAGCTCCATCGGTGGGCCGCTGATGTGGCCGGCCGACGAACCCTGGCCGATGTGCGCCGAGCCGGGCCACTCCAAGCCGCTCAGTGCACCCGTCGGCCCCGAGCCGGTCGCCATGGTTCCGGTGGTCCAGCTGTATGCACGGGATGTGCCCGGCCTAGTCTTCCCCGCCGGCACCGATCTGCTGCAGATCCTGTGGTGCCCGCTCGTGCACGAGGACGGCCCGTGCGCGGCCAACCCCCGACTTTATTGGCGCAGCACGGTGCTGACGGCCGCCGACGGCGCCGCCGGAGAGCCGCCCTGCCCGCACACCGCGGAGGAGGACTTCCTGCCGCGCCCGTGCACCGTGTCCCCGACCCCGGCCGTGGAGTACCCGAACTGGGATCTGCCGGAGGGACTCGGCGACCTGCTCGGCGAGCGGTTCGAGGCACTGCAGAGGGAACAGGGCTTTGACTACTTCGAGGTGGCCACCACGCAGCAGAGCAAGGTCGGCGGCTACCCGGGGTGGACCCAAAAGCCGGACTGGCCCGACTGCGCGGGCTGCGGCACCCGTATGGAACACCTGCTCAGCATCACCGCGACCGAACCGGGTGGCGGCCGGTGGCTCCCCCTGGACGACCAGGATCCCCGCCAGGACAAAGCCTCGACCCCCTCCTGGCAGGCCGAGGCCGACCCCGCTGCCCTCGACACGTTCGGGCACACCATGGACCTGGGCGACCTCGGCGGTATGTACTTCTTCGTCTGCCGCATCTGCCCCGACACCCCATTCACCCACCGCTACGACTGCTGAGCCCCACCCGGCCGGCCCGCGCTGGCGTCCCTACGAAACGGCCGACCACCGGAGCCTGAGGGGGCGGTGAGCGGCGGACAGTCTCGGCCACTGCACCGGTCTGCACACCGGCGCTGGTCAGTTGACGACTTGCACTTCGCGTAGAGGGACCTGGACCTGGTCGTGCGCGATAGATGCGCAATCGGTGCGCAGTCCCTCGCGCAGCTCTGTGACCTGGGTGGTCGGGCTCACGGTCGGGGTCCGGGCGGCGGCGGACGACACCCTTGGTCGGGCTGCTGCGCAGACGTGCTGCGGAGAGTGCACGCCGGCGACGGTGCGGACGGTGTCGCGCATGCAGGCCCCTCACTCCTTTGGTGCGCAGTCGGGTGCGCACGAAGGGGCGGTGGCTGCGCATTCGGTACGCGATTCGGCTACGCAGCGTCTGGCCTGCATGGTCCGACTCGTGGTCGGGGCGTGCGCAATCGTGGTCGGGACGCTGCGCTGGTCTGTGCGGCCCACGGTCACAGATGCGCGGAGTGCATCCAGCCGACTGTGCGGTCGGGGTCGCGCAGGGGCCGCCATACGGGTGCTGAGGGCCCGTCGCGCAGCAGGTCGGCCAGCGGGGCTGCCATGGCCGGAACCTGTCGCAGGAACGCCGCGACAGAGGGTTCCCCGGTGGCTGTGTGCAGGGCGGTGATGCGGGTCTCGATGCTGGTGGAGCCGGTGGTGTCCAGGACGAACAACAGCCGGGGGAAGAAGGGGTAGGTGCGCCGCCACGCCTCATGCCGTTCCTGGTGGAAGTCCGGTCGCCGGCTGGCCGGCTGGGGCGTGTCGGTGTGCAGGCGGGCGTAGGTGGCGAGTTTGGTGGCGAGGCGCTCCGGGCCCGTGGCGGCTCGGTCGATCTCCACGAACGCCTGCAGCATCGCGCCCGCGTCCCCGTCGCCGTCGGCGGGGCCGCGCTGGTAGTACATCAACGCGTCGGGGATGACGGTCTCTTCGCCCCCGACGGGGCGGTGGGCCTCCGGTATCCAGTCCAGCGGCTGGCATACGTCCCTGCGGCGGCGGGCGTCCTTCAGGAACGCGAGCCCGGTCTCGGTCACCGTCAGCGCGTGTCCGACCCGTAGCCGCGCGGCGGTCCGGTCGAGCACGGGCCTCGGCGGCCGCCCGCGCAGCTCCGGCCATTCGGAGGCGATCTGCGCCCCGTACTGGGTGGGAAACCATACCCTCAGTCGCCCGGCCTGCGGCAGAGTGATCCGCTCGAGCAGACCCTCGTCGCGCAGCTTGGCCAGTCGGCGCCTGGTCTGCTCGATCCGCACCTGTGGTGCGATCGCCAGATGCATCTGCTCGGTCGTGGCCATCCGGTACTGGACCAGCACGGCCAACGCCAGCCGGTCCCCGACTCCCGCGTTCACGTTCGTCATCGTCATGGTCGACTGGTCACGCCCCTTTGTCCGTACGAGAGCGGCACCGTTCTGTCCGGCGCCGCGCGTACGAACCACGGCAGCAGCCGGCCCCGACCAGAGGACCGACCACGAAGAAGCGACCACGGTCACGATGCGACAACGCCGCCCCCGACCAGGCTGGAATCCTCATCGACATCCCTCGTCGCTGCCTTGTCGGTCGCCTGCGCGGGGGTGGCAGGTTGGGAAGGGGTGATGGGTTCCTAAGCAGGGCAGGATGGCCGGGTGCGGGCATCGGGTGGGGGTATGGACGCTGTCGAAGGGGGATGCGGTGCGCGTTGATGTGTATATCGACGAGAAGCGCTCTGAGGGTGAACTGCGCTTGTTGTACGACTGGTTGGGGCAGGAGCCGGCGGTGCGCAGGGCGGCTGCGCTCACGCTGCGGGAGAGGTCGGCGCAGCCCGGATCGATGGGTGGCGTCCTCGATGTTCTGCAGCTGGTGACTGGCAACGGCTGGAGCGCCGCTTCGTTCGTGCTGTCCGTTGCCGCGTGGCGTCAGACCCGCCCGCGTGCGCCGCAGATCACGATCCGGCGAGGGGACACCGAGATCAGCATCAGCGACGGGACGGAGACCGAACTGCGCCATGTCCTTGCCGTGTTGGAGGGCCGGAGCGGCGCGGGGGAGTCGGACGGGCCGGAAGCGGGGCAGGGGCCGCGGCCGTGAGAGCGCTGCCCGACCCGGCCGCATCGCGGGCCGTTCTGATCGGGGTCAGCCGTTACACGGTGCTGGAGTCGCTGCCCGCCGTAGCGAACAACCTGCCTGCCCTTGCCCGGGCGTTGACCGGCCCCATCTCGTGGAACCTGCCTGCCGGACACTGCACCGTGGTCGCCGAGCCGGACACGCCCCGCGACATGTTGGACCCGGTCAAAGAGGCGGCTGAGGCCACCAGCGACACGCTGCTGGTGTACTTCGCAGGCCACGGCCTCCTCGACGGCCGCGGCGAACTCTTCTTCGGCCTGCCCCGCTCCGTCCAAGGTCGCAGCTACACCGGCGTCACCTACCAAGCGCTGCGCGAGATCATCACGGACTGCGCTGCTCGACGCTTCGTCGTCATCCTCGACTGCTGCATGAGTGGGCGGGCCCTGGGGATGATGGGCGGCGAAGACCTGCTGGCCGACCAGGCGGAGATCGACGGCAGCTACCTGTTGGCCGCCGCTCCTGAGAACGGACGGGCCCTCGCACCGCCGGGAGAGACCCATACCGCCTTCACCGGCGAACTGCTCAGCACCCTGCAGCACGGCATCCCTGGCCGGTCGCGCGAACTGGACCTCAACACTGTCTACCACCACCTTCGCAGCGAACTTGCCGCGAAGGGGCGGCCCACGCCGCAAAAGCGCGACCGCAACACTGTCGGCCGGCTCGTCCTGGCCGCCAATCAGGCCTACCGTCCAGCTACCGCCCCCGCTCGCCCGGCCGAGACGAACTGGCCCGACCCGGGCGACTGCCACACTCCGCTCGCCTTTCTTGAGGCACTTGCCGAGACGAGAGCGCACACCGGTCTGACCATCCAAGCCATCAGCCGGCGCGCCGACCCGCCGCTGGCACCCAAGACGGTCAGCCGGTTGCTCAACGCAACGACGTTGCCCGCGACCTGGAAGACCACCGGCCGCTACCTCGCCGCCTGCGGACTCACCCCCGACCAGCTCGACGTGTGGCATAGCGCCTGGCAACGCCTGCGCGTCCAGGAGCAGGAACCGGCACTGCCTGAGCCGCCCGCGTCGGCTGCCGAGCCGCCACGAAGGCTCTCTTTCTGGGACCGTCTGGCAGGACGCGAAGATGGCCCCAGACGGTACCGCGGAACATAGACGACAAGGCATCCCGCCTCGGTGCGGAGCAGGACGCCAAAAGGTCAGTGCCCGGAGGGCGACGAGACTGGCGAGACGGGCGCCGGCTGGTCGTTGCTGGAGTCGGGGGAGAAGAACCCCATCCAGGCCCCTACGACCAGCAGTCCCACGACCACGACTCCCGTTCCGGACTTCTTCGCCCGTGTCCCCTTGCCGTCCGACCGGTTCACCCAGTGACCCGCCCGGTAGTACTGGCCAGAACGACCCGCCACGTAACACCCCCGAGGTCCTTTTCCAACGGCAGGCCGTCCGCCGCAGTCACAGAGTGTGGCAGCACCCTTGGGGAAGAGGTGGAAGATGAACCCCAATTGGCTGATATGAGACATGACATAGAGTGACTATATGGATACGAGCCCGACACTCGCGAGGCGACAGACCGCTGTGGGGCTCATGGGGCATTTAAGGAGGCGGCCTTCGGGGGTGTGGAGCGGGCGGGCCACGGAGAGTTTGACGGCTTATCGGCATGCATGCCGCATGGACCGGGGCCCGTGTCGTGTGGGTACTGCCGGCCCGTCCGTCTGGTGCGTGAGTGTCGTTTTGGCCTGTGTCACAGTTCGGTCCATGGTTTCGGACTGCCGCCGGTCAGAGGCGTCCAGACGTCGCCGGTGGGTCCTTGGTGTTCGAGGTCGTCGAGGGTTGCCGCGCCGAGCGGTACCTGTCGTGCGAGTGTGGCCACGTGGGGGTGCTGGGCGGCCATGGCTTGCAGGTCGCTGATCCGGTTGTGCAGGACGTACCGGGTGGCTCCGGTGAGCACGGACAGGATGCGGGGGAAGACGGGGTGCCAGCGCAGCCAGGCGGCGCCGGGAGCGACCGGCTGCCGTGTGCGCTGCCGTCCCACCTGTTGCGGTTCGTAGGACCACAGTCGTGCATATTCGATCAGTTTCGCTGCGAGGCGTTCGCTGCTCATGGTCGTCCGGTCGACCTCGACGAACGCCCTGAGTTTCGTCCGTCGGTCCTCGCCGGTGAGTGTGTAGTTGGGCTTGATCCGCTTTGATGTACATCCGAGATCAGGTGTTCTGCCCCGGGAGGATGTCCATCATGGAGAGCATGGGGAAGAAGAAGCCTCGCCCTCGCCGATCGTTCACGCCGGAGTTCAAGGCCGAGATCGTCGAGTTGTGCCGGCACGGTGACCGTTCGGTCGGTCAGATTGAATCGTTCCGGGTTTGATCGAGACTCTAGGTTGTGACTGTGACCTGGGGTTTCGTGGTTGATCGGTAGTAATTGGTCTCGTATTCGGTGGGCGGGATGTGCCCGATCTCACCGTGCAGTCGGCGGTGGCAGTACCAGTCGATCCACTCAGCGGTGGCCAACTCGACCTCGGAGAGTGTCTTCCAGGGCCGACGGGGCTTGATCAACTCGGTCTTGAACAGGCCGATCGTGGACTCCATCAGGGCATTGTCATAGGCGTCGCCGACCGATCCGATCGACGCGGCGATGCCTGCCCGGTCGAGGTGCTCGGCGAGCGCGAACGATGTGTACTGCGACCCGGCATCGGAATGATGTATCAACTCGCCTTTCTGGTAGGGGTGTTGGTCTCGGTCGCGTTGCCGCAAGGCCATCTCGAGGGCGTCCAGGACGAGCCGTGTCTCCTTCGAGGTGGCTGCTGACCAGCCGACGATGCGGCGGGAGAAGGTGTCCACGACGAAGGCGACGTAGACGACGCCGGCGAACGTGGCGACGTGAGTGAAGTCGGCGACCCAGCAGCGGTTCGGGGCGGGGGCGACGAAGTCGCGGTCCACGAGGTCCGGGGCCCGCTCCGCGCTCGCGTCGGTGATGGTAGTGATCACCTTCTTGCCGCGGACCGCTCCGCTGATGCCGAGTTCACGCATGAGGCGCTCGACGGTGCAGCGAGCCACCGCGACATCCTGGCGGTTCAGGTGCCGCCAGATCTTCCGGGCGCCGTAGACACGGTAGTTGGCCTCGTACGCCTCTGCGATGAGGGTTTTCAGTTCGGCATCGCGGACGGTGCGGGCAGCGGGTGCGGCCTGGCGTTTGTGGTGGGCGTAGTAGGTGGACGGGGCGATCTTGCAGTCGTGGTCGGTAAGGACCCGGCAGATCGGCTCGACGCCGCCGAAGCGGTCCTTGTGCTCGTCGATGAACGCTACGAGCGTGTGTGTGGCCGGTCGAGCTCGGCCGCGAAGAAAGACGCCTTAGATTCAACCGGTCAGAGCAACAGTGCTGGTTGAGGACGATTTACGTGGCGAGAATGGGTCGGCCGGGGATGTCGGACGAGATGAAGGCCGACTTGTGGCGGCGGTGGAGGGCCGGGGAGTCGATCAGCGTCATCTCAAGGCAGATCGGCAAGCCGCCCGGCTCGGTGTTCACCGTCCTCAAGCATTACGGAGGGATCGCTCCCGAACCCCGCAAAGCGCGCGCCGGAAGCTTGACCATGGGCGAGCGGGAGGAGATCTCGCGCGGGCTTTGTGCCGGAGAGTCCTACCGGGCCATCGCCGGCCTCCTGGGGCGTGCGGTGTCGACGATCAGCCGTGAAGTCAGCAACAACGGCGGACGCGATGTTTACCGGGCGATCGCCGCGCAGGAACGGGCACTTGACCGCGCCCGGCGCCCGAAGCAGTGCCTGCTCGCCCGCAGGCCCGCGTTGAGGCAGACGGTGCTGACCCTGCTGAAGGAGGAGTGGTCGCCGGAACAGATCGTCGGCCACCTGCGTCTGTACCACGGTGGCGACCCGGCGATGGAGATCAGCCACGAGACGATCTACCGATCGGTCTACACCACCCGCTGGAAGGTGGTCCCCCGCGAGCTGTGCAAGCGCCTGCGAACCGGCCGCCCGATCCGGAAGAACAAGCGCCACACGGTGAAGAGACAGTGGCGCTCACAGATCATCGATGCCCGACCGATCGAGGAGCGGCCCCAGGCGGCGGGAGACCGCAGCGAGTTCGGGCATCTGGAAGGCGATCTGGTGATCGGCTCGAACAACAGCCAGGTCGCCACGCTGGTCGACCGGAAGTCACGGTTCCTCACGGTCGTGAAACTCGCCAGCCGCCACACCACCGTGGTCGTTCCCGCTCTGACCCAGACCTACGAACGCATGGATCCTCGACTGCGCAGCACGCTGACCTGGGATCGCGGCATGGAACTGGCAGCTCACAAGCGGTTCACCGATGACACCGGTGTCGACGTGTTCTTCGCAGCCCCGCGCAGCCCCTGGCAACGTGGCACCAACGAGAACACCAACAAGCTGCTCCGGCAGTACCTGCCCAAAGGCACGAACCTGTCGACGTTCAGCCAGGACGACCTTGACGCCATCGCGGCGAAGCTCAACAACCGTCCGCGCAAGTGTCTGGGATTCCGCACACCAGCCGAGAGTGTTGCCTTGACCGGTTGAATCTAAGGCCCGGCTGTTCGCCGAGGGCACGGCACGGCGGCTGATCGCCGTCCACCTCCCTGCTGCCCGGGCCTACATGCACCTCGACACCGTGCTGACGATGATCGACCGCGACACCTTCGTCATCTACCCGGGCCTGGCCGACTCCCTGCGCTCCTGGACACTCACGCCCAGCGGCACCCGCGAGTGCGGCTTCGACGTCGCCACTAACTCCGACCTCGCTACTGCCCTGGCCGAGTCCCTCGACCTCGACAAGGTCCGGATGCTCTCCGCCCCGCAGGACATCCGCAACGCCGAGCGCGAACAGTGGGACGACGGCAGCAACTTCCTCGCCCTCGCCCCCGGCGTGATCGTCGGCTACGAGCGCAACGTCGCCACCAACACCTACCTGCGCAAGCAGGGCATCGAGATCGTCACCATCGCCGGCGCCGAACTCGGCCGCGGCCGCGGCGGCCCGCGCTGCCCCATCGAACGCGACCCGGCCGCCTGAACCCCCAGGGGAACCACCATGACCATCGACCTGCGCGGCCGCTCCTACCTGAGTGAACTCGACTTCAGCGCAGCCGAGATCCACCACCTCCTCGACCTCGCCGCCACCCTGAAGGCCGCCAAGCGAGCCGACACCGAGCAGCCCCGGCTGACCGGCCGGAACCTCGCGCTGATCTTCGAGAAGACCTCCACCCGCACCCGCTGTGCCTTCGAGGTCGCAGCCGCCGACCAGGGTGCCGCCACCACCTACCTGGGCCCCGGCGACACCCACATCGGCGTCAAGGAGTCCATCGCCGACACCGCCCGCGTGCTGGGCCGCATGTTCGACGCCATCGAGTACCGCGGCTCCGCCCAGTCCCTCGTCGCCGCCCTCGCCACCCATTCCGGCGTTCCCGTATACAACGGGCTCACCGACACAGCGCACCCCACTCAGAGCCTGTGCGACGTGCTCACCATGCACGAGCACAGTCTCAAGCCCGTGCCCGACATCGCCTACTGCTACCTCGGCGACGCGCGCAACAACATGGGCAACTCGCTGCTGTCCATGGGTGCGCTCCTCGGCATGGACGTGCGCATCGCCGCCCCTGCCCCGCTGTGGCCCGACCCCGCGCTGGTCACCAAGTGCCGGGAGGTGGCCGAGCGTAGCGGTGCCCGAATCCTCCTCACCGAGGACGCCGAGACCGCCGTACGCGGCGCCGACTTCCTGCACACCGACGTCTGGGTGTCCATGGGCGAGCCCGCCGACACCTGGCGGGAGCGGATCGAACTGCTGCTGCCGTACCAGGTCAACGGCAAGACGCTCGTCGCCACCGGCAACCCGGACGTGAAGTTCATGCACTGCCTGCCGGCCCTGCACGACCGCCGCACCCGTCTCGGAGACGACCTCTTCGACCGCTATGGCCTGAACGGACTCGAAGTCGCCGACGACGTCTTCTCCTCGCCCGCGTCGATCGTCTTCGACCAGGCCGAGAACCGGCTGCACACCATCAAGGCCGTACTCGTCGCCACCCTGGAGGACTGAAGCCATGCGCATCGTCGTCGCTCTCGGCGGCAACGCCCTGCTCCATCGCGGCGAACGCCCCGACGCCGCCGTCCAGCAAGCAAACATCGACCGGGTCGCCACCGCGCTGGCCGCTCTGGCCCATGAGCACGAGATCGTCCTCACGCATGGCAACGGCCCGCAGATCGGCCTGCCCGCCGTGGAGAGTTCGAGCGACCCGGCCCTCAGCGCCCCCTACCCTCTTCATCTGCTTGGCGCGCAGACCCAGGGCATGATCGGCTCCCTGCTGGCCTGCACGCTGCACGACGCCCTGCCCGGCCGCCACATCGCCACCCTCGTCACCCACACCCTGGTACGGGCCGACGACCCGGCGTTCGGCTGGCCCACCAAGTTCGTCGGCCAGGTCCACCCGCGGGAGGCGGCCGGCGCCCTCGCCCGCAAGCGCGGCTGGCACATCGCGCAGGACACCACCGGCTGGCGCCGCGTCGTCCCCTCCCCGGTGCCGGAGCGCATCCTGGAGACCGACACCGTCCACGAGCTGCTGAACAGCGGCACCCTCGTGATCTACGCGGGAGGCGGAGGCGTCCCCGTCACGGCGGACAACGACACCGGCGCGCTGACCGGCGTCGAGGCCGTCGTCGACAAGGACCTCACGGCAGCTCTGCTCGCCGAAGATCTGAAGGCCGACTTCCTGCTCATCCTCACCGACGTCCCGTGCGTGTACGAGGACTATGGGACCCCCGCTCAGCAGCCCGTCCTCGACGCCACCCCCGCCGAACTGCGCCGCAAGGCCTTTCCCGAGGGCTCCATGGGGCCGAAGGCCGAAGCCGCCGCCCGGTTCGTCGAGCGGACCGGAGGGCTCGCAGCCATCGGGGCGCTGGACGCGGCGTACGAGATCGTGCACGGCCGCTCGGGCACCCTGATCCGCCCTGAACTCGCGGCCGGCTGACGGGCGGGAGTGGGCAGCGCCGGGGCCGGACGGCCCCAGCGCCGGGGCCGGACGGCCCGCCCGTGGGCGCTGTCCGGCACCTCCCCGTGACGATCACGAACGACAAGCATCGAAGTGCAGGACACGAACCGAGGAGAGGAACGGCGATGACCGCAACCGTGACAGTCGGCGACCAGGTCACCGCGGCCTGGCGAGGCTTCGCCGGAACCCGCTGGCGCGAGCTGATCGACGTGCGCGACTTCATCCAGGCCAACTACACCCCGTACGACGGTGACGCGTCCTTCCTGGCCGACGCCACGGACCGCACCCGCACCGTCTGGGACAAGGTCAGCTCGCTGTACCCCGAGGAGCGGTCGCGCGGGATCCTCGACGTGGACACCGTGACGCCGTCGACGATCACCTCGCACGCCCCCGGCTTCATCGACCGTGACCGGGAACTGATCGTCGGCCTCCAGACCGACGCCCCGCTCAAGCGCGCGATCATGCCGAACGGCGGTCTGCGCATGGTGGAGAACAGCCTGAAGGCGTACGGCTACGAGGCCGACCCGTTTGTGACGAAGGTCTTCGGGACCTACCGCAAGACCCACAACGACGGTGTCTTCGACGCGTACACGCCCGAGATGCGGACCGCTCGCAAGGTCGGCATCATCACGGGGCTGCCCGACGCCTACGGTCGCGGCCGGATCATCGGCGACTACCGTCGCGTCGCCCTGTACGGCACCGACCGGCTGATCGCGGCCAAGCGTGCCGAGCGGGCCCGGCTGGACGCCGAGCCGTCCACCGAGCACGTCATCCGCGACCGTGAGGAACTCGCCGAGCAGATCAAGGCCCTGGGGGAGCTGACCCGCATGGCGGCGACCTACGGCTTCGACGTCTCACGCCCCGCGGCCACCGCGCACGAGGCGGTGCAGTGGCTCTACCTCGGCTACCTCGCCGCGGTGAAGGAGCAGAACGGCGCCGCGATGTCGTTGGGACGCACCTCGACCTTCCTCGACGTCTACCTCCAGCGGGACCTGGACGAAGGGATCATCGACGAGTCCCGCGCCCAGGAGCTGATCGACGACTTCGTGATCAAGCTGCGGATCGTCCGGTTCCTACGGACGCCCGAGTACGACGCCCTGTTCTCCGGCGACCCCACGTGGGTCACCGAGTCGATCGGCGGCATCGGTAATGACGGCCGCCCCCTGGTCACCCGCACCTCCTTCCGCTTCCTGCAGACCCTCTACAACCTCGGCCCCGCCCCCGAACCCAACCTGACCGTGCTGTGGTCGCCCCGGCTGCCCGCCGGCTTCAAGGAGTTCTGCGCCCAGGTGTCCATCGACACCAGCGCCGTCCAGTACGAGTCCGACGAACTGCTGCGGCCCCGCAACGGCGACGACACCGCGATCGCCTGCTGCGTCTCCGCCATGGCGGTGGGCAAGGAGATGCAGTTCTTCGGCGCCCGCGTCAATCTGGCCAAGGCGCTGCTGTACGCCGTCAACGGCGGCCGGGACGAGATGACCGGCGACCAGGTCACCCCCGCGATGCCCCCGCTGACGGGCGAGTACCTGGACTACGAGGAACTGTCGGCGGCCTACGACCGCGTCCTGGACTGGCTCGCGGAGACGTACGTCAACACGCTCAACGTCATCCACTACATGCACGACAAGTACGCCTACGAGCGCATCGAGATGGCGCTGCACGACCACCCCGTCCACCGCTTCATGGCCTGCGGCATAGCGGGACTGTCCGTCGCGGCGGACAGCCTGTCCGCGGTGAAGCACGCCAGGGTGAAGGTCTTCAGGGACGCGACCGGGCTGGCCGTCGACTTCCTCGCCGAGGGCGAGTTCCCGGCGTACGGCAACAACGACGACCGTGCCGACAGCATCGCCGTCGGACTGGTGGAGTCCTTCATGGCCAAGGTCCGCCGGCACCCCGCCTACCGGGACGCCGAACACACGCAGTCGGTGCTGACCATCACCTCGAACGTCGTCTACGGCAAGCACACCGGCAACACCCCCGACGGGCGCCGGGCCGGACAGCCCTTCGCCCCGGGCGCCAACCCGATGAACGGCCGTGACCGCCACGGTGTGGCCGCCTCCGCGCTCTCGGTCGCCAAACTGCCGTACGGGCAGGCCCGCGACGGCATCTCGCTGACCACGACCATCACCCCGGAGGGACTGGGGCACGCCCCCCAGGAGCGCGCGGGGCACCTGGTGGGCATCCTCGACGCCTACATGGCCGCCGGCGGCTTTCACATGAACGTGAATGTCCTCGACCGGGCCACCCTCGAGGACGCGATGGAGCACCCGGAGAAGTACCCGGAGCTGACCATCCGGGTCTCGGGGTATGCCGTGAACTTCGTTCGTCTGACCCGCGAGCAGCAGCTCGACGTGATCAGCCGTACCTTCCACGGATCGCTGTGACGACCGTGGCGACCGGCCGGATCCACTCCTGGGACCTGTCCACCGGCGTGGACGGTCCCGGGACCCGGTTCGTCCTCTTCACCAGCGGCTGCCCCCTGCGCTGCCTGTACTGCGCCAACCCCGACACGTGGCACATGCGCGACGGCCGGGAGACGACGGTGGACGAGGTGATGGCGGAGATCGAGAAGTACCGGGCCTTCGTCACCACGGCTGGGGGAGGGGTGACGATCACCGGGGGAGAGCCGCTGCTCCAGTCGGCCTTCACCGGTGAGGTGTTGCGCCGCTGCAAGGAGGCCGGACTGCACACGGCCCTCGACACCTCCGGCTTCCTCGGCGCGCGTGCCACCGACCAACTCCTCGCCGACACGGACCTGGTCCTGCTGGACATCAAGTCCTTCGACATCGGCACCTACCGGAAACTGACCGGCGGCCGCCTCGCCCCCACCCTCAGCTTCGCGACCCGCCTCGACCGCCTCGGCGTCCCGATGCGGATCCGCTATGTGCTGGTCCCCGGCTGGACCGACGATCCGCGGTCGGTGGATGCCCTGGCCGGCTTCGTCGCGGGGCTCGGCACGGTCGAGCGCGTCGACGTCCTGCCCTTCCACAAGCTCGGCGCCTCCAAGTATGAGGCCCTCGGCATTCCTTTCCCGCTGCGCGACACCCCAGTCCCCGACCCGGCTCTGACCGCGAGCGTCCGCGCACGCTTCCGGGAACACGGAGTGCCCGCCTACTGACCGCCGAGCCACGCGCGGTACGCCGTCACGGCCGTCGGCAGCGTCGGGAAGATCCGTTCCGTGCCCACCGAGTCCACCAGGCCGTACGCCTTTAGGTCGTCCAGCAGGTCCTGCTTCACACGGGCGAGGGCGAACACGACGCCTCGGTAGGTCAGTTCGCGGCGCAGTTCGTCGACCGCGTCGAGGACGGTGATGTCGACCTCGACGTTGGCTTCGGTGTCGAGGACGAATCAGCGGACCGGGTCGCTCTGTTCGTCGACGGTGGCCAGGGCGCGACGCCGGAAGTCCTCCGCGTCGGCGAAGAACAGCGGGGAGTCGTAGCGGTGGACGAGCAGGCCGGGGATGGTCCGGGCCTGTGGGTAGTCGTCGACGTCGTGCATGCGGGCCACATCGGGGACCAGCCCCTCCACGGCGTCGTGCGGACGCGCCACCCGGGTCGGCAGCTCGGCCACCGACAGGCCGACGGCCACGATCACGCCGTAGAGGATGTCCAGAGTGAGCACCCCGGTGAGGCAGCCGAGCGCCAGAAGCAGTTCCCGGCGGCGGAAGGACGTCAGTCGGCGGAAGCCGGCGAGGTCGATCATGCGGACCGCGGCGTAGACGACAAGCGCGCCGAGCACGGCGGACGGCGTGCGCGTCAGCAACGGGCTGAGG
This sequence comes from Streptomyces sp. NPDC001443, assembly GCF_053597355.1. NCBI lineage: Bacteria > Bacillati > Actinomycetota > Actinomycetes > Kitasatosporales > Streptomycetaceae > Streptomyces > Streptomyces sp. NPDC001443. Next base: position 26,484 of record NZ_JBSFIA010000045.1, read on the forward strand.
AACAGCAGCACCGCCAGGACCACCGCCCCCGCCACCAGGGAGTACGCCTGGCTGCGGGCGCCCGCCGAGGACGCGAGGGCGGTGCGGCTGGCGCTGCTGCTCACCTGCCCGTCGAGGTCGAAGACCACGATGGCGGCAGTGTCCAGGACGACCGTCACCAGCGGACCGGGCACGGCTCGGACGTACCGGGCCATCAGGAGGAAGAACACCAGTGTGACCATGGAGAACACGACGGTGACCAGGTGCGCGTCCGTCAGATGGGTGCCGAAGAACCACAGTTGGGGGAAGAACTCCGAGCCGGTCGGCGGTGCCCCGGTGAGCTTGGGCAGCTGGTCCGCCATCATGATGAGCTCCACGTCCGCGAGATAGCCGATCAGGACGGGACAGCAGGGCCGCGAGGAAGCCCAGCCGTACCGCGCGGGCGACCAGGCAGAGCAGTCCGACGGTGACCGCGAGGGCAGCCGTCGGTGACGCGTAGCGTCCGGAGTCCTCGGCGGCGAGCGGCGCGACCACGGTGGCCGTGATGAGGGCGGTCGTGTGGACTCGGGGCCGACCGACAGCAGCCGCGAGGAACCGAACAGGGCTTACATCGCGAGGGCCGGCAGGATCGCCGCCCAGAGACCGGCGACCGGCGGCAGCCCGGCCACCCTCGCGTAGGCCATGACCTGCGGTACGAGGTACGCGGCCACGGTCACCCCGGCGAGCAGTTCACCCGTGAGCCACACACGCCGGTAGCCGAGGAGGGCGACGAGACCGGGCACCAGTCGGAGCCACTGGGGGACGTGTTCGTCCGAGCCCTGGGACATGTACCGCCTGCCGTCGTCTGACCTCATGATCTACCGCTCGTGAGCGCCACGGCGAGAGCCCGCGTGCCCGGCGTGCCGTACCCGTCCCAACGGCCTCTGAGAGCAGGGCCGTTAGGCCCTGGGTCTGCGGACCTTCGGCATCCGTTGCCAACCGGCGTGGGCGGCCAGAGTGAGTGGTGTCAGGCACCGACCCGACCGCCCTCGAAGGGAACCATGACCATGGCCGTGCACGAGCACCCGCACCGGAGCTCCGGCTTCCACCTGCCGTCGCTGCGCAGGAACCGAACCGCCTCCGCATCCGAGTCGGCGGTGTCGGCAGGCACCGGCACGCACACCGCGCGGGCCTACACCTTCGCGTCCCTGCGCCTGCTCACGGGGTTCGTCTTCCTATGGGCGTTCCTCGACAAGACCTTCGGCTTCGGCTATGCCACCCCCTCCGGCAAGGGCTGGATCGACGGCGGCTCGCCGACGAAGGGCTTCCTCGGCTCCGTCGCCGTCGGACCGATGGAGTCCACCTTCCACTCCTGGGCTGGCGATCCCTGGGCGAACTGGCTGTTCATGCTCGGTCTGCTCGGAATCGGCCTCGCCCTCGTCGCCGGCGTCGCGCTGCGGATCACTGCCGTCGCCGGCACCGCGATGATGGCGCTGATGTGGATCGCCGAGTGGCCGCCCGCCAAGCACCTCTCCGACGGCTCGGCGAGCATGTCGGCCAACCCGTTCGTCGACTACCACCTGATCTACGCCGTCGCCCTGATCGTTCTGGCCGCTGTCGCCGCCGGCGACACCCTGGGCGCGGGCCGGCTCTGGGCCAAGCTGCCCTTCGTCCGCGACCACAGCTGGCTGCGCTGAGTACCGACGGCGCGGTGGGCCCGTCACCCGGCCCGCCGCGCCGAGCCGTGCAGGGGGTCGGCCTGCCCCGATCCGGGACCAGTGGCCCCTGCACGAGGAGCCGCCCGAAGACGACCCTGTAATCGGATCCCTCGCCCCAGGAGGTGGAGATCATGCTCCGTGTCATCACCGTAGGTCTGGACGGCTCGCGTGAGAGCCGGGCCGCCGCAGAATGGGCGGCTCGCGAAGCCGGGCTGCGCGACCTGCCCCTGAAGATCGTCCATGTCTGGGAGCCGGTCCCGGAGCCGATGGCTCAGGCGCCTCTCCTGGGGGCCGAGGCCCAGCAGCACTGGACCGAGCGGATCCCGCGCGAGGCCGCGGCGGGCATCGGCCTGCGCCACCCCGGCGTCGAGGTGATCAGGGAGCAGCTTTCAGGACACCCCGGTGACGTCCTCGCCGAGGCGGCCAAGAGCGCCGAACTCCTCGTTCTGGGCTCGCGAGGCCTCAGCGGCATCGGCGGGTTCATGGTCGGCTCGATCGGCCTGTCCGTCGTCGCGCACGCCGACCGCCCCGTCGTGCTGGTCCGCGCGCTGGAAGTGGCCGCCGACGAGCACGAGCCGGATCCGGCGGGCCTCCCCTCCGCGGCGACCCCGTTCCTGCCCGTGGTCCTCGGACTCGACGTCGAGCACCCGGACGAGACGCTGATCGAGTTCGCCTTCGCGGCGGCGCTGGTCCGCGAAACGTCCCTGCGGGTCGTCCACGGCTGGAACCCGCCGCCCTACTACGCCTACGGCGCGTCCGCCAACCCCGCGCTGCACGAAGGACTGGCTCTCGGCGACGCCGAGGCGCTGGCCAAGGTACTGCGGCCCTGGCGGCAGAAGTACCCCGACGTGGACGTCGTCGAGGAGTCCCGCTACGGCAGCGCGGCCGTCCACGTCGTGGAAGCCTCCCACGAGGCCTCCCTCGTCGTCGTGGGCCGGCGTATCCGCCGCAGCCCGTTCGGGGCCCACATCGGACACGTCACGCATGCCGTCCTGCACCACTCCGTCGCCCCCGTCGCCGTCGTCCCCCACAGCTGACCCACCCCCCGATCCCCGATCACTCCTGAGGAGAAGAACCATGAAGGCAGCGGTCGTACGAGCGTTCGGCGAGCCCCTGGTCATCGAGGAGCGCCCCGACCCGGAGCCCGGCCCCGGCCAGGTCCGCCTCCGGGTGGAGGCGTCCGGGCTGTGCCACACCGACATCCACGCGGCGTACGGCGACTGGCCGGTCAAGCCGAGCCCGCCGTTCGTTCCCGGACATGAGGGCGTGGGCCTGGTGGAGGCGCTCGGCGCGGGCGTCACCCACCTGTCGGTGGGGCAGCGGGTCGCCGTGCCCTGGCTCGGCAAGGCGTGCGGGCGGTGCGAGCACTGTCTGTCCGGCTGGGAGACGCTGTGCGAGCAGCAGATCAACACCGGCTACGGCTGCGACGGCGGGTACGCCGAGAAGATGCTGGCCTGGGCCGACTTCGCCCAGCCCGTGCCCGAGGGGATCACCGCCCTGGAGGCCGCCCCGCTGACCTGCGCGGGCGTGACGACGTACAAGGCGCTCAAGGTCGCTGACGTCAAGCCCGGCCAGCTCGTCGCGATCTCCGGCATCGGCGGGCTCGGCCACCTCGCCGTGCAGTACGCGAAGATCGCCGGAGCCACCGTCGCCGCGATCGACGTCACCGACGAGAAGCTCCAACTGGCCGCCGAACTCGGCGCGGACATCGTCATCGACGCCCGCAAGGAGAACGTCGGCGAGGTGCTCAAGCAGCACGGCGGCGCCCACGCCGCCATCGCGCTCGCGGTGAACGACGCGGCCTTCGAAGCCGTCAACTCCGGCCTGCGGCGCGGCGGCAAGCTCGTCATGGTGGCCCTGCCCGCGCACGGCACGGTCCGGGTCCCCATCTTCGACACCGTCCTGAACGGCACCTCGGTGATCGGCTCGATCGTCGGCACCCGGCAGGACCTGGCCGAGGTTTTCCAACTGCACGCGGCCGGCCGCACCAAGGTCATCTACGAGGCCCGCCCCCTCACCTCCGTCAACGACTCCATCGCCGAGGTGCTGCACGGCGAGGTCAAGGCCCGGATCGTCTTCGACTTCGGCACGGGACGGTGAGCACGATGGTCCTCCCGATCGTCGTCGGCGTCGACGGATCCGAACCCAGCCTGCGGGCCGTCGACTGGGCGGCCGACGAGGCCGCCCTGCGTGGGCTCCCGCTGCGGCTGGTGTACGCCTCCCTCTGGGAGCGGTACGAGGGCGAGTCCCTCGCCGAGGGCCTCGGCAAGCCGTCCGAGCAGGTCATGGCCGAGGACATCGTACGGACCGCCGCGCAGCGGGCCCGCCTGCGCCGGCCAGACGTCGCGGTCTCCACCGACGTACTGCCGGAGGAGCCCGAGTACGCGCTCGTCCACGAGGGACACACTGCCTCCGCGCTGGTGCTCGGCACCCGCGGCCGCAGCGGCTTCGTCGAGATGCTGCTCGGATCTGTCAGCCTGACCGTCGCCGCCCACGCGGACTGCCCGGTGATCGTGCTGCGCGGCAGCCACGACAACCAGATCCGGGCAGGTGCGCGCGGCCGGATCGTGGTAGGCATCGGTGAGAAGGCGGCGGACTCCGCCGCCCTGCGCTTCGCCGTCGAGGAGGCGAAACTGCGCCACGCGACGCTGGACGCCGTACGGGCCTGGCGGTGCCCCGCGCACGAGACCACCGACCACCCTCTGCTCGCCGGTGAACCCGCGCGTCTGCACGAGCAGCATGCCACCGAGGTCCTGGACAAGGCGCTGAAGGACGCACCCGCGGACGTGGACCTGCGCCGGCGTACGGTCGAGGGTCCCGCCCGCAGGGTCCTCATGGACGCCTCGCACGAGGCGGACCTGCTGGTGGTCGGTGCCCGGCGCAATCCCGGGCACCTCGGACTCCAGCTGGGGCGCGTCGCCCACGCGGTGCTGCACCACTCCGCCTGCGCCGTCGCGGTCGTACCCGAGCAGGTGTGAGCGAAGTGGCCGGCTGCTCGGAGGCTCGCCGCGTGGTCGGGGACGGAGGTCTGCAGATCCCGCGGCGGGCGCTGGCAGCCGGTCGACTCGGTGTGCTTCGGCAGTTCGAGGACGGGCGGAGGGACGTCGTGGTACGGCACGGAGTCCAGCAGATGAGCGATCGTGTTCAGCCGCGCCCGGCGTTTGTCGTCGCTCTCGACGACGTACCAGGGCGCCTCGGCGACGTCGGTGCGCACCAGCATCTCGTCCTCGGTCCGGGAGTACGCCTCTCAGCGGGTGAGCGACTCCAGATCCATCGGCGGGAGCTTCCGGTGCCGCAGCGGATGCTCAAGGCGGCGCCGGAAGCGTTCCTGCTGCTCGGCGTCGCTCACCGAGAACCAGTATTTGCGCAAGCTGACGCCGGCCGCGACCAGCATCTGCTCGAAGATCGGGCACTGTCGCAGGAAGAGCCGGTACTCCTCCTGGGTACAGAAGCCCGTCACCTGCTCGACCCCGGCCCGGTTGTTCCGCCCCTCGAAGACGACCACCAGCCGGGTGCCCGGCGCCCGCACCCACTCCTGCAGCTTCACCAATTCGGTCTGCAGGCGGAGCAGTTCCTTCTCGTACGTCTTGCGCGACAGCTGCGTCACCTTCCTGCCGGCCTTGCCGCCTCCACCGCCCGATGACTTCCGGAGTCCCTCATGCCCAAGGTCGAACACCTGGACGCCCCCGTACTTTCCGACGAGGAGCTGCGCACCCTGGACGCGCACTGGCGGGCCGCCAACTACCTGGCCGCCGGGCAGATCTACCTGATGTCCAACCCGCTGCTGACCGAGCCCCTGAGGCCCGAACACATCAAGCCGCGTCTGCTCGGCCACTGGGGCACCTCACCCGGCCTCAACCTCGTGTACACCCACCTCAACCGGGTGATCAAGGCGCGCGGTATCGACGCCCTGTGCGTATGGGGACCGGGCCACGGAGGGCCCTCCGTCCTGGCCAACTCCTGGCTGGAGGGAAGCTACAGCGACACCTACCCGGACGTGCCGCGGGACGGGGAGGGCATGGCGCGGCTGTTCCGGCAGTTCTCCTTCCCCGGCGGGGTGCCCAGCCATGTGGCGCCGGAGACGCCCGGCTCGATCCACGAGGGCGGTGAGCTCGGCTACTCGCTGGCTCACGCGTACGGCGCCGCGCTGGACAACCCGAGCCTGCTGGTCACCTGTGTGATCGGCGACGGTGAGGCGGAGACCGGTCCGCTGGCCGCGTCCTGGCACTCCAACAAGTTCCTCGACCCGGTGCACGACGGTGCGGTCCTGCCGATCCTGCATCTCAACGGCTACAAGATCGCCAACCCGACGGTGCTTTCGCGCCTCCCGGAGTCCGAACTCGACGACCTGCTGCGTGGATACGGCCACGATCCCATCCACGTGACCGGCGACGATCCGCTCCAGGTGCACCGGGTCATGGCGGCGGCGATGGACGACGCCCTGGACCGCATCGCCGTGATGCAGCGGACCGCCCGAGAGGACGGCGTCACCGAGCGCGTGCACTGGCCGATGATCGTGCTGCGCACCCCGAAGGGCTGGACCGGCCCCGCCGAGGTGGACGGCGAGCCTGTCGAGGGCACCTGGCGAGCACATCAGGTACCGCTGGCCGGCGTTCGTGAGAACCCCGAGCACCTCCGTCAGCTGGAGGCGTGGCTGCGCTCGTACAAGCCTCAGGAGCTCTTCGGCCCCGACGGCCGTCCCGTGGCCGACGTCCTTGCCTGCGTCCCCGACGGCGCCAAGCGGCTCGGTGCCTCCCTGCACGCCAACGGCGGGCTGCTCGTGCGCGACCTGCCCCTCGCACCGCTCGACGACTTCGCCGTACCCGTCGACAAGCCGGGCACCACACTGCACGAGCCGACCCGCGTCCTGGGAGACCTCCTGGCCCGGGTCATGAAGGACACGGGCGCACGCCGTGACTTCCGCCTCGTCGGCCCCGACGAGACCGCGTCGAACCGGCTCCAGGCCGTCCTCGACGTCAGTGGAAAGGCATGGCAGGCAGAACGCCTGCCGGTCGACGAGCACCTCGAACACCACGGCCGGGTGATGGAGATCCTCTCCGAACACACCTGCCAGGGCTGGCTGGAAGGCTACACCCTCACCGGCCGGCACGGTCTGTTCTCCTGCTACGAGGCGTTCGTGCACATCGTCGACTCCATGGTCAACCAGCACATCAAGTGGCTGAAGACGTCGAGGGAGTTGCCGTGGCGCGCGCCCATCGCCTCCCTCAACTACCTTCTGACCTCGCATGTGTGGCGCCAGGACCACAACGGCTTCTCCCACCAGGACCCCGGATTCGTCGACCACGTCCTCAACAAGAGCCCGGAAGTCGTGCGGGTCTACCTCCCGCCGGACGCCAACACCCTGCTGTCGGTGGCGGACCACGTGCTGCGCAGCCGCGACTACGTCAACGTCGTCGTCGCGGGCAAGCAGCCCTGCTTCGACTGGCTCTCCATGGACCAGGCCCGCGCGCACTGCGCCAGGGGCGCCGGGATCTGGGAGTGGGCCGGAACGGAGAACGGCGGGGAGCCGGACGTCGTCCTCGCCTGCGCCGGTGACGTGCCCACCCAGGAGGTGCTGGCCGCCGCGCAGTTGCTGCGTCGGCACCTGCCCGAGCTCGCCGTCCGCGTGGTCAACGTGGTCGACATGACGCGGCTGCTGCCGCGCGAGGAACACCCGCACGGGATGAGCGACTTCGAGTACGACGGCCTGTTCACCACCGACAAGCCGGTGATCTTCGCGTACCACGGCTATCCGTGGCTGATCCACCGGCTCGCCTACCGTCGCACCGGCCACAAGAACCTGCACGTGCGCGGCTACAAGGAGTCGGGTACGACGACCACGCCGTTCGACATGGTCGTCCGCAACGACCTCGACCGCTACCGGCTGGTCATGGACGTCATCGACCGGGTGCCCGGCCTCGCGGTGCGCGCCGCCGCCGTACGCCAGCGGATGGCCGACGCCCGCACCCACCACCAGGCCTGGATCCGCGAGCACGGCACCGACCTGCCCGAGGTCGCCGACTGGACCTGGAACCCCTGATTCGCCCCTCGCTCCCGGAAGGAACTCACTGCCATGACCGTACGCGTCGGCATCAACGGCTTCGGCCGCATCGGCCGCACCTACCTGCGCGCCGCCCTCGACCGCGCAGAGGAGGGCACCCAGGACGTCGAGGTGGTCGCCATCAACGACATCACCTCACCCGCCACCCTGGCCCACCTGCTGGAGTACGACTCGACGTTCGGCCGTATCGGGCGAGATGTCCAGCACGACGACAGCTCCATCACGGTCGACGGACGGCGCATCGCCGTCACCGCCGAGCGTGACCCGTCCGCCCTGCACTGGGCCGACTACGGCGCCGGCGTCGTGATCGAGTCCACCGGGCGTTTCCGCGACCGCGACTCTGCGGCCCTGCACCTGAAGAGCGGAGCGCACACCGTGCTGCTGTCGGCGCCCGGCAAGGACGTGGACGCCACCATCGTGATGGGCGTCAACGACCGGACCTACGACCGCCACCACGACCGCATCGTCTCCGCCGCCTCCTGCACCACCAACTGCGTCGCCCCGATGGTCAAGGTCCTCGACGATGCCTTCGGCATCGAACGCGGAGTGATGACCACCATCCACGGCTACACCAACGACCAGTCCCTGCTCGACGGCCCGCACAAGGACCTGCGCCGCGCCCGCTCGGCCGCCCTCAGCATCATCCCCACCAGTACCGGAGCCGCCCGCGCCGTGGGCCTGGTGATGCCGGAGATGGCCGACGCGCTGGACGGGATCGCGGTCCGGGTGCCCGTGGAGGACGGCTCGCTCACCGACCTCGCCGTCGTCCTCACCCGCGAGGCGAGTGCGGACGAGATCAATGCCGCGTTCGTGGCGGCCGCAGACGGCCCGCTCAACGGCATCCTGCGTGTCTCGAAGGCCCCGATCGTCTCCCGCGACGTCATCGGCGACCCCTCCTCCTGCATCTTCGACCCGGCGCTCACCCAGGCCAACGGCACGCTGGCCAAGGTCTTCGGCTGGTACGACAACGAATGGGGGTACACCAACCGCCTCCTGGACCTGACGGCGCTGGTCGCGGACGACTGACGCGTCCCGACCGCTCGTCGTCACGGCGGAAGCGGGGCCGGTCGGCGGCCACAGGAGGGCCGACCGGCCCCGGGGCGGCCCCGTACAGCCCATGGGCTCCCCCTCCGCTCCGCCGGACGATCGAAGTATCGAAAGCCATGGAGGAGACCTGCGATGACGGACGACCTGATCGACCGCCCCTCGGTCCACGCCCTGCTCGCGGACGGCACCACCGTGTGCATACGGCCGGTGCTGCCGAGTGACCACGACCAACTCCAGGGGCTCTACGAGGAGATGTCGCCGGAGAACCTCCGCCTGCGGTTCTTCGCCGCAAGCCGGCGCTCGGCCGTCATGGCCGCCGACCGGGCCTGCGCGCCGGCCCGCCCGGGCTACCGGGCCCTGCTGGCGGAGACGGACGGCCGGGTGATCGGACTCGCCGAGTACGACACCGGCGGGGAGAAGGACGATGCGGAGATCTCCATCGCCGTCGCCGACGGCCTGCACCACCGCGGCGTGGGCACCCTGCTCGTCGAGCACCTGGTCTCGGCCGCGCGGACGGAGGGCATCACCACCTTCACGGCCGATGCGCTCGGCGAGAACCACGAGGTGCTCCGCCTCTTCGCCGACCTGGGCCTGCGCACCTCCCGCCGCTTCGAGGGGCCGGAGGTCCGCTGCACCGTCCACCTCGACCAGGACGACACCTACCTGTCGGCCGTCGAGGCCCGGGGCAGCTCCGCCGACGTGGCCAGCCTCCTGCCCCTGCTGCGTCCTGACGCCGTCGCCGTGGTTGGCGCCGGACGCACGCCCGGTTCGGTCGGCCGGGCGATCCTGCACCACCTGCGCTCGGGCGGCTTCACCCGGCGCCTCTTCGCCGTGAACCCCGGCGTCACGTCGATTCTCGGAGTGCCGTCCCACCCGTCCGTCGCGGCCCTGCCCAAGACGCCCGACCTCGTGATCGTCGCCGTACCGGCCGCCGCGGTCCCGGCCGTCGCCGACGAGTGCGGCAGGGCGGGAGCGCGTGCCCTCGTCGTCGTCACCGCAGGCCTCGACCACATCCAGGCCGAGGCCCTGCTGACCGCCTGCCGCACCTACGGCATGCGCCTCGTCGGCCCCAACTGCCTGGGCATCTCGAACACCGACCCGGAGCTGAGCCTCGACGCCACCTTTGCCGCCGAGCACCCGCGCCCCGGGACGGCCGGCGTCGCCGTACAGTCCGGCGGGGTCGGCATCGCGCTGCTCGACGGACTGTCCCGGTTGGGCATCGGCGTGTCGTCCTTCGCCTCCCTCGGCGACAAGTACGACGTCAGCGGCAACGACATGCTCCAGTGGTGGGAGAGTGAGGGCCGCACCGAACTCGCCCTGCTGCACCTGGAGTCATTCGGCAACCCGCGCGCCTTCTCCCGCACCGCCCGGCGCGTCACGCGCCGCATCCCGGTGCTGACCGTCGACGCGGGCCGCACCGAGGCGGGCCGCAAGGCGGCCGCCTCGCACACCGCGGCCGCCGCCACCCGCACCATGACCCGCGGCGCGCTGTTCACCCAGGCCGGCATCACCGCGACCCGCTCGGTCGGCGAACTCCTCGAAACAGCAGCCCTCCTCCATTCCCAGCCGCTGCCGGAGGGCAGCCGCGTCGCGATCGTCACCAACGCGGGCGGCGTCGGTGTGCTCACCGCCGACGCCTGCGCGGAGGCGGGACTCGCCCTTCCCCCGCTCACCCCCGCCATGACCGACGAACTGCTCGCGGTGCTGCCGGACGGTGCCGCCATCGGCAACCCGGTCGACGCCACCGCCGCAGTGTCCGAGGAACAGCTCACGGAGTGCGTGGACCGCCTCACCCGGTGCCCCGGCATCGACGCCGTGATCGTGGCCCTCGTGCCCACGGCGGTCGCGGCGGCCACCGGTGACGACCTGGTCCGGGCCGTCACCGCGGCTCCCGGGCGGCGGGCGCGGCCCGTGCTCGCCGTACGTCTGGAGCAGGACGCGTCCGTCCGGCTGCTGCCCGCCGCCGACGGCGGCACGATCCCCTCGTACGCCGAACCCCAGGCGGCGGCCCGTGCGATGGCCCACGCCGCCCGGCGTGCTGCCTGGCTCGCCCGGCCCGTCGGTGTAGTCCCCGGACTCGACGACGTCGAGGCCCAGCGGGCCCGAACGGTCGTGGAGGAGTACCTGGCCGGGAACCCCGACGGCGGCTGGCTCGACCCACGGATCTGCGCCGATCTGCTGACCTGCTACGGCATCCCGCAGATCCCGTGGGTCTGGGCCGAGAGCGAGGACGACGCCGTCCTCGCCGCCGAGCGGTTGCGCGGCGACGACGGCCGCGTGGTGATGAAGGCCCACTGGCCCGGGCTGCTGCACAAGTCCCAACAGCGGGCCGTCCATCTTGACCTGCGCGGCGACGCCCAGATCCGGGCCGCCTTCCGCGACCTGGAGACCCGCTTCGCCGGGCTCATGACCGGCGTGCTCCTGCAGCCTCTCGCCGCCCGTGGCACCGAACTGTTCGCCGGTGTCGTCCAGGACGAGGTCTTCGGGCCGCTTGTCCTGTTCGGGCTCGGCGGTACCGCGACCGAAGTCCTCGCCGACCACGCGGCCCGCCTCGCCCCGCTGACCGACCGCGACGTCCACGAACTGATCACCTCGCCGCGGTGCGCCCCGCTGCTGCTGGGCGCGAACGGAAACACCCCCGTCGACCTCGGGGAACTGGAACAGCTGCTCCTGCGGTTGTCCCGGATGGCGGCGGACCTGCCGCAACTCGCCGAGGCCGACTTCAACCCCGTCCTGGCGACACCGGGCGGCGTCACCGTGCTCGACGCACGGGTACGACTGCTGCCACGCCGCCCCCAGGACCCGTACCTGCGCCGACTGCGCTGAGGAGGAAACGGCCATGAGGCACGACAAGGTCGGCACTGTGATGACCACGGACGTCGTCCGCGCCCAGTACGGCACACCGTTCAAGGAGGTGGCCCGGCTGCTCGCCACCCACCGGATCAGCGGACTGCCGGTGCTGGACGAGGACGACAAGGTCATCGGCGTCCTGTCCGAGACGGACCTGGTGATGCACCAGGCGACCACCCCCGACCCGTACGAGACCAAGCATCGCGCGAGGCTCGGCGAGCTGACGCCCGGCGCCAAACGCCGGACCGCGAAGGGCAAGGCCCGTACGGCCGGAGAGCTGATGACGCGGCCACCCGTGACCGTGCACGCCGACGACACCATCGTCCAGGCCGCCCGCACCATGGCGCAACGGCGCGTGGAACGGCTCCCCGTCCTGGACGAGGAGGACCGGCTCGTAGGGATCGTCACGCGCCGCGACCTCCTCCAGGTCTTCCTGCGGCCCGACCAGGACATTCGCAACGAGGTGATCGAGGAAGTCCTGGTGCGCGTGCTGTGGTTGCCGCCGCGCAGTGTCGAGGTCTCCGTGACGGAGGGCGTCGTCACGCTCACCGGACACATGGAGCGCAAGAGCGAGACGGAGATCGCTCTGTCCATGACCCGCCGGATCGACGGCGTGGTCGACGTGGTCGGCAAGCTCACCTACCGACTGGACGACGCACGCCTGCGCACCGAGCAACAGGCACAGGCGGCGCGCGGCGTGGCCGACGACTGGCTGCGCCGGCTGTGAGAGGAGGTGGACCACCATGACCGACACCGTGTTGGTCACCTACGGAACGACGAACGGATCCACGGCGGAGATCGCCCAAGCCGTCACCGACATCCTGCGCCAGGCCGGACTGGCCGTCGAGTCGCGTCCGGTCCGGTCCGCGACGAACGTGGCGCGCTACGACGCCGTCGTGGTCGGCGGCGGACTCTACGCGGGGCGCTGGCACAAGGACGCGCGGCGGTTCGTCCGCCGCAACCGAGTCCTCCTCGCGGAGCGCCCCGTGTGGTTCTTCAGCAGCGGACCGCTCGACCCCTCCGCCTCCGAGCGGGACATCCCGCCCGTGCGCGGCGTGCAGCGGGACATGACCCGGCTGGACGTCCGGGACCACGTCACCTTCGGCGGATGCCTGGAGGAAGGTGCCAAGGGATGGGTGGCCGGGATGATCCTCCGCTCCGGCAAGGGGGGCGACTTCCGCGACTTCGACGCGATCGAGGCATGGGCGGGAGACATCGCAGGCGCACTGACGCACGCGTAGCAGAAGGAGAGGGGCTGTTCGGGCCCTTCAGACGGCCCCGGCGCCCGGCCAGAGCCGGGCCCCGGGGCCGAGCTCATGGCGCCGTCCGGTCCGGTACCACGGCAACGGGGCAGGAGGCCTCGCGCAGGAGGGCCCGCACGACCTTGCTCCACTCATGACCGGGCTTGCTGCCCACCACGACCAGCGTGGCGCTCTCGGCATGGTGCAGGAGCGCTTGAGGTGGAGTGAGGAGCACGACGTCTTCGAGCACCGGCACCTCCGGGTACTTCTCGCGCCATGGCCGCAGCACGTCGGCCAGGAGCTGCACCTCGTGGTCCTCCCAGGTCGCACGCTCTCTCTCCGGCACACCGAAAGGCCACTCGGCGGCACAGGCCGGAAGCGACCAGGCATGCACGACGTGGAGGAGCGCAGCTCGCACCCGCGCGCTGTCGAAGGCGAAGTCGATCGTCCCGCCGGAAGGGTTTCGGGCGTCCGTTCCGAGAAGGACTCTTCCGGAACGGTGCACGGGCGCGGTTCCGTCCGGGACGAGAACCAGCGGACGGTCGGCCGCCGGAACTCGGGAGCCGACCGGCCGGCCGGTGGGGTCGGCCTCGTGAGGGACGCCGTACACGATCATTTTCGCCTGGCTCGGGTCTGGAGGTGAGCCGATGACCACACGCATCGGCAGACCGTGCAGTTGCGCCTCCCTCCTGGCCCAGTCGACCGCGGAACGGCTCCGCGCCGACGTGTCGGCACAGGCGAGAATCACTCGTTCCATCGCGGTCGGCCTTTCCGGCGCGGCGGGACACGCACCTTCGCAGCCAAGCCTGTCGCGCACCGTCGCGATATGGCAGGGGCCGAACGGCCCGTCCGGGTCATGGGCACGCCGGAAGGCTCCAAGCCGCTCTACGGTCTGGAGCCCGGAGTCCGTCGTACGTTCAACCGGTCTTGTGGCCCCATCGTGGTCCCACCTGATCCCATTCCCTGCCCCACTCGTCGACGCGGCGTCGGTCGAGCCGCCACCGGGCGAGCGCCCCGGCACCGAACACCAGGCCGGCAAGTCCGGCCGCGGCCGCGGTGCCCAGGACGCCCGACTCGATCGCCGCCTCCGTGGAGCTCGGCGGCGCGGTGGTGAGACGGCCTTGGCCGTCCTGCCAGACCGTGACCCTGGATCCGGCCTTGAGGCCGGTGTCCACCAAGGTCCGGCCCGTGCGGGTCGAGCTGTCGGATGCCGTCCAGCGAACTGTGCTCATCCGGCGATCGGAGCTGATACCGGCCGCGGTGGAGGTGAGCGGGACGTCGCTCAGGAGCATGGCACGGACGGACTGCCGCTCGGCTCGCTGCCGTGCGAACACGTCATCCGCGGCATGAGCGGTCACCAGTCCGACGACGGCGCCGCCCACGGCGAAGACCGTCCACACGGCCAGCACGATCCAGGCCTCGACGATGTCGTCGCGTCGCCGCAGAGGGTTGCTGCGCCACCTCCACAACCGCTTCTTCGCGTACTTGCCACTGGGCATCGGTCCGCACCTCCTCGTCGTCGTGGTGACACTTCCGAAGGTGACAGTCGAGGCCGTGCTGCGGCAGGGGCCGATCAGGCGCCGCCGCAGGGCCGCCCGGTACCAACCAGCACGGTCGGGAAGGGTAGTTGAGCCCAAGAGGTCACGAGGCCCCTCCGGAGCCCTGCCCAGGCCTTTCGACCCCTGTCGGGGGCAAGGCGTGGCGCCCATGCTCGTAGAACAGAGCCAGTTGTCCGACGTCTCTATGTGAGGAGGACATCATGGAGAGCACAACGTTTGGTGCCGCGCTCGTGGCGACCTGTGTCGCTGCCGCAGTCGCAGCGCCCTCGATCCACAACACCCAGCCATGGCGCTTCGGGCTGGACTCCGAGACAGTGACGTTCGAGGTGCGTGCCGATCCCGACAGGGGCCTGCGGCACGTGGACCCCTCGGGTCGGGCCCTGCTCCTTTCCGTCGGGGCTTGCGTGTTCAACCTGCGAGTTGCGCTGGCCCACTTCGGTTGGTCACCTGTCACACGTCTGCTGCCCCGCCCCGACGACCCCGATCTGCTCGCCACCGTGCGACCCTCGGGGCTCACTGCCCGGGAGGGCGAGGAACGGAACGCGGATCTCTACGAGGCGATCTGGCGCAGACACAGCAGCCGTTTCCCTTTCACGCGTCGGCCACTTTCCGCGGCTGTGCGCGAAGAACTCGGTGCGGCGGCCCAAGCGGAAGGCGCATCGCTGCGCTTCTCCGAAGGGGTGAACGTGACCCACATGCTGCGGCTGACCGCCGAAGCCGAACGACGCAACCGCCTCGACGTGCGCCGGGCGGCCGAGGGCCGCCGCTGGGTGCACCGGGACCTGGAACCGGCGCCCGACACAGGTCTGCCGCGAACGGCGCTGGGATCGCAGGACGCCTGGGAGAGGCTCCCGCTGCGCGACTTCACGGCACAGCGGCATCCCGAACGTCTGCTTGCGCGGCCCTTCGAGGCGAACCCCGTCATCGCCCTGCTGACCACCGAGCATGACCGCCGAGTCGACTGGCTGCGCGCCGGACAGGCTCTTGAACACGTGTGGCTCGTCGCGACGGCGCACGGGCTGCGCGCGTCTCTGATGCATCAGGCAGCCGAATGGGCAGACCTGCGTGACGCGCTGGCCGCCCCCGGCACCGCGCATCCGCACCTGCTCATGCGCCTCGGATACGGCCCGCAGGGACCGGCCACCCCACGCCGCACGCCAGGTCAGGACCCGCGGTAGGCTGCGCTGGCGCGCACCGGACCCGTCTTCGCGCCGACTCAGCCGGCCGAAGCGAAGATGAGCCAGGCAGTCGATGCACCGGCCAAGCCCTCGGGCCACTTGGGGTGGTTGTCGAAGGAGCCGGTCAGGCCCGTGCAGCGGGGGATGCGCAGGGATCGAGTGCTGTCCGTGACCAGTCGCAGTCGGCCGCGTCTGGCCCGCGCACGGTTCGGCGCGCGACACAGTACGCCCAGCCCGGCGCGGTCGACGAAGGAAACGGGACGCAGGCTGAGCACCAGATCAGGGCGCGGGCCGGCGGTGACTGCGTCCAGGTATGTCGCCAGTGTGGGTACGGTCAGGCTGAACTACAGCGTCGTCGAGGACACGACCGTCTTCCGCGCCGCGCACGAGGGGTGGAGCAGGTCCCTTCTCAGGAGGCCGGGGACCGATGGTCCCTGGCCGGGGACACCCGTGCCGCTTGACGATGGACCGTGCCAGTACCGCGATGTCAGGTGAGAGACGAGAAGGCAGATGGACGCCAACGACGGATTCCGCGAACCCGATCGGCAGGAGTGCCTGCGTCTGCTGCCCACCGTGCCTGTGGGGCGCATCGTGTACACGTGGCAGGCGTTGCCTGCTGTTCTGCCGGTCAACTTCTGCCTGGACGGCGACGGCGACGGCGCGGTGCTGGTGCGCACCTAGGATTCCTCCGAACTCGTGAGCGCGATCGACGGAGCCGCGGTCGCCTTCGAGGCCGACGAGATCGACGCCGCCGCCCACTCCGGCTGGAGCGTCGTGGTCATGGGGTCGGCGACCCTCGTGAGGGACCCCGCCGAGCACGCACGGCTGCTGCGGACCGGGCCGCGCTCCTGGGCTCCGGCGTCGCAGGAGGTCTTCCTGCGCATCGACCCCGAGGTGGTCAGCGGACGCGGTCTCGTCGGCGGTCGCACCCTGTACGGAGTGGACCTTCCCTCCTGATCGCCATGCCTTCGCGCAATCCGAACGGCCTTTGAAACAAGGGCCGTTCGGCCATTCCGCGGGTTCTCCCGGCTGCTGCCCGGGGCGGTGGCGCACGAGGAGCATCGTCCGTGGAGGCCGGTGTGTGCGTCGAGCACCGCTTCCACCGAACGGTCACTCGAAGAAGGGGCAGGTGCGGCCATGACATCACGTCACATAGTCGTCGGAGTGGACGGCTCTCTCATCTCCGTAAGGGCGTTGGACTGGGCCGCGGCCGAGGCCGTACGGCATGGCAGCGCGCTGCGTGTGCTGTCCGCGGTTCCGGACCGCGACGAGGCCGCACCGGTCCTGGGCTACGCCGTGTCACGCACACATGCGCGGCATCCGGAGCTGCCCGTGGAGACCGTTGTGGCGGAGGGCGGTGCGGTGCGTGCGTTGATGCACGAGAGCGCGGACGCGGACCTCACCGTCGTGGGAACACGCGGCCTGGGCGCGTTGGTCGGCCCGGCGTTCGGTTCGGTGAGCCTGAGGCTGGCCGGACTCGTGCAAGGACCGCTCCTGGTCGTCCGTGGGGACCACGCGTGTGACGACGGCCGGGACGTGCTGCTCGGCCTGGCGGACGACACGGACGAGCAGGCGGTGGCGTACGCCTTCCAGGAGGCCGAGCGGCGCGATGCGAGGCTCCGTGTCGTGCACTGCCCGAGTCATCGGCACATCACCCCCGCATTCCCCTCCCTGGTGGCGGCGAGCAGTCCGGGCCAGGAACGGCCGGCCAGGGAAGCCCGAGCGGAGGAGGCCGTGGCGCGCTACGCCCTCACTCAGATGCAGGACCAGCACCCCGACGTCATGGTGGAAACGTTCGCGGTCCGTGCGACTCCCGCGGGCGAACTGCTGGCAGCGACCCAGGAGGCTGCCGTCGTCGTCATCGGCGCCCACCGCCGGGCGAGCCTGCTCGGCCCGCGCCTGGGTCCGGTCGCCCACACACTGTTGCACCGGGCGCACTGCCCGGTGGTCGTCGTGCCACACGGATGACCGGCCCGCTGCCACGTCATCACGCACGTTCCGGAAAGAGGCTCGCTCATGGCGCGTACCGTCACCGTCGGTCCGGACGGCTCGAACGAAGGCCTGGACGCGTCGGAATGGGCCGCCCGTGAGGCCGCCATGCACGAGATTCGTCTCCGAGTCGTGCATGCGGGGGAGCAACAACCCCACGAATAGGTGCCGTTCGTCGGCGAACTGATTCCGCCGCCGGGAGTGGACCGGTCCGCCCGGCTGCCGATCGAGGTAAGCGTTCGGCTGGCCCCCGCCGCCTCGGCGTACGGGTGAGTGCGAAGCGGATCGCCGGCCAACCGGTGCCGACCCTGGTCGCATCGGCCCGGCGGCCCACACCGTCCTGCAGCACGCGGTCGCGCCGGTCGCCGTGGTCCCCGACTGAAGTCGTTCAGGCCGACGGGGACGGACCGTTGACTGTGAGGCGGACCCCGGTGATCAGATCGGGACTGATGCGAACGGCATGATCCATCCTCTGCGGTACCCACGGACGCAACAACGCCCGATACCGAGCCAATTCCCGCGGGTCCGTGACCAGCCGCGCAAAGCCCGTGACGACGACGCTCCACCCCAGGTGGGTGTCGGGGTCGATGTCGTCGGCCTCGTAGGCGACGACGGCCCCCTCACCTCCGGTCTGCCGGGTGTACCGGGCCAGGGTGGCGTCACCGTGGGTGCGGATGACGATGTCGCCGTTGATCAGGACGTGGTTGACCGGGCGGACGGTCGGCAGCGCGTGCCGGGTGAAGACGATCCGTCCCAGGGACACGCTGCCCAGCAGTCGCAGCGCCTCGCCGCCGTCCAGCTCGACACTCCTGCGTGCCTCCGACGTGTCTGACCGGCCGTCGTCGTCGGCAATGGCAGGTGTCCTTATCGTCGGGTCACTCACGGTTCTCCGTCTCCCGCGTCCACACGTGGGCCTGACCGGATCATTCGAACCGCGTGGGAGCCTCTCGCGCCAGGGCCGTTCGGCCCAGGTCGGCGTCCGGAGGTCCCTGCCTTGCACGACTGATGGCGTGGCGGCGTGAACGGAGCGACGCCGCAGGGGATCGGTGCCGCTCCTGGCCCCACTGAGCGACTCTGTCGGGGATCTTGTGGATCGGGCTCACTTGCCTTGCCGCCACCAGCATTCCCAGGTCAGGCCGCGTGAGTCGAGGTAACTCTGGAAGACCGTGGGGTGCCGAGGTCCCTGGCGGCGTGGTGGCGTGCGTGAAGCAAGGCGCTCAAGGTTGATGGCGATGCCGGTCAGCACGTGTTGGATGTGAGTCTTGCGAAGACCGTGGTAGCGGCTGCGCCGTGCTTGGTGCCCATTGACGAATTCGCAGATGGTTCCCTCGATGCCGGACCGGATGGAGTAGAGCCGTCTCCGCTGGAGGTCTTGCTGCTCGGTGCGGTTGCGGATCTGAAGTTCGTGCAGGTGACGGGGGAGGAAGTTCACGGTGCGGGCCGAGGTCCCCCGCGTGCAGGAGGACCGGTCGGGGCACGGGTTGCACTGTTGTGGGTGGAACCGGGCGACGGTACAGGGAGCCATAGCGGGCGGTGTGATCCAGGTCTTTGTGATCTGTCCGTTGGGGCAGATGACGTGGCGCCGGTCGAAGTCGATGGTGAAGTCGTCCCGGGTGAAACCGGACTGTTCCTTCCTCTGCCATGCCCCGCTGGCCTTGACCGGCCCGACAAGCTGGATCTGATGGTGGACTGCGGAGCTTTCCAGCAGGGCGACGGAGAGGTAGCCGCCGTCGACCAGGTGTTCCCGGGGCAGCAGCCGGCGCTGGCGGAGCCGGGTGTGGATGCCGGGCAGGGCCTGCGTGTCCCTGATCGGGCTGGTGGTGGCGATGTCCGTGATCAGGTTGGCGTTCTCGTCGGAGTCGCAGGTCTCGGTGACGTGGACCAGGTAGCCGCTCCACCTGGTGTTGCCGCGGATGGCCCGGCGGGTCTGGCAGTCGTAGGGCGAGACCCGCCGGGCCCCCTTGGGCTGTCCGTCCTTCTCGGTGCGTGGCCGCAGGACACCGCGGGCGTCGACGAGGAAGTTCTGCACGAGGATCTGCCGTAGGGCCTCCATGCGGGGGCCGCGCCGGTGGGACGGCAAGCACGCAAGGAGCCGATGGGCGTCCGCTCCGGCCTGCTTGAGACGGGTGACGGGGTGCGTGGGCTGACTGGGCAGACGGACAAGCCGCCCGTAACGGGTGGCCCGGTCGGCATCCACCAGCCCATCCAGGATCTCGGGGACGTCCCGGGCGGCCTCCTCCAACGCAGCACGGACCGCTTCGAGGACCATCTCCAGGCGGGTGGAGTCCCGCGCGGCAGCCAAGACCTGCGTGGAGTCGGTGCGCTGTCGGCCGCGTTCGGTGACCAGGCCAGCCTTGCGCATCCGCTCCAGTGCCAGGGACAGCAGCCTGTCCGCGCGGTCGTCCTCGCCCAGACGGTCCCGGAAGTCGCTCAGCACACTGTGGTGGAAACCGGGATCGTCCAACTCCAGGGCCAGGGCGTACTTGAAGTCGATGCGGCACCGGACCGCCTCCGCCGCCTGCCGGTCGGACAGGTTGAGCAGGAACTGCAGCACGCACACCATGGCCAGTTGAGCAGGAGAGAGACCGGGGCGGCCATCGCGTGGGTACCAGGAGACGAAGTCCTGGTCGCTCCACAGCCCGTCAAGGTGGTCGCGCACCCACATCGCCGTTGTGCCGCGAGGGTTGCTGGCCCGTGCCATCCGAGCCGTGAGCTCCGGCACCATCGCACCGGACCGGGGAAGAACGGACACTGATCACCTCGGGAGGCCAGGACTACGCGACCATCCGAAGTGTCCTGAACCGCCGATGGCGCCCTCCCGGGAATCTCAAGATCCCCGACAGAGTCGCTCAGGGACTCTGCTGCTGGATTCGGGGCCGGTGATCAGGCTGCGAGTTGGTGACTGAGCCAGGTGAGTCGGCTGTTCCGTGGGTGTCGGGACTGGCCGGTCCAGTGGGCGTCGAGCCGGATGACGTTGATCGCGGTGGCGGAGTAGGCGTGCTGGAGGCTGGTCTTGGGCAGGCCGCGGTAGTGGGCCCGGCGCAGGTCGGTAACGTCGAGGGCCTGGTTGATGGTGTCCTCGACCCTGGCCCGGAGGGTGTACTGGCTTGCCGGGTGTGGGTGTGTCCAGTCGACGGGACAGAGCCGGTCACCGTAGAGCCTCCACCGGCATCGCAGCGTCCCGGCTCCGGATCTGTCCGACATCCACTCACGACGGAGCGTCCGAGCTACGCTGGACGACGTGGCCCGAGGCCGGACAACTCTGCGCCCGTTGTACGGGCTGAAACGGTGGATCTATCGGGGTGACCGGCCCGACGCGGTCGCCCGTCTGCTCAACGCCTTCTGGCGGTGGCGCTACGGTACGGCGCGCGCGCCGCAGGACCACGGAGTCACTCTCATTGTCCGCGGCAGGGCCAGCGGCAGGATGATCGCTTTCCCGGTGGTCCCCGTGGCCCATGAGGGCAAGTGGTACGTGGTGTCGATGTTGGGCACTCACGCCAACTGGGTACGCAATGTGCACGCCTCGGGCGGCGAGGCCGTCATCCGGCATGGACGGGACCACGACGTCACCCTCCGGGAGGTCCCGGCCTCGTCCCGCGCCCAGATCTTACGCGCCTACCTCAACGCAGCTCCCGGCGCCCGGCCGCACGCACCCGTCGACCGGACCGCGCCACTGGAAGACTTCGAGCGGATCGCACCCGATTACCCGGTCTTCCACGTCATCGGCCTGCTCGGGCCGGAGGCATCGGGAATGGCAGTCGGATCCTGACGGTGGACGACCTTGAGTGAGGCGACGTCGGTGATCACCGGCGGTGCATGGTCTCCAGCGCGGCGGCCAGTACATGGGGGTCGTGGTGGCCCTTGTAGACCGCGGGCGGCTGCTTGTCCAGCTTCAGGAGTTGCGCCACCGCCGCCCAGGCGGTGCGTACGGAGTACTCGACGGTGAAGACGACGTCGTCGGGCACCTCGGCGAACTGTCCGACGAAGGCGAGGTTCACCGATCCCTCGGGCACCACCCGGGGCCGGTCGCCGCGGCGACGGGTCAAGAACTGGCTGGTGATGTACGGCATCACGCAGGGCACGACGGTGGAGGTCGCGAGAATGCGGGCCGCCGTGCGCGCGTCGAACGGGAGGTGGTGCAGGATCTCTTCGAGGATCTCGCGGCCGGTGCACGTGGTCATCGGCTTGGGCGTCTGGTTGCCGGTGCGGTCGGGGAACAGGCCGTAGCCCCACCAGACGCCGACGCCCTCGGGCTGGTCGCGGTAGACGGGCTGGCGGTTGGCGACGAGGGTGAGCAGCCAGTTGGACTCGGTGAAGGTCATCAGGCCGCCCTTGCCTGTCGGCCGGCCGCTGAACTCCTCCAGCGCCTTCAGGAAGGCGGGGTCCTTCGTGGTGACCGTGAAGGACTCCCAGCGGGACTCCTTCACGTGTTTGTCGAAGACGGCCGGGTCGCCGAAGTTT
Source organism: Streptomyces sp. NPDC001443 (assembly GCF_053597355.1). Lineage (NCBI taxonomy): Bacteria > Bacillati > Actinomycetota > Actinomycetes > Kitasatosporales > Streptomycetaceae > Streptomyces > Streptomyces sp. NPDC001443. The sequence goes on from NZ_JBSFIA010000045.1 coordinate 48,546, forward strand.
TCGCGGCCGCGGGCCAGTCGGTGCCACAGCAGCCAGGCGTCCGAGCGCTGCGGGGCAGGCGGGGGCGCGGAGGTGTGCGAGCCGAGGCTGGAAGCGTCGGTCATGGAGCCGTTGGTGACGAACACCAGGTCCTCGGGTGTGACGGCGATCTTCTCGTCTCGGCCGCCCCGGCTCAGGTGGATGGTCTCGACCGTGCCGCTCCCGATGCCCGGGGTGAACCCGAGGTCGGTGACGCGGCAGCCGGTGTGGACGGTGACGCCGCGCTCGCGGAGCCAGGCGGTCAGGGGCCGGATGATGGAGTCGTACTGGTTGTATCGGGTCCGGTGGATACCCGACATGGCGGCGAACTCGGAGAACAGGTGGACGAAGCGCCTGAGGTAGCGGCGGAACTCGATGGCGCTGTGCCAGGGCTGGAAGGCGAACGTGGTGCACCACATGAACCAGAAGTTGGTGGTGAAGAAGTGTTCGCCGAAGCAGTCGGTGATCCGCTTGCCGTCCAGGTGCCCTTCGGGGGTGGCCAGGCAGCGGACCAGCTCCAGCCGGTCGTGCTCGGAGAATCCCATCGAGGTGGTGTCGATGATCTTGCCGTCTCCGTCGACGAGGCGGGCGATGTCGTCCCACGCGAAGTCCTCGTGTCCGGCCAGGATCTCCTCGGTCACGGAGACAGCGGGGTCGTCGAGGGTGGGGATGCCGGACAGCAGGTCGTAGGTGCAGCGGAACTCGGCCTCGAACATCCGCCCGCCGCGCATCGTGTAACCGGCGTCCGGCGTGCCGCCCGCGTCCAGACTGCCGCCGAGGGTCCGCTGCTCCTCGAAGAGGTGGATGTCGGATCCCTCGAAGCCGCCGTCACGGATCAGGAACGTCGCCGCGGCCAGCGCCGCGATCCCACTGCCCACCAGATATGCCTTCGCCATCACACAACTCCTCGTTCTCGAAGCCCGTTCGGGAGGCGTGGGTCCACGGTGTCCTGCGGCCCGGGGTCACGTCAGTGGGCCATTGGTCACCTCACTGGTCCGGGCGGCCCTTGAAGGGGGCCCGGCGGCCCGGCCGCTGGACTGTGACCGGCCGGGCCTACTGCCACTGCTGCGTCACGTCGTGCCGGAACCGTCTGCCGTGGCGCCGGGTCCTGCACCGGGAACCGGTTGTCCGCCTCCGCCGCGCCACGGCGGGGCCGTCGTCCGGTTCCCGGCGTCCCGGGCGTGCGCGGCCTTGTCGGTCTGGCGGCGTAGCCGGTCCTGGAGCCGGTCGACGGCCTCCGTGCCCGTCGCCTCCTCGGCGAACGCGACCACTTGACGACCGCCGATGCGCAGGTCGGCCGTGGCCGACCACCGGTGGCCGGCGTGGCCGGCGGCCGCTCGCACGAGGTGCACCTCGCCACTGACGGTGGGCAGGCCGGGCCGGCCCACGAAGGCGTCGATCTTCGTACGGGCGTAGGCCAGGGTCTCCTGGTCCACGGCGCCTTCGGAGCGCAGCCGGACGAGGGGGATCTCCTGGGTGTGGTCGGTGGTCATATGTGATCCTTCCTCGGGTTGTCAGGGGATACGGCGCGGTTCACGCCGAGGTGTCGGGCAGCCACAGGTCGGGTCCGAAGACCTCGTAGCGAATACGTCGCGCGGGGACCCCGGCGCCGAGCAGTTGTCCGCGCACCCCTTGCATGAAGGGCAGCGGGCCGCAGAGGAACACCGTGGCATTGTCGGGGAGTTCGGTTGCGTTCAGGTCCATCAGGCCGGTGTGCGCGGTGGGTTCCTCCGAACCGGGGCGCTCGTACCAGAAGACGGCGCGAGCGCTCGGCAGTTGCCCGACCAGGTCGCGCGTCTCGGCACGCAGGGCATGGTCGCCGGGGGAGCGGTCGGCGTGCAGGACCAGGACCGGACGGATCGAGCGGAGGGCGGCCAGGCGGGCCAGGATGCCGGTCATGGGGGTGCAGCCGATGCCGGCCGAGATCAGCACGACGGGGGTGGTGGCATCCACCGGGTCATCGAGGAAGACGTCGCCGAACGGCGCGGACAGCAGCAGTTCGTCCCCGGCACCGACGTGGTCGTACAGCAAGGTGGAGACCTCGCCGTCCGGCCCTTCGGCGTCCCCCTTGCGCCGCTTCACGGTGATCCGCCGCAGTTCTCCGCCGGGGTCCGAGGAAAGGCTGTACTGGCGCAGCTGGTGCACGCCGTCGGCCATGCGTACGCGGACGCTCACGTACTGGCCCGCGCGGGCATGCGGCGGGCGTTCGCCGTCTGCCGGGCGGAGCAGGAAGGACACGACGTCGGGGGTCTCGGTACGACGTTCGACGACCGTCCAGGGCCGCCAGATCCCGCCGGGCTGGACATCCGCGTCCTGGTAGAGCAGGGCCTCCCGGCTGATCAGGGCGCCGGCCATCAGCCAGTAGACCTCGTCCCAGGCGGCCGCCACCTCCGGCGTGACTGCGTCGCCGAGGACCTCGATCATCGCGCCGAACAGGTACTTGTGCACGATCGTGTACTGGTCGTCGGTGACACCTACTGCGGCGTGCTTGTGGGCGATCCGGGACAGCAGCGCGTCCGGCCGCGCGGTGGGATTCTCCAGCAGCGCGCCGGCGAATCCGGCGATCGACCCGGCGAGGGCTCGGCGTTGGGCGCCGCTTGCCTGGTTGCCCCGGTTGAACATCCCGTCGAGCAGTTCCGGCCGGTCGTGGAACATCGTGGCGTAGAAGCGGGTGGTGATCTCGTCGAGCGCTCCGGCCACGACGGGCAGGGTGGCCCGTACGAGGGCGGCGGATTCCGCGGACAGCATGGAACCTCCCGGGAAGGGCGGATGAAGGGGAAGGAAGTCGCATCGACTTGGGGCGGCGGTCTCCTGTGCAGCAGTCACCGGGCCACGTCTCGGCGCAGTTCGGCGGCGGGGCCGAAGAGGGGCCGAAGGGCACCATCACCTGGGGCGTACCGACCCACAGGGCTTGTTCGACCAGGGCCGGACGGTGGTGCGGTCGTGGCCCCGCGGACCGCTGCCCACCGCCGTCGTCGAAACCCGACCGGCGCCGAGGCACCGGCCCGAGAGCTATGGCCGTTCAGCCCGCTCGGCTTCCGGGCGGCCGTAGAAGGCAGTCCGCATCAACTCCCGCATGTCGTCGAGCATCGGCATCCGCGGGTTGGCGGGCGCGCACTGGTCCTCGTAGGCGTTCAGGGCCTGTTGGGGCAGGGCGTCGAGGAAGGCGCGCTCATCGACGCCGAGGGCCTGGAACGTCGCCTCGATGCCCACGGCGTCGCGGAGCCGCTCCACTGCCGAAGCGAGCGACTCGACACCCTCGGCCGGGGTGGTGGCGGGCAGGCTCAGGGCGCGGGCGATGTCCTGGAAGCGTTCGGGGGCGCGGTAGCTCTCGTACTTGGGCCAGCCGGTGAGCTTCGTGGGGACGGTGCCGTTGTAGCGGATGACGTGCGGCAGGAGAACGGCGTTGGTGCGGCCGTGCGCGATGTGGAAGGTGGCGCCGAGGGTGTGGGACATGGCGTGGACGATGCCGAGGAAGGCGTTGCCGAAGGCCATGCCGGCGATGGTGCCGGCGTTGTGCATCTTCTCCTGGGCCTTCGGCCGGGCCGCGCGGTCGTTCACCGCGGCCTCGATGTTGTCGAAGATCAGCCGGATCGCGTGCAGGGCGAGGCCGTCGGTGAAGTCGTTGGCGTAGACGGACACGTATGCCTCGATGGCGTGGGTGAGAGCGTCGAAGCCGCTGTCGGCGGCCAGCGAGCGGGGCAGCTCGGTGGTGAGCAGCGGGTCGACGATCGCGACGCTCGGGGTGAGCGCGTAGTCGGCCAGCGGGTACTTCTTGCCGGTGGCGGGGTCGGAGATGACGGCGAACGGGGTCACTTCGGCGCCGGTGCCGGAGGTGGTGGGGATGCACACCAAGCGGGCGAGTTTGCCGAGGACGGGGAAGCGGAAGGCGCGTTTGCGGATGTCGGAGAACTTGTGCCGCATGTCGGCGAAGTCGACATCCTTGCCCTCGGCCTGCTGTTCGTACAGCAGCCACATCACCTTGGCCGCGTCCATGGGGGAGCCGCCGCCGAGGGCGATGATGGTGTCCGGGCGGAAGCCGCCCATGAGGTGGGCGCCGCGTCGGACCGAGTCGATGCTGGGCTCGGGTTCGACGTTGTCGATGACCTGGATGGTGACCGGTTCACGACGGCGCCGCAGGACGCGCTCGACCCGGTCGACGAGGCCGAGGCGGGTCATTGTCGCGTCGGTGACGACGGTGACGCGGTGGACGTCCGGCATGGAGGTGAGGTAGCGGATGGACTGCGGCTCGAAGTAGATCTTCGGCGGGACCTTGAACCATTGCAGGTTGTTGCGGCGCACCGAGACCCTCTTGACGTTCAGCAGCTGGGCGGCGGAGACGTTGTTGGACACCGAGGTGCTGCCCCAGGAGCCGCAGCCCAGTGTCAGCGACGGCAGCAGGCTGTTGTAGATGCCGCCGATGGCGCCCTGCGAGGACGGGGCGTTGACGATGATCCGTACGGCCTTGATGCGCCGGCCGTACGCCTCCGCCAGCTCCATGTCCCCGGTGTGGATGACGGCGCTGTGGCCCTGTCCGTGGAAGGCGACCATGTCGGCGGCCAGGTCGAAGCCCTGCTCTTCGGAACCGGCCCGCAGGACGGCGAGGACCGGGCAGAGCTTCTCGCGGGTGAGGGGCTCGTCGGGGCCGACCCGGTCTGCCTCGACCAGGATGAGGGAGGTGTCGGCGGGCACGGAGAAGCCCGCCTGTTCGGCGATCCACGCCGGGCTCTGCCCGACGGCCGCGGAGTTGACCTTGGGCTCGCAGCCCCCGCCTGCGGTGCCGACGGGGAACAGGAAGGTCTCCAGCTTCGCCTTCTCCTCGGCGGTGGCCAAGTGGGCGTGCAGGGTGCGGAATTCGGCGAGGACGGCGTCGTAGATCTCCTCGTCCAGGATGACGGCCTGTTCGGAGGCACAGATCATGCCGTTGTCGAACGACTTGGACAGCACCAGATCGTTGACGGCCCGGCGGACGTCGGCACTGCGGTGGACGTAGGCGGGAACGTTGCCGGCGCCGACGCCCAGGGCGGGCTTGCCGGCCGAATAGGAAGCCTTGACCATCGCGTTGCCGCCGGTGGCGAGGATCAGCGAGACACCTGGGTGCCGCATCAGGGCACCGGTCGCCTCGACGGACGGTGTCTCGATCCACTGCACGCAGTGTTCCGGCGCCCCTGCGGCGACCGCCGCGTCGCGCACGATGCGGGCGGCCTGGGTGCTGCAGCGCTGGGCGGAGGGATGGAAGGCGAACACGACCGGGTTGCGGGTCTTCAGCGCCATCAGCGCCTTGAAGATCGTGGTGGAGGTCGGGTTGGTGACGGGCGTGATCGCGCACACCACGCCTACCGGTTCGGCCACCTCGGTCATGTCGTCGATGTCGTCGCGGGCGATCACGCCGACCGTCTTCATCGGGCCCATGCTGTGGGTGACGTACTCGCAGGCGAACATGTTCTTGGCCGCCTTGTCCTCGAAGACACCGCGCCCGGTCTCTTCCACCGCGAGCCGCGCGAGCTCGGTGTGCGCGTCCAGGGCGGCCACCGAGGCCTTCTTCACGATGTGGTCGACGTGCTCCTGATCGAGCGCCTCGTAGTCGGCGAGCGCCTTGAGTCCATTCGTCACCAGGCGGTCCACCGCGACGGCGGTGTCGGACGGTGCGTCGGCGAGGTCGGTGGTCGCGCTGCGGTCGTCGTGGCGGGTCATGGGGGCGAGCCTCCGTCGTCGAGAGGGTGGCGCCGCACGGGTGGCGGCGCGGAGAGGGGGCGGGCCTTGCGTGGGACCGGTACCGCTCCCACCAGCAGCGTCTCTCGTCAGCGGGGTCCCGCCCCAGGTCCCGTTGGTCCCTTTGAAGGGCTGATCGGCCCCGGAGTCGACGGGCCGGGTGTCCGGCCGGACAGACCCTGGCCGTGTGGGAGACCAGGGGCCGGAGGATTCCCGGAGGGGAGGGTGTCGTCGATCTGGTGGGTCAGGCTGTTGACGACGCCGACCACCCCGTCGACCCGGTACGTCAGCCGGATCGCGAGCGGAATGTCGCTGCGGTGCCGCACGGTCCCTTCCAGCGTGGCCATGCCGTCCCGGACCGAGACGGCCACGCTGTGGGCGGGCAGCCCGAGGGCGCGGGTCAGCACCTCTTCGTGGACCTCCTGGTGGATCTCGTCGTCCGTGCGCAGGAAGACCCGCAGCAGATCGCGTCGGGTGGCGATGCCGATCAGCCGGTCCTCCTCGTCCACGACCGGCAGGCGCTCGACGCCGTGACGCTCCATCACGCGCGCGGCGTCCGCGATCCGTTGTTCCGGGTGCACGGTGATCGCGGGCGTCGACATCAGCTCCCGCGCCGTGACGGTGCGTGCGACGGCCTCGGCCCGATCGGCGGAGCGGCCCAGCGGGGGCATCCGGAGCCGCCGTGCCCGCCCGCCCCTGGGCCGGCCTGCCTGGCGGCGTATCAGATCGGTCCCGGAGATCACCCCCACGACCTTGTCGTCGCCGTCCACGACGGGCAGACCGCTGATCCGGTGCCGGTCCAGCAGCCGTACCACGTCCTTGAACGACGTCTCCGGGTGCGCCTCGACGACGTCGACGGTCATCACCTCACTGACGATGCGGGCCATGGCACTCACTTCCTTTCTCGTCGTACCTCGGCATGAGTACGGGCCGAGAGCCGTGTCGGGGGAACCGTCCCGCCCACCCCTCGACGGGGGGCGGGACGACCAGCAAGGGCACCGGGCCCGGGCGGCGTCCTTTCGGGCTCCGCGGTCCCGCTCACCTGCTGTCGCTCGTCCCCACCTCCGGGAGCGCGGCTCGTCCGGCCTCCAGACGGGCGACCGGGACGCGGAACGGCGAGCAGGAGACGTAGTCCAGTCCGGCCGCGTGGAAGAAGCGGACGGATTCGGGGTCTCCGCCGTGCTCGCCGCAGACCCCGATCTTCAGATCGGGACGGGTGGCGCGGCCCTCGTCGACCGCGAGGCGGACCAGCCGGCCCACTCCGTCACGGTCCAGGGTCTCGAAGGGCGAGGTGGCGAAGATGCCCTTGTCGAGGTAGGCCGAGAAGAACGCCGCCTCGACATCGTCGCGGGAGAAGCCCCAGGTGGTCTGGGTGAGGTCGTTGGTGCCGAAGGAGAAGAATTCCGCTTCCTTGGCGATCCGGCCGGCCGTGAGCGCGGCCCGGGGCAGTTCGATCATGGTGCCGACCGGGCACCGCACGGACATGCCGGACTCCTCGGAGACCTCGGCCAGGACCCGCTCCACCTCGGCCCGCTCGATGCGCAGTTCCTCGACGGCGCCGACCAGCGGCACCATGATCTCCGCCTCGGGGGAGCCCCCGGCCCTCGTGCGTTCCACCACCGCCTCCGCGATCGCCCGCACCTGCATGGCCACCAGCCCCGGAACGACCAGGCCCAGTCGGACGCCGCGCAGTCCGAGCATCGGGTTCTCCTCGTGCATGCGGTTGACGGCGGCGAGCAGCTCGGTGTCGTGTGGGTCGGGCACGGCGCCCCGGGCCTCGGCGCCGGCGAGGCGCACGGCGAGCTCGGTGCGGTCCGGCAGGAACTCGTGCAGGGGCGGGTCGATGAGCCGGATCGTCACCGGCAGACCGTCCATCGCCGCCAGGATGCCGATGAAGTCCTGCCGCTGGAGCGGCAGCAGCGCGCCGAGCGCCTCCTCGCGCTCGCCGTCGTTGCGGGCCAGGATCATCGCCTCGACCAGCTTGCGGCGCTCGCCGAGGAACATGTGCTCGGTGCGGCACAGCCCGACGCCCTGCGCGCCGAACCGCCGCGCCCGGGCGGCGTCCTCGGGCGTGTCGGCGTTCGCCCGCACCTCCAGCCGTCGCACGCCGTCGGCCCGGTCCATGGCGCGGGCCACGGCCTCGACCAGCCCGGCCGGCCGTTCGCCCGTCTCGAAGTAGCACATGACCGGGGAGTCGACCAGAGGAGCGGCACCCAGATACACGGCCCCCTCCGAACCGTCGACGGAGACCACCGTTCCCTCCTCGACGACGGTGTCGGCCACGGTGAAGCGGCGCGCCTCGGTGTCCACGGTGAGTTCTTCGGCACCGCACACGCACACCCTGCCCATGCCACGGGCGACCACGGCCGCGTGGCTGGTCTTGCCGCCGCGGCTGGTCAGCACCGCCTGCGCGGCGATCATGCCCGGCAGGTCGTCGGGGGTGGTCTCCTGGCGTACGAGCACGACCTTCTCGCCCGTGGCGGCCCGGCGGACGGCTTCGGCCGAGTCGAACACCGCCGCGCCCACGGCCGCACCCGGCGAGGCCGGGAGGCCGTGTGCGAGCGCCTCGCCGACGGCCGAGGTGTCGAAGCGGGGGAACATCAGCCGGGCGAGGCCGTCCCCGTCGACGCGGGCCAGGCCCTCGTCGGGGGTGATCAGATTCTCGTCGGCCAGTTCGGCGGCGATGGCGAACGCGGCCTCGGCGGTGCGCTTGCCCACCCGGGTCTGGAGCATCCACAGCCGGCCGCGCTCGATGGTGAACTCGATGTCGCACAGATCGCGGTAGTGGGTCTCCAACGTCCGCATGTTCTGCAGTAGTTGCGCGTACGAGGTCGGGTCCACCTCCTCCAGGTCGGTCAGCGGGACGGTGTTGCGGATCCCGGCGACGACGTCCTCGCCCTGAGCGTTCGCCAGGTAGTCGCCGTACAGACCGGGCCGGCCCGTGGCCGGGTCGCGGGTGAAGGCGACGCCGCTGCCGGAGTCGGGGCCGAGGTTGCCGAAGACCATGGTCTGCACGTTCACCGCGGTGCCCAGGTCGTCCGGGATGTGCTCGCGGCGCCGGTACAGCCGGGCGCGCTCGCCGTTCCAGGACTCGAACACGGCGAGGACCGCCCGGCGCAGTTGCTCGGCAGGCGACTGTGGGAAGTCCTCACCGGTCTCCCGATGGATCAGACCCTTGTACGTCCCGACGAGTTCGGTCAGGTCGGCCGCGGTCAGGCCCAGGTCGTTCACCGCGCCCCGGACCCGCTTGAGGTCGGCCAGCGTGCTCTCGAAGAGGGAGCTCTCGACACCCATGACCGTACTGCCGAACATCTGTACGAGTCGACGGTAGGAGTCCCACGCGAAGCGCTCGTTCCCCGAGACCTTCGCCAGGCCGAGCACGGAGTCGTCGTTGAGTCCGATGTCGAGGATCGTCTCCATCATGCCGGGCATGGAGAACCGTGCCCCGGAGCGGACGGACAGCAGCAGCGGGTCGTCGGGCTGCCCCAGCCGCCGTCCCGCGGCCTGCTCCAGGACGGTCAGGTGCTCCGTGATCTCGCGGGCCAGGCTGCCCGGCTCCGCGCCGGTGGCGAGGAAGGCCCGGCAGGCCTCGGTGGTGACGGTGAAGCCCGGCGGGACCGGCAGGCCCAGCCGGGTCATCTCGGCCAGGTTCGCGCCCTTGCCGCCGAGCAGGCCGGCCAGGTCACGGCCGCCCTCCGCGAAGTCGTACACGTAACGGACCATGACGTCGGTCTCCTCCGATGGGCTTCGGGCTGTTACAGCTCCAGCGTCCGACCGTCGGTACCGGAGCGGCAGGTGCTGTCGGTCCTCTCCATGGGGCCGGTCGGCCCAGGCGGGTCCGTCCCCTTCCTGGGGAGTTCCCGAAGTTCCGTCTTCGGTGCGATGTCGACGGGGCAGCGGTGCGAGCCCTGGCGCTCGGCCCGATTCGCTATCGCATTCCGAAGCCGACTACTACCGTGGGCACATGATCGGACCGGTAGGTGTCCGTGCGTTGAGGGGAACCTGGAGGAGTACCGGTGGGAAGCCCCGAGGAGGCTCGCGTACGGCTGCCTCAGCTGCGGCTGGACGAGCTGTTGGAGGAGCTGCAGGCGCGCCTGGACGCGGCTCGCGGCACCCGCGACCGGGTGCACAGCCTGCTGGAGGCGGTGCTGTCCGTCGGCCGGGAGCTGGATCTGGAGCAGGCCCTGCACAGCATCGTGGAGGCGGCCGCGGTACTGGTCGACGCGGAGTACGCGGCGCTCGGCGTGATCGGTCCGGACGGCAGGCGTCTGTCGGCGTTCCACACGGTCGGGGTGAGCGAGGAGCAGATCGCCCGGATCGGCCCGTATCCGGAGGGGCACGGGATTCTCGGTGAGCTGATCAGCCATCCTGAGCCGCTGCGGCTGGCGAAGATCTCCGAGCACCCGGCCTCGCACGGCTTCCCGGCGCACCATCCGCCGATGAACACCTTCCTCGGCGTCCCGATCAGGGTGCGCGACCAGGTCTTCGGGAACCTGTATCTGACCGAGAAGCGGGGCGGCGCCCAGTTCGACGAGGAAGACGTCGCGGTCACGCTCACACTGGCCGTGGCGGCCGGCGTCGCCATCGACAACGCGCGGCTGTACGAGGAGTCCCGGCTGCGGGAACGCTGGTTGCGGGCGAACGCGGACATCACCCACAACCTGATGTCCGGCAGTGACCGCACCGAGGTCCTCTCGCTGATCGCCGAGCGGGCCCGTGAGATCACCGGAGCCGCCCTGGCGGCGGTCGCGCTGCCCATGGCGGACACCGGAACGCTCGCCGTGGAGATCGCCGTCGGCCTGGACGCCGAGGCGCACCGGGGCCTCGTCCTGCCGATGGACAGCAGCCTGATGGGGCTGGCCTTCTCCGGTGCTGCCCCGGTTTCCAGCGCGGACGTCGGCCATGACGAGCGGATCTCCCTGGAACCTCCGCGGTTCGGCGGGCTCGGCCCTGCCGTGGCCGTGCCGATCGGCGCGGGCGAGGCGGGTCCGCAAGGCGTGGTCCTGCTGGCGCGAAAGGCCGGTCAGCCGGTGTTCTCGGCGGCTGAAACCGAGCCCCTGAAGACCTTCGCCGCACAGGCCGCCGTCGCGATGGAGCTGGCGCAGCGCCGCCAGGACGCCGAGGAGGTCGCGGTGCTCCAGGACCGCGACCGGATCGCACGGGATCTGCACGACCTGGCGATCCAGCGGCTCTTCGCCACCGGCATGACCCTGCAGAGCGCCGGCCGCTTCATCGAGCACGAGGAGGCCTCCCAACGCGTGGTGCGCGCGGTCGATGACCTCGACGAGACCATCAAGATCATCAGGTCGACGATCTTCGGCTTGCGCTCCCGAGGGGGCGCGGGGGAAACCGGCCTGCGGGCACGGGCGATACGGGTGGTCGGCGAGGCCGCGCCGGTCCTCGGCTTCGCGCCCGGCGTGCGCATGGAGGGCCTGCTCGACACCGACGTGCCGAAGGAGATCGCCGACCACGTGGTCGCGGTCCTCTCCGAGGCCCTGACCAACATAGCCCGCCACGCGCGCGCGGACCGGGCCGACGTGCTCCTGGCGACGGACGGGCGGGAGGTGCGGCTGTCGGTTGCCGACAACGGCGTGGGCATCCCCGAAAGCGGTCGCCGCAGCGGGCTGCGCAACATGGCGGAACGGGCCGAGCAGTTGGGCGGCCGTCTGGAACTGGGGAAGTCAGAGGGCGGCGGCACCGGGCTGGTGTGGCGGGTGCCGTCGCAGAAGGCGGAGGGCTGAGGCGCACGGCATTCGTGTGCGACGGACCGTCCGGAAGGCGTCCGAAGATCGGGAGCCTTCGGCCGCCGCGGAGCGCGGGGACTCCTGTCCACGTGTATGCGCTTCATGATCGCCTCCTCCCGGGCCTGCCGGCCCAAGGCTCGTGCGGCCCCAAGTGCAAGTGCCGTTCCGCGCCTGCGTCCGGGCCCACTCGGCTCATGCGCCCCGACTCGTTGCGGAGTTGGCTGGTAGCAAGGAGAACGACCCCGACCAGGGAGGGCGAGCACAGTGGGTACCAGCCTCACACCGGAGTTCTGGGAGCGGTTCGCGGTACTGCTCGTGTTGGCGGCGGGTCTGACGTGTGTCCTCACCGCGGCCTTCGACGGTCTTGCCGTCCGGCTGCTGCGCCGACGGACGCCCAGGACGCTCCCGCAGGTGCCGCATCGGGCGGTTCGGCCGGTTCGGCCGGTTCGGAAGGAGCACCGCACGTCGGTGCACTCGTGACGTACCGGGCAGGCATCGCTTCCGTGGGCCAGGGACCAAGTCCCCGGCCCACGCTGTTGCGCGCGACGCCTTCAGCGCCGTCACCATTGCGCCCGGCCGGCCGTGACCGACATGGCGTCAGAGGCTCTGCACCGGGGGCCGATCGGCTCCTGACGAGGACTTCTGGCCCCTCCTGCCCCAGCGCACGGGATCGGAGACTGAAGGTACATCCCTGAAGGAGGTCCGCACATGCTCGCCATCACCGTCGGCCTTGACGGCTCGCCCGAAAGCATCGCCGCCGGGGACTGGGCCGCGCGCGAAGCAGCACAACGACAGGTGCCCCTGTGTCTCCTGCATGCCAGGGACTCACTGCGCCCGCTCTATGCGCCCTTCACGGCGGCTGCGGTGCCGGACATGATCGACGCCCAGCGCACATGGGCGGCCGGCTTCCTGCTTGAGGCAGAGTCCCGGCTCACGGAGCGCCACCCCGGTCTGCGGATCACCACCCAACGGACCGAAGAGCAGCCCGTCCCGGCCCTGCTGACCGCCGCGAAGGACACCGAACTGCTGGTCCTCGGGTCCCGGCGCCTCGGTACGGTGGCGGGTTTCCTGGTCGGCTCCGTCGCCCTAGCCGTGGTGGCACGCACGGAACGGCCCGTCGTCCTCGTAAGGGCCGGTGAGCGCCCCGAGGACGAGCATCTGCCGGACGCCACGGGCACCGAGGCGATCACCACTCCGTACCGCGACGTCGTGCTGGGCTTGGACCTGGAGAGCCCGGCCGACGCCGTCGTCGAGTTCGCGTTCGAGGCCGCCCGGCGTCGTTCGGCCGGCCTGCGGGTGGTCCACGGCTGGAACCCCGCCGTCGTCTACGGCTACGGCGCCGTTCTGGATTCGGGTCTCAACGCCGAACTGGCGGAGGAGGCCCGGCACGGACTCAGCGACGTCCTGCGGCCTTGGAAGGACAAGTTCCCCGGGGTGGAAGTGCGCGAGCAGGCCGTCATCGGCGGCGCCGGCCGTCACCTTGTACACGCTTCGCGGGACGCGTCGCTGGTCGTCGTCGGGCGGAAGAAGAATCACGCGTTGGTGGGCGGCCGCATCGGCCCGGTGACCCACGCGGTGCTGCAGCACGCCTCCGCGCCGGTAGCAGTGGTGCCGCACGACTGACAGCGCCGGTGGCCACAGCCGACCGGGTCCATCAGGGGCCCGGTCGGCCCACGCACTCGGTGACTCCTGCGCGGGACGCTGGAAGCGACCAGGTAGGAGAGGAGGCAGCGGCACCTACGTCCTGCGTGCCGAACTCCGCGGACTCGTCGAGTTTAGCGATCTTTGTGTGCTCCGGATCGTCCGTGACCTGCGCCTATACGTCACGTAAAAGTACGGGACGTTCTATCCCAAAGAACGACTTCCGTTGCAGCCCACCCGCTTCGGACTAGTACTGCAACGGTCCTTGTTCTGAGTGTTGGGCAGTTTTCAGGGGCTGTGGCCGCGTCGTTTGTAGTGGCTGAGGCGGGCTTGGTGCTGGCGTCTGCGGCGCCATGTCGACCAGTGCGGGATGTGCTCGACCGGGGTGGGACGGCGGTTGGTGAGGTGGGTGATCAGTCGTCGGATCTCGGCGAGGCTGAGGTGGATGAGCTGGGAGGATCCGTTTCTGCTTTGTCGGTGTCGAGTGCGCGGGCTCGCAGGACGGTCAGGCAGGCGTGGGCGGCCATGGCGAGGGTTATGTGGCGGTGCTGGCCGGGATAGCGGCGGACCTGGTAGTCGTCCAGGCCGCATTCCTGCTTCGCGCTCTGGAAGCATTCCTCGACCGCCCATCGGCTGCCCGCGATGCGGATCAGCTCGTCCAGCGTGGTGTCGGCCGGGCAGTAGGCGATGTAGTAGGAGATCTCCTCGGGCCGGCTGATGCTGCGGCGGGCGATCACCCAGTGCCGGCGGTCCTCGCGGTGCCAGGGCCGCACCTCGACGCCGGCCCAGTCGTAGACCCGCTGGCCGTGGGCGCCTGCGCCGCAGGAGCGGCGTTTCCGTTTCTGCCGGGGCAGGCCGGGGAACAGGTCGTGGACGGGGTGGTCGATCGCCCAGCGGGTGACGACGGTGTTGTGCCTCGTTGTGGCCATGACGTGGAAGACGTCCGCCTGCTCCAGCTCGAACTGCCAGCCCTTGCTGAACCCGTATGCGGCATCCGCGGTCACCCAGCCGAACGGGACCCGGTCGGCGATCGCCTTGCGGACCATCGCCTTGGCCATCGCCACCTTCGTCTCGAAAGCGACGTGGTCGTCGATGCCTGCACGGCGGCAGCGTTCGCGGTCGTCCGTCCAGGACGTGGGCAGATACAGCCGCCGGTCGATCAGCGTGCGTCCCCGGCCGGTTGCGTAGGCGAGGAACACCCCGATCTGGGAGTTCTCCGTGCGTCCCGCAGTTCCGGAGTACTGCCGCTGCACGTCGGCCGAGCGGGTGCCCTTCTTCAGGAAGCCGGTGTCATCGACGATCAGCACAGCATCCCGGTCGCCGAGATGTTCCACGACATAGGCGCGTACGTCGTCCAGCACCTCGTCGGCGTCCCACTCGATCCGGTTCAGCATCCGCTGGATACGGTCCGGGCCGTCATGGCCGGCCTCCTCGGCCAGGGTCCAGCCGTTCTTGCGCTGGAGTGGAGCAATCAGTCCCCGCATATAGGCCAGAACCGACTCCCGCGGCTCCGACCTTTTGAAACGGTGCACCAACCGCTCATGCAGAGCGGTCAGTTCACCAGCCCACAACCTGACATCAGCAAGGTCCCCACCCATAACCACACCAACGAGCGAGCTGGCCAGCAGTCACGGCAATGACCGTTGCAGTATTAGGAGGTAACCCGGAGCGTCAAGTCGCGAAGCTGGCGGCCGGTGGCAGTGATGTCGTATCGGCGCGCGTTATGTAGAGCCGCCTTGATCAGGGCCTTCCGCCGATGGAAGTCTCGGCCCATCTCGTCTAGGGCCACGGCCAGCGAGCACGGGTCGCCGGGAGTGTACGGAACACCAGCGCTCCCGAGGATTTCCCTCACACCGGGAAGATCGGAGTAGACAACCGGAAGTCCGTGGGCTTGGGCCTCAATGAGGACGAGCCCGAAAGCCTCCAGACCCTTGGTCGTGAAGACGAAGGCGTCGAAGTTCGGCAGGCGGCGCCACAGTTCGGCGCGGGGCAGGAACGGATCAAAATGGACTCTATCCCGCAGGCCGAGTTCGATAGTCCGCTGTTCCAGATGCTCCCGTAGGGGTCCATTGCCGATCACGGTCAAGTGGTGCGGCTGATCGGTCAATGCGAGGGATTCGACGGCGGTGATCGTGGATTTGTTGTCGTCCAGGCGGCCGGCGTGTACCAGAGACAGGGGACCGGACCCTGCGGACGGCTGATTGCGTACATGGGCATCGGCCAGACGGATGCCCCACGGGATGATGACGATGCGGTCGGTGAACCGGCGCCCGGTGAGGCGATCGATGCGGTCGGCGAGGACCGAGGTCGGGGTGACGATCGCGGCGCTTGCACCGGCGACTTCGAGCACGGCCTCGTGCTCCGCCATGTTGCGCTCGGCCGCCATCACTTCGGGGCCGTGAGCGATGGAGATGATCGGGATCGTGTCGGCGGTGCGACTGAGCGCGAGGCTGAGTGCGAACCCGACGTTCTGGGCGTGGATGGCGTCCGGCCGGATCTGCTCGATGAGCTTCCCTACCTCTTGCGTCAGCTCGTCCACGTAGGCGTCGAAGCCAGGGCCCTGGGGTTGCTTCGTCGTGGAGAGGGGGATCAGGTGATCGAACGCGGTCTTCCACACCGGATGGACTGGTGTCCGGCCG
Organism: Streptomyces sp. NPDC001443; assembly: GCF_053597355.1. Lineage (NCBI taxonomy): Bacteria > Bacillati > Actinomycetota > Actinomycetes > Kitasatosporales > Streptomycetaceae > Streptomyces > Streptomyces sp. NPDC001443. The sequence continues at coordinate 64,300 of NZ_JBSFIA010000045.1, forward strand.
AGGAAGGTCGTATGGGTGTTGGGCGTGGCGCGGTAGAGGTCGCCGACGAGGATCATGCTGCCGGACGAAGGGTCGGACGTGCGGTTGATGCCGGTGAGGATAGTCAAGGGTTTCGTGGTCACGCGGAGATCCCCTCGATAGATGACCGGTAGGCGGGAACCGAGGACGGGCCACTACGGTCCACCATGATCTGCGGATCAGTGGTGATCATCCGTCCGCGGTTGCGAGGTGGCGCCCACCACGACGCCAGGTGCGGCGTGAGGACAGCGGTGATCTCCTGGGCTGGGTGCAGGAAGCCTCTGTTGTCCCGCTTTGCCGTCCACGCCCTGACTGCCGACCGGGGGTAGACGGGGTGTATCCCGATCTCGCCTTTGGAGAGTATGCCGTTGAAGGGCGTGGGGATGCCCTCGTGGTTCCAGTAGTCCCAAGCCTCCAGCGCCTTGGCCTTCTCGAAGCAGTGGTAGAGCTGCCGATAGCGCGGCATGTACCGGATCTCGCGAAAGACCATCTGCCCGACCAGCCCCGGCGCGACGTACCGGAGCGCGCTGAGATCAATGCCCCGGAAGCTCACCGTGGCCGCGTCCTGGGACGGGTGCAGCGCGATCCGGGCGAACTGATGGGACAGTCGCCGCCGCACGTACTCGGCGACTCCCGGAGCGAGCGCCGGTTCCACGCCGGCGATGAGCTGGACGAGCTGCTGGTGGCGCGGATGGAAGCGGGCCAGGTCGAACAATCGGTGCATGCCGCTCACGGCGGCGAACGCGAGTCGCTTGTACAGCCAGTTGTTCAGCTCTCCGACCTGGGCGTAGCCACTGGTCTCCGGAGTCGTGGAGTGGAGCATCAGGTACTCGGACAGCACCTCGAAGTACAGGTAGCCGAGAAACGGTACAGCGGGCACGGCAGCGGCCAGCTGGTCGATGAACTCGGTGGCCTCCGTGGCGCGGCCGACTGCGTTGCGCAGGGCGGTGTCGAGGAATCCGGCCGCGGCGCCCAGCCCGGTCAGCACGGCATGGTCGAGCTGGTCGTTCTCGGCCAGGGTGAGATAGTTCTGGTAGCGCAGGTAGGTACGCAGGTGGATGGCACCGAGGTGCAGATAGTCCACGCCCTTGGTGGGGATCGGAGCGTCCGGCATGACCTCGAAGATCATGGGCGTGGTGTCGGGCTTCGTCTGCATCAGGTAGGCGCCGAGATTGTGCGGACGCAGTCCTTCCCGCTGACGGGTCAGAGGGGAGCAGTACAGGGCCCCGACCAGGCACCCGGTGGAGACGTGCAGCTCACCGCTGGTGCGGATCGCGGCGATGTCCTTGGTGGTGTGCAGCAGGTACATGGGCCGACCGCTGACGAGCGCTTCGGTCATCGCGCTGTGCTGGATCAGCCAGCCGTTGGGGGTGTCACCTTCCAGGTAGCGGCGCCAGTCGCCCTCGCTCTCGGCCAACGAGGCAGGCGCGGGGCGCTGCGCGGGCCGGGTGTAGTCCGTGTGGACGTGCTCCCATTCGTCACGCAAGGGAACTCCTGGGGTTGAAGTCAGCAGCGGGCCAGAGGGGTTCGGGAACTACAGGGTCTCGACGTTCGCTCCGGACAGGCGGTTTCGGCAGTCGAGCACGTACGGCGCGTGCTTCTCGATCATCACGAGGTCGAATCGCGGATGATCCATGAGAAGAACCACCGCATCAGCGGCGGCTACCTCTTCCGGGGTCGCATCGACCCGGGGCACATTCAGCTCGGTGTCGACGCCGTCCGGGATGTTGGGTTCGGAGCCGCGGACATCGGCACCGAGGCCGATGAGAAGTTCGGCGACACGTGCCGACGGGGAATTGCGCAGGTCGGTGGCGTCGTACTTGTAGGTCAGGCCGAGGAGCAGAATCTGAGATCCGCTGACCGGTATGCCCCGCTTGTCGAGTGCTTCCACGAGGCGCCGGACTACGTAGTCGGGCATGTTCCGGTTCACGTCGGCGGCGAGTTCCGCGAACCGGAACGGGATGCCAAGCTCCTGCTGGGCCTTCCAAGAGAGGAACATCGGGTCGACGGGCAGGCAGTGCCCACCGACCCCCGGCCCCGGGGTGAACTTCGTGAATCCGAACGGCTTGGTCGCGGCGGCGTCGATCGCCTCCCAGATGTTCACGCCGAGGGCATCGGCCAGCATCGCCATCTCGTTGATCATGGAGATGTTGACGAACCGGAAGGTATTCTCCAGCAGCTTGGCCAACTCGGCGACCTTCGGCCCTGACACCGGCACCGTGGTCTGGAAGATGCCGTCGTAGAAGTCCTTGATCACGTTGAGCGATTTGGCGTCGATTCCGGACACCAGCTTCGGCGTCCCGTCGAACGACCACCGCTTGTTTCCGATCCGCTCGGGGCTGAAGCCGGCCAGGAAGTCTGCCCCGCCCTTGAGGCCCGAGGTCTCTTCCAAGATCGGCAGCAGCAGCTCCTCGGTGGTGCCGGGATAGCTCGTGGACTCCAGGACCACCGTCGCGCCGTGGCGCAGGTGCTCACCCAGTGTCCGGGCGCAGGATTCGATGTAGGTCAGGTCGGGCACGCCGTCCCGCAGCGGGGTCGGCACGGTGATCACCGCGATGTCGAAGCCGGCCAGCGTCGCACCGTCGGCGGTCGCGGAGTAGGCCCCGGAGTCCAGCACCGCGCGAAGCCGCGAGGAGGCCACGTCCCGCACGCAGGACTGGCCGGCGGCGAGCTGCTGGACGCGGTGCGGGTCCACGTCGTAGCCGACGACACGGTGCCCCACCTCTGCGGCGCGTACGGCCAGGGGAAGCCCTACGTAGCCCTGACCAGCGACAACTATCTGCATGGCAGCTCCTACTCGATTGCGGTGTTTGAATGGACCGTCGTTCCTGGTCTGGCAAGGAGAAGTGCTGTGCCCCTGGTTTCTGTCGTGATGCCCGTCTACAACTCGGCAGCCACCCTCGGCGCGGCCGTCCGATCGGTGCTCACACAGACGCACGCTGACGTAGAGCTGCTGGTCACCGACGACCAGTCCTCCGACAGCTCCATGGACCTGCTGATGGAGTTCGCCGCCCAGGACGAGCGCGTACTGCCCAAGACAGCGCCCGAGCGGGGCGGTGCGGGCCGGGCCCGCAACCTCGCGATCGAGCGGGCCCGCGGGGACTACGTCGCGTTCCTCGACTCCGACGACCTGTGGCTGCCGGAGAAGACCGAGAAGCAGCTCGCCTTCGCCGCCGAGGGCGATGCGCCGCTGACGTTCACCAGCTATTACAAGATGGACGCCGACTACGACGGCGAGAGCATCGACTGGGTCCCCAACGGGCGGGTGATCCGCGCGCGCGGGCACGTGGACTACCGCGCGATGCTGCGCCGGGACTACATCGGCGCCCTCACCGCCATGTACGACCGCAACGCCCTGGGCACCCGGCTGATGCCGGAAATGCGCAAGCGCCAGGACTACGCGCTGTGGCTGAGCATCATGCGAGACGGCGCCGACGCCCGCGGACTGGCCGAACCGCTCGCCGTGTACCGAGCGGGCCAGACGGGATCGCTGTCCTCCAACAAGATGTCCTTGGTCAAGTACAACTGGTCGCTGTACCGCGAGCACGAGGATCTGTCGGTCCCGCAGGCGACGCGGGCGCTGGCCGGCGCTGTCTGGCAGTCCCTGCGCAACTCGCGCATCTAACGCGCGCGGGCCCGGGGAGCCCGGTACGCAGCCGTTTCTGGGTGTGCCCGACCAGGCCCCGCCCCGTAGCCGAGCCGCGTACTCGGGGGCTGGACCCAGGAGCGGGACTCGGTGGGTCACCGGTGGCGTCGGCCGGCTACGCGGCCGAGCCGGCGCCGGCCCCCGCGCGCAGGAACAACTGGAGGAGCAACCGGCGGTCGGCGGCCGGGATGGTCTCCTGACCGCTGTGGAGCGCTTCCCGGCCGTGCAGGAAACGGCGCTGGGCCACGATGAGGTAGTCCCCGGGCTGGAGCATGAAGGAGACCTGCCCCCGGACAAGTTCCTCGGCGAGTTCCCTGGCGGATTCGGCGTGCGCCTGGCTGAGTTCGGACCTCGCCAGCATCTTGGCGGTGAACCGGACGAACCCCTCGCCAGGGTCGGAGCCGTCCAGGATCGGGAACGGCTTGTACTCCTCGCCCACGCCGAACAGGTCGAAGAAGGTCCCGTAGTGGTAGGCCGACTCGGCCAGCAGGGCGCGGCAGCCCTCCGACAGCCGCGCCACCGCCGCGTGGGCGTCGGAGAGGATGCTGAGGCCGCCGCCGAGCGGGTCGGGGCGAACGCACAGGAGTGTGGTGTAGTCCGGCGGCAGGCTCGCGTTCACCAGGTCCATGTGGAAGGCGTTGTACCCGATGCCGCTGGACTTGCCGGGGTCCTTGTCGACCTTGACCCCGATGTCTTTCCACAGGGGCCACCGCGGGAAGGGCGAGAAGGGGACCGCCACCTCGGCTGCGAAGCCAGTCACCAGCCGCCGGAACCGGTCGCCGGTCCCCAGCGCCTTGGCGAGGTTCCCCAGACGCAGCACGGCGTATCCGCCGCCCTCCCTGGTCAGCGCGTGTCGCAGCGTCGCGGCGGTCTCCTCGAACCGCGGGGTGGCCGTCAACTCGGTCCGGTACCGCTCCATGGTGGACTTCGCCAGGAACGAACCGTCCAGTTCCCACGTAGGGAGAGGAAGGTCGATCAGAGCGGCTTCGAGTTCGCTCGGGATGTCGATGAACACGCGGAAGCTCCTGTCTCTTGGGGTTTTCGGGGTGCTGTTCGGGTAGCGCTGTCGTCCTGGCGTCGCGGGCGGTCCGGCAGCGGGTGAGCCTCGTGGAGCCGCGGGGCCTCGGGGCCGTGAGTGTCGCCAGGTACACCGGCGCTGGTCGGCGCCGACGTGAGCTCGATGAAACCGCTCGGGGAGCGGTGACCGACAGCGGGTTTGTGTCGTGTGCAAACGAGGTGCAGGTCGTCAACGGCTCTGTAGCCGCCGCCTGATGCTGGTGCCGTGCTGTGGATCAGGCCGCATCGGGGGCCAGGGGAAGACGGATGGTGATCCGCTTGCCGCCCGTGGCGGTCTCCGGGAGGACCTCGGCTCTGCCGTGGACTTCCCTCACCAAGGCGTCGACAAGGAACAGGCCGCGGCCACCGAGGTCGTGCGCGGCGGGCAGCGGCTTCGGCTTGAGCGGGTGGGCATCCGCGACGGCCAGCACCAGCGCGGGCTGCTCCTCGACAGCGAGGGTGACCGCGGCGGTGGGCGAGAGCACGGCCGCGTGCCGCACCACGTTCGTCACCAGCTCACTGATGATCAGGCAGGCGGTGCCCACGACCTCCTCGGACATCCCCCAGTCGGCAAGGACCTTGGCGGTCTCACGGCGGGCCAGCGGGACGTACTCAGCCTCGGAGATCACCTGGAAGTCGTGGCGCATCACAGTGCTGGACATCGCGGGACTCACCCTCTCTCCGAGCGGCAGCCGCCCGGACCGTGACCGAAGGTAAGGGCCCCAGCACGCAAGGGTGTTCACGACGGTGAACCCACGACACTGAGCCCCGTATCAGAGTCGGTTGGTGGGGAACGCCCGCTCGGGTGCGGGGTGTTGCGTACAGACCAACGTGCTCACTGCGTACGGTGCATGCCCAGAAGTCCTTTACTGGCGAGTGTCGAGCCACGTACGGACCTATGTACTCAGCCGGGGCAGGGAGATGTTGCCGGTCAGAGCGGCAGGCCGATGCGGTGGGCCAGACCGCGCAGGTCCCGCGCGGCGTGGGCGGGCAACTGCCGGTCGGTGAGGAACTCGACGGTGTTCCTCACCAGTGCGTTGGCGTGGATGCGCTGCGGTGCGATCTCCTCGGCCTTCAGCAGCGCCGCGACCCCCTGGGCCTCCTGGCCCCGCAGATGGGCCAGCGACCGGCCCAGGTCGGCGTGGAAGGCGGCCTGTCGTCCGGGAGCCTCCGCCAGCGTCTCGGGATGGACCCCGTCTCCGGCGGTGACGGCCTCTCCATGCCGACCAAGGTCGGTGTTCAGGCTCACCTTGTGGATGCCGACGTTGGTGGGGCCGAAGTTCAGGTGCCAGGCCCGCGTCTCGCCGGTGCGACCGGCCAGCTTGGCGGCCTCCGCCAAATGGCCGCGGACATCCTCGGCGCGGGTGTCCCCGGGCCGCTGCCGGTCCTGGGTCAGCGAGGTGGCGGAGACCAGGTGGAGTTCGCCGAGCAGCGCATGGGCATTAGGGCTCGTCAGGTGTGCTTCGAGGGTATTGGCTGCGGCGGTGGCCTGCGCCAGGGCTTGGGTGGGACTGCCGGCCGCCATCAGCACATGGGTGTGGAAGAAGCCGGACAGGGCGCAGTAGACGGGATCGTCCAACTCCGCGATCGCCTCGGCGGCACGGGTCACCGCGATGAACGCCAAGTCGGTGTAACCGAGGTTCTTCAGCAGCAGGGTGCAGGCCGGATGGTAGGCGTCCGCCAACAGTTTCAGCAGCTCGCGACGGGCGGCTCCGTCAGCGGCCTCGGCAGCTGCGTGCAGTTCGGCCAGCAGCGTCGGAAGACCGGCAGCGAGGGTGCCGTATTCGGCCCCGTGATAGAGCCGATTGGCCTTCGCCACCCGTTCGGTCAGCACCGCCGTCGGAACCTGAGGCGGGCAGCGGTCCGGCGGGGTGGCCATGGTCAGGCCCATCAGCGTCAGCCGCAGGGCGGGGATCGCCTCGTGAGCCGCGCTGGTGTGCGGGTCCACCGGGGCGAAGGGCTGGCCCGTCAGTTCAGACGGGGCCATCTGCAACGCCTCGGCGAAGGAGGTGATGAGGCTGGAGCGGTCCAGCAGCCGCTGGCCGTTCTCCACCATCGACAGGTAGCCGACCGACACCCCGGCCAGGCCCGCGAGGTTGCGCAGACTCATCCCGCGCTGCCGGCGAGCCGACCGCAGACGCTCGCCAATCCTCCGCGCCTGCTCTTCGTTCATCGCCCCGCCTCAACTCCCGTGCCTCAGCCGTAGCGTAGGGCGAGCCTGCCGCCCCCAGGGGCCTTTCCGCCAGACGGGCGGCATCACCGCAGCCCGGCCCGCTCAGCTAGATCCCGCACCGGCGCGGCGTGAACGGTGGTGCGGTCGGCGAGCGCGGCGACCAGGTCCCGGGCGAAGGGGTCCAGCCGGAGCCGCAGCGGTGCCGCCGCGTCGGCCTCGATCAGCCGGGCGGCAGCCTCGTCGGCGCGGTCCTGGCGGGCCTCGGCCGCCGCGGCGACCACCAGCAGACTGGAGCGGGGGGCACCGTCGAGTGCGGCATGATCCGCCGCGCGTACGTGGTCGGCGGCCTCGGCCGCGTCGCCCACCTCGGCGGCGACGGCGGCATGGGCCGCGATCACCAGGGCCGACTCCCGTGCGCCATCGGCCCGTTCGGCGGCCGTGGCAAGGAGGCGTTCGGCCTCCGGACGGCGTCCGGCCATGGCCTGGGCAACGGCGGCCAGCGCCGACAACTCCCAGTCGGCCCCGGCGCGGTCGGCGCGGGCCAGCGCGTACTCCGGCAGCCCGAGGTCGATCAGCAGCCGCACCTCCTCAACCAGCACCGGCAGCGGCTCGCGGGTGCCGGGACGAGCCCGGTGCAGCAGCATCCACGCCAGGTCCTTGTAGCCCAGGCGTCGCAGCAGCCCGGCGGCCAGCACATGCGCGTCCACACGCAGCCGCACCGCCTCGTCCCGCCCGGGCCCCGCAGCGGCGGCCATCGCGCGGTCGGCCGCCTCGATCAACTCCGGCAACCCGAGCGCGAGATGGTGCTCGTCGCCCGCGGCGTCGGCCCGTGCGGCAGCCTGGGTCCGTTCCGTAAGCGTCTCCAGCAGCACGCCGGGGGCTGTATCCGGTTGTCGGCGGACCATGCGGCGCCGCAGGTGGAAGGCGACCGCCCGCACCGCCGCGTGCTCCTCCCCGCGCGGCGGGTAGGGCTGCCCGGTCAGGTCCGCGACGTCGAGCCGCAAGGCGGCGGCTAGCGCCGCCAGCCGACCGCGGCGGTCCACCCACTCCCGACCCGTCTCCAGCCCGGCGAGGTAGTCGAGCTCCAGGCCGGTGCGGGAGGCAAGGTCATCCCGGGTCAGTTCCCGGCGGCGGCGCCAGGCGGCCAGGCGGGCCCCAATCGGGCCGCCGGCGGCCGTCTCGTCCAGCTCACGCATCACCAAATAGCTCGCATACCCACTCGCCCGGACCGTGCTCTGCCAGGACAAAGTCCATGCACCCCGTTCGGGGCAGGATCGTCTTCCCCCTGGCAGGACGCATATGCCTGGCGCGCGACACATTAGTCACACTGCTGAAGGCCGCGCGAACTGGCAGGTGACACGCCCGGTCAGGGCGAAGGGGGGCTCGGGGCCGGCAGGACCGCGACGTTGTCCCCGGACTGCCGCAGTCGTTCGAGGAGACGGGCGTTCTGGATCTCCAACTCGGCATTGCGCAAGGCCAGGACCTGGATCTGGTTGGCGTAGGTGGCCACGGTGCCCTTGAGTTCGCGGATCTCGGCGGCATGCTCGCTGCGAAGCTCACGCTCCGCCTTCTTCAGCCGAGCGACTTCTGCCCGCAGCTCCTCCGGTTCCGGTCGACGGGTCCGCGGTGCCTCCAGGATCTCCTTCACCGCCTGCGCCACCGGCGAGCGGTAGTAGGAGGCGCGGGAGACACCGGCCTCGGTGCACAGATTCACAACCGTGATCTTGCCATCGGTGAGCTCGGGCAGCCCGTGCATCAGCCGCTCGAACGCCTCCATCAGCGCACGGTCGATGTCGGTAAGTCCTCTCCCGCCCGTGGAGAGCCGGTCGAAGGTGTGCCGGATGCGCAGTCGCGTCTCGTTGTTCACGCCGACCTCGCGCTTTCCTTGGAGTCGTCCGTAGTGATGCTCTGGATGAGTTCGTCGAGTTCGGTGGCGTAGTCGGTCAGGGCGATAACCTGCAGCCGGGGCAGGGCCTCACGTTCCTTCTTGGGCAGGTCGAGCACCGTCAGGGCCTGGTCCCGTGCGGTGGCGAGCCGGGGCAAGTGCACTGCCGACCGGCGGGCGTTGGGGCAGTTCAGACACATGTTGTGCAGCGGCACCGGGCGGCCGAGCGCCTTGGTCCGTTTGCGGCATACTGCGGTGGCGGCTTGGAAGAAGCAGTCGTTCAGCACCCCGGGGTGCAGCATCTTGGTGAGGTGCCGCAGCATCGTCCGCAGCCGGGCAGGGGACGCGACAACGCCGGGCAGGTCACCGAGCTCGCGGCGGATCCGCTCGAGCTCCGCCGAGATCCGCTCTGCGGCCCCGCCGGAGGCGGCGCCACCGTTGTGCCAGTCCCGGTAGATATCCTCCAGGTAGTCCAGCCGCGCCACCGCGTCGTTGGCCGCTACTTCCTCGGCGAAGCCGGACTCCGAAGTACCCGCATATCCCTCGAACATGACTATTCGGGCATGTTGGTACTGCCGTGCGCCGACGACAACGCCGAAGGGCTGGTGAGCGATATGCCAGGCCAAAGTTCGACGGAACTGCCGCGTGTCGAAACTCCAGGGAACCCCTGCTGGATCAGGTTCTTCCTCGGTAAGGCCGAGAGACCCGTCCGGGGCCTCGCCTCCGCAGCCGTGTTGATGGCTTTCTGAATCGAGGGTGTCCGGGGCGGCGTAGACGTCGACGCCGCTTGTGTCGTTGGGGATGAACAGTCCCGCTTCCGCGCTGAAGAGCTCGTTGGCATGGCCGCGGAAGCGCCCCAGCCGGTAGGGAACGGACCCGAAAAGCTGATAGCCAGTGATGTCCGTACCCCAGTAGCCGAAGAGATGGTCCGGATCGTCATGGAGGCCGAGGAGGACGTCGACGGCCTGGTGAACGATGTCCAGGACGACCCACTCGGCCTCATCGCCGCTGATCTTTCGGTTCTTGTAGACCCGCCCGCGCAGCTTGTAGCGAATCCGGCCGTCGTCGCCGGTTTCGGTGAACGCGCACTCGCGGCCCAGGAGGCGCACCTCGTCGTCGCGAAGTCCTGAAAGGTACGCGATCACGATCCAGCAGGCCGTGCGCAGATACTCGGTCTCCCGATTCACAGTCGTGGGGTCCAGCCGTGGCCGCCACGGCCGGCCGGACTCCGGCCAGGGCGACATCGGTGTATCGAGGCCGCCTTCCTCAAACCCCAGCTCGGCTGCCGCCCGTGCCACGAGGTGGTCGATACGGGCGTAGCCGCCGATCATCAGCTCGATCAGAGTGATGTTCGGCGACTGGACGACTCCGTCGACCACGTCGGCGCCTGGTCGCCATGAAACCGCCTCCAGCGGCAGGGCCGGCAGGCCGCGCCCGGCCGCCCGGCGCTTTGCGATGAAGGAGGAGAACGCGGCTTCCTTTGCTCCGCCCATGCTGTAGGGCCGCAGGCGTGCGGCCTCTTGCAGGGCCTGTATCTCGGCGCGGGCAGCGCGGATGTCGCGGCTGGCGATGGTGATGTAGAAGACGGCCGCGCGCAGCAGCGGAGCCATGATCTCCTCGGGGATGCGGTCCGTGCTGTTCTCGTCCGGTCTCGGCTCCTTTCCCACCACCGCCGCTGCTGTCCGGCCCGGCCACGGATGGACGTCCAGTCCGTCGCTGTGGAGGAAGGCACGATGGGCTGCGAGCTGCTTCATCGTGGTGACGAGCGACGCAGCAGTGGAGCGGTCTTCCCCCTGATGTCCGGCACCCCCATCCCGGGTCGGATGCGTTCTCTGCTCGGTGACTACTACCGGGACTTGATCACTCTTGCGCCGGACGCCAGGATCGCCCGAGAGTGGGGCGACCGCTACCGATCCGAATGGAGCCGACTGTGAGTGCCGCTGGGCTGAATATCCGCCACTTCGGGCATGACGACCTGCCGCAGATCCGGCAGACCATCATCGACCTGCACGCCGCAGCGGCGGGCCCCGATCGGGACGACGACTTCAAGAAGAAGTTTCCCTGGTTCGTGGACCACTGGGGCAATAACCCCGCCTTCGCCTGCGTGATCGCGTACGACGGCGAGGAGGCGGTGGGCTTCGCTTACGGCGCTCCTGCGGTTGAGGGTCGGGAATGGTGGCGCGAGCACCTCGACCCGGCACCGGAGAAGGCCGTGACCTTCTCGTACTCCGAGCTGGCCGTCCATCCCAAGAAGCGCAAGAAAGGTGTGGCAGACGCACTCTCCCGAGCCCTCCTGCAGGAGAGGCCCGAGGACCTCGCCGTCCTCCTGGGCGACGGCAAACATCCCCGCGTCCAAGCACTGTACGAGGACTGGGGCTTCCGTAAGGTGGGCGAGCGTCAGCCCTTCCCGGACTCTCCGCTCTACGCCGTCATGCTCGCGAACTTGCCGATTTCATCCTGACCCGGGCGGCCCGCTGCCGCAGTCCTGCAGAGCGGTCTTCGACCGCTTCCAGCAAGGCGTGGAGTGGTCCCGAGATGTCCGCCAGGGCAGTGGGTTGTAGGCAGCTCCTCAGGAAGTCCCTTTACGTGCATGTGGAGGGGGTTTGTCAAATCGTCGAGGCGAGCCGTTTGGAAGGGCTAGTCAGCTGACCGTCTCAGCTGCTGCGACGCCAGGGTTCGGTATCGCTATGGCGCCACCAATACAGGAAGCCCCCCGGTGCGAGCTTTGATGAAATATTGAGTGGCATCCGTGAGTTGAGAGAGTGCTGAAAGGAATTAGTGATGGCGGCATCTTGGAGGCTGATTCGGAACGGGGAGACCGTGTGCACCCTGCGTTACATGAGAGTCGACCAGCCGTTCTTCGTCTGCAGAGTTGACCCCTCACCCGCATGGCCCTCCGTCAAACCCTACTTCGACGAGTTGGCAACAGTGCCGCTCCCTGACAGCGACGGCCTGCGGACCGCCCAGGCGCTAAAGCGGATTCTCGATCTTCAGCTCGCCCTGGAGGACGTGGAGAGTGGAACATTCGTCGAGCGGTATTACCTGTCCATCCATGGAGATGAGGCAACTCTTCGGATCAGCGGTACATGAGAATCGCGGGAATTGATTTCTGGTGGGATATTCCATCCGGGCAGCGGGATATCCCACCAGAGGTCTCGGCTCGCGGCTGCAGCGGCGGCCGTCCTTGCCGCGGTGTTCCCCGCGCCCCGTCCTGCGAGCGTTGTCGACGTCCTTGGGGTGCTCGATCACAGCGAAGACCTCCGGTGAGGTGTGGCTGTCCTGGACTGCCGCACGGAGGTCTTCGTCGCTCGCCGTGATGCTCGGCTGACCGTTCACGGCCGAGGGAACAGTACTTGGCCACAAGTGCATGAAGCCGGATTTTCCTCGGTCTCAGCCGGTCGGGTCTTTGGGGAGCCAGTCGGCGAAGATTTCCGGGAGGCGGCTCAGGTCCTCGGCGGTGATGGTGACGAGGCGCAGGCCGTGGTGGCGGGCCAGGTCCCGTTTGCGGGTGACCTTCGCCGCATACGCTTCTTGGGTCATGAGGCCCAGGGCTTCGACGAATGTGCCGTCGGCCAGACGCCAGTCTGCGCGCAGGCCAGTGGTGTTGAGTTGCGGGTGGCGCGGGTATGCGGGCTCGGGTTCGTGGGCTACGCCCCGGTGGTGGAGGAAGTCGTCCACGTGGCGTTCGAACAGGGAGCGGCACAGGTGTCCGTCCGTGGCCGTGGTCGCCGTACCCATCCAGGTGCGGACCCCGTCCGTGAGGAGCTCTGCGTGGGCCAGCCACTGTGTCCAGGTGCGGGCCGGGCGCGTGGGTCGTGCGCTCAGTACCGCGGAGTGGGGGCGCGGCACCAGGAAACGGCAGAGCATCACCTCGTCGACCAGAGCGCGGTTTTGGAACGGGACGCAGATACGGTCCAGTTGGGCGAGAGACGGCGGCCCGGAGAATTCGAGTTCGGCGAGTCTGCGCAGCGCGTACACGGTCGCTTCCGTCCACGCTCCGTCCGCTCCCGTGTCGCGCATTACCCCGTTGCCTGCGAGAACGCAGCAGCCGTGGCAGTAGAAGAGTCCTGGGAATGCCGACTGGGCGGAGCGCCCGCAGAGCCGGCATGGCCCGCGTTGCGTCAGGTCTACGGGGGACGCGAAGAGCGTTTCCAGGGCGCGCCGGTAGTAGGGGTTGTCTGCCGCGTCGTCGATGAGTGGCGGCAGCAGGCTCCCGGTCTGCGCGGCAAGGGCCTTTGCGTCGTCGGGTTTTGCGTTGAGCCAACGGTGGTGGGGCTGCGGGATCAGTTGTTGCGCGGTGGCTGTCACCCGGCTGGAGCGGCCGAGGGGGCTGATCTCGGCCGGTGCGAACGCGGCGCGGAAGTTGTGCCGCTCCACCTCCTCGTGGGGCGTGCCCCAGGTTATGAGCAGCGGCCGTACGCCGTGCCGGCGCAGGAGTACCGTCAACGGCTCGGCGAGCGGCGTGGCGTACGCGGTGAGTGTGCCTGAGTCCGGGTCGAACCAGCCGGCCTCGGGAAGCCTGCTCCGCAGTACCCCCGGCTTGGAGAGCCGTATCGACCACATGCCTTTGCTGGTCATGACGACCATCGCGTCAGGGAAGTTGTCCAGGGCGGCCAGGTCTTCGGGCATATCCACGTCCACCCCGTGTGCGCGCAGCGCACCGAGTGCCTCGGCGCGTGTGCGCTCGTCGACCAGGGTGAGCGGGCCGTCCGGCTGGTGGTACTGCCCGACTTCCACGCCGGATTCGTCCAGGACGAGGATCCGGGTGTGCTGGAAGACGGACCGGGTGACGGCACGCAGGCCGCGGAAATCGTGCGGCAGGCTCCGGTAGGTATCCCAGGCGGGCAGGAGCGGGCGTGCCTCGGCGTCTCGGCGGTGCCGCGCGCGGTCACGCTTGGTCTCGCGGCCCCAGGCTCCGCCGGCGGCGCGATGGCTCAGAGCGGTCCGTAGCCGGATGGCGAACCGCTCGGCGAGCGCCCGGCGCAGGCCCTGCTCGACACCGGTCGGGGCCGGCTCCTTCTTTGTGCGCGGGTCGGCCTCCTGCCGATGGGCGGCCAGGTAGGAGTCCACGAGGGCGCGCACGGTCTGACGCTCGGGCAGCAGGACCCGTACGGAACCGACCGCATAGCCGAAGGCCTTCTGCTCCGCCCACGACACCGGCTCGTCGCGGCTGGGTTCCCAGTCCGCATCGTCCCCGTCCTCGTCGTCGTAGAAGCGGCTGTTGGCTTCGAGGTCGTAGAGCTCTATCCATCCGTGACAGCCGATGGGGGTCCCGGTCTCTTCGGTGAGATCGCGGATGCTCTCGCTCGTGACGTACAGCGCACTGCTGTAGAGATAGCCCATGTGCCGGTCGAGAACGGATCCGCCGTGGTGGGGCGGGGCAGCGACCGACATGGCCCTGGTGTCGTAGTCATTGTCGGGCCGGGGGACGAGACTGACGCGGATGGGTATGACGGCGTCGCCCTTCGCCTTGGGCGGTGCCGGCCTGACGTTTTCTGGTCGCAGCCGACCCAGGAGGAAGGTCCGCAGGGCCGGTACGCAGTCGTCGAAGACAGCGAACCCTGGGGCGACGTCCTTCGCTGGATCGCCCGGGATCATGAGGAGACCTGCGTCGGGGGCCCACTGGATCGTGTCGCGGCTCGGCATGCATAAATTATGTCAGCGGCATATGCGACGAACTGGCTCGAGGGGCGGACCATATGCAGGCAGCGATTCCTCGTACGGTCCGCAAGCTGTGAGTGCGTGTAGAACAGCGCACGCGATGCCACCGAAGCCGCCGAGGTGGTCTGCAGTGCCGAAGGCGGTCATGCCGCGTCTGGAGGCGGCCGGAAACCCGGCGCCGAGGACACCGTCCAAGCCTGACATCGGTGATCACTTCGAACTTGCGGTGGTCGCGAAACCGGACTTCGATCCAAGTGAACTGGCGGCTGAGGCCCGCCACCTCTGCTGCGAGGGTGTGCACCACCTGGGCGACCAGCCTTTCCCAGGCGCAGGCTGGGATGCTCGGTGATGTCGGTGATGTCGGTGATCGAGGGGTCGGATGTGTGGCGTGGGGTTGCAGGCTTCGCTTCATACCAGCAGGAAGGAATACCGATCTTGATCCTCCCGAAGGTCAGAGACCCTCGCTTCGTGACGATCCGCCGCGGTGGGACCCTCACTGATGCGGACCACCATCTGCTGGCCCTGTGGGCGGCAGCTTGCGCCGAGCACGTTCTTGACCTGTTCGAGTCGGCTCGGCCTGCGGATCCGCGGCCGCGCCAGGCGATCGAGCATGCCCGCGCCTGGGTGCGTGGCGAGGTCAAGATGATGGAAGCCCGCGCGGCGGGCGGCCACGCGATGGGCGCGGCCCGGGACCTGCGTGGCGCAGCACGGTGTGCCGCCTACGCCGCGGGCCAAGCCGGGGTTGTTGCACATGTCGCCGCACACGAGCTCGGTGCGGCTGCCTATGCGATCAAGGCCGTACGCGTCGCCGCGCCTGATGGCGAGAGCGAGGCCGCAGGGCAGCACGAGTGCCAGTGGCAGCGTGACCAGCTCCCGGAGCCGATTCGGGAGCTCGTACTTGACGACCAGCGGTTGAGGAACGACATCTGCTGGTTGGTGTTCGACTGCTGAGACTGATCCACCGGCATCTCGCCGAAGAATGCGGCACCTCGCCGATGACGTCCCGCCGGGATACCGACTGGCGGGCGTCGACATCGGAATTCGTCGACGTCGTGAACGGCCCCTTCGTCGGCATGTGCAACGCCGCGCAACAGCAGTGATGCTGCGGGCGGCCTGCAGGGGGCGCTCTGTCACGCAGGATGCGGCCATGCGGATCCGGCCCGGTGGAGGAGGCGGGCCAGGCCCACGCCCGGGGCAGTGGATACGGCGCCGTGTCATGGGTGGATGGGGGTGTGGTGGGTGCTGAGGGCGTGTCGGCGGCGCTCGAAGTCCGGGGTTTCGTCGGTGATGTAGAGGGCGGTCACGGGCCGGTTGTACTGGCCGGTGATGCCACGGGCTGCGCATTCTTGGGCCAGGTCGGCGCTGGAGGGCGCCTGCGTGTGCCGCCGGTGCTCGGCCCAGATGTTGTAGACGCGCCAGCGCAGGAAGTGGCGGCGCAGGTTGGCGGGGCTGACGGGTCGGCGGCCACGTCCGAGGAGTCCTTGGCCAGCGAGGTGGGTGGAGAGCTGTTCGGCAGTGGGTTCGGTGCCGTGTTCGCTCTGGTACTGCATCCATGCGAGGTAGTAGCGGTCGGGCGCGGTGAGTTGTTCTCCTTGCGGGCGGCCTTGCGGCGTGGGGGGACGTGCCCGGTCTCCCGGCGGCAGGGGCTGCGTGTGCTTGGCCTGCCGGGCCCGTGCGGCAGCCGGAGGAGTGTGGGGTGGGTGGTGCGCCGTGGTGCCGTTGCGGGGGCCGGTCCCCTGCGGGCCGACAACGGAGTCGGGGGCCGGGACGGTGTGGGGTGTGCCCGGGTCGAGGGTGGGGGAGACGCCTGCATGCACCGGGCCTGCGGATGCCAGCGGGCTGCCGGACTCCGTGTGGCTGGTCTGTGGAGGTGTGGGGGCTGCAGGGGTACGGGCGGCGGGTGGGGTTCCGCGTTCGTGTCCGTGGTCGTGCCAGGTGCTGGGAGAGGCACCGTGACGGGGATGTGACGCCGGCCCGGCGGCGATGGCAGGAGCGAGCTGTGGGGCGAGGGTATCGATGTCCTCGCCGACCCGGCGGGTGTGGTGGGGACCGGCCGGGCCGGGGAACGTGCCCGTCTCCTGCGGAGAGGGATCCTTCAGCAGGAGTTCCCCGCTGTGCTGGCCTTGGTGCTGTTGGGGGGCGTGCTGCTGCCGGTCGGGGGCCGCTTCCACGGTACGCGGGGCGGCGGCCAGAGGGGCCGGCGGGGCCGGCGCGTTGGCCGTGAGCGCGGGCTGGGGGGCCGGGGGGAGCAGGACAGGTTCGATGCCCGCCGCCGCGAGGCCCGCCGGGGCGGTCTCGGACAGCGGGACGCCGTAGCGGGCCAGGCGCAGCGGCATCAGCGA